>JAGARD010000147.1 GCA_017622415.1 Clostridia bacterium | reverse complement strand
CGCTGTGTCGCCGTTTATGTTATAGGCATTACCCTGCTTATCACAGTCAATGGTGGAAATAACGGGAATATAGCCTTTTTCCAAAAGGTCGGTAATGGGCTCGATATTAACATTTGTAACCCTACCAACAAAGCCTAAACGCTCGTCCTTAACCTCTGCCTCAATAAGGCAACCGTCCATACCCGATATGCCCATTGCCTTGCCGCCTTTCATTTCTAAAAGGTTTACAAGAGTTTTATTAACCTTGCCCGCAAGCACCATTTGGACAATATCAACCGTTTCCTTATCGGTAACGCGAAGACCATCTACAAACTCGGGCTTTTTGCCAAGCTTATCCATTAAATCGCTGATTTCAGGACCGCCACCGTGCACCAAAACAACCTTAACACCAATAAGCCACAAAAGAACAATATCCTCCATAACCTGCTGTTTAAGCTGTTCGTTTATCATAGCATTTCCGCCATACTTAACGACAACTATTTCGCCGTTATACCTTTTTATATATGGAAGTGCCTGAGTTAAAACCTCAGCTCTTTCTGCATTAGTAAGATTCATAATATCTTCTCCGTTTTTTATTTTACGGGACGCCCCGTAGATATTAAATTTCAAAAGAATTTTGTTTGCAGAGTATTTTTACGGCGAGCGGTGCCGTACATAAAGTACTGCCCCGAGCCTAAAAATGTTTTGCGGACAAAATTACTTGAAATTAGGTGCGATAATCACCGTTTATTTTTACATAATCATAGGTAAGGTCACATCCGTAAGCATTGGCGGAAAATTCACCGTCATTTAAGCTTACAATAATGTAAATCTCGTCCTTTACAAGAATTTCCTTAGCTTTTTCTTCTGAAAAATCTACTCCTGCACCATTCTTGCAGACTAAAATCTCGCCGCCCTCGGATTTAAAGTAAACATCTACCTTATTTACATCAATATCTACACCTGCATAGCCTAGTGCACAGAGTATTCTGCCCCAGTTGGCATCAGCACCAAACATAGCGGCTTTAACAAGCGACGAGCAAATTACAGATTTAGCACATACCTTTGCAATTTCTTTTGTTTTAGCACCGCTTACCTGACATTCTACCAGCTTAGTTGCACCCTCGCCGTCTTTTGCCATAAGCTTAACGAGTTTTTCGCATATTGCAGAAAGTGCTGAAACAAAGGTATCATAATCGGCATTTTTTTCAGTAATTCTTGTGTTTTCCGCCATACCAGACGCCAAAACTGCAACAGTATCATTAGTAGAGGTATCCCCATCTACTGAGAGCATATTAAAGCTATCAGCGACCACCTCCAACAGAGCGGATTTAAGCATTTTAGAGTCGATATTAGCATCGGTTGTTACAAAGCATAGCATAGTTGCCATATTGGGATGAATCATACCACTTCCCTTAGAAATGGCACCGATTTTGCATACCTTTCCACCGAGTTCAAACTCAACCGCAAATTCCTTTTTAACGGTATCGGTTGTCATAATAGCTTCGGCGGCATTGGAAGAGCCGTCTGTACTAAGCTCGGCAACCAACTGAGGAAGACCGTTTTTAATAGGCTCAATATCAATTGGCTGACCTATAACACCTGTTGATGCAACAACGAAATCGCCAGGCTTTAAGCTTAAAGCCTCAGCGGCAAGAGAACACATAAGCTCTGCCTTTTCTATGCCATCGGCATTACAGGTATTTGCAATACCGCTATTACAAATAACTGCTCTAGCTTTACCGTCAGCGATATTGTTTTTTGTAACGGTTATGGGTGCACCGTAAACCAAATTCTGAGTATAAACTGCCGCCACATCACAATCGGTATCGGCTACAATTAAAGCTAAATCCTTTTTGGTCTTGTTCTTTCTTATTCCGCAATGTATTCCGCTTGCTTTAAAGCCTTTTGGTGCGGTTACACCGCCATTTATAAATTCTACCATAAATTTCACCTATATATTAGGGTGAGCAATCAAATCCGAACACCGTTTTGTAAAGGCGGATTTTCGCTCATCCTTTGTTAAAATACTCGCAAATCCAAAAGGATTTGCTGTGTTTTGTGCCTCGCCTGAACAAAAATCCGCACTTTACAAAATCTGCGACCTCAAAGCGTGAAGATTTTGAGAGATTTTTGTTTCGGTCGGGCGAAATAATGCTCTCGCCTTACGAGAACGAACGGAGCAAAAAGCTCCAAAACATGCCGCTTTGCGGCGGGTTCGGGTTTAATTGCTCACCCTAAGCATAAATTCGGGTTTTTGACCCATTTTAAAATTCATACACTCCAAGGCTGCTCCACTGGCTCCCTTGCCTAAATTATCATAACGGGCAATAAGCAATATTCTTTCTTCATTACCTGCGACGGTTATTTCCATACCGTCATTTTCTGCCATAGCATTACCCGAAATAAAACCGTTTTCATCAATCGACTCTTTATATTTTACAATTGTACCGTTATATTTTTTAGCATAAAGGGCTTTTACATCCTCAGCCGTTTTGCCGTTTTTTAAGTCCTTTGCAAGAATAGGTACAGTCATTACCATTCCGCAGAAATAATCACAAACATAAGGAGAAAAAACAGGCTCATTTTTAAGACCGCTAATAATTTTCATTTCCTTTAGATGCTTGTGCTGTTGTGTTAATGCGTACTCGCGCGGAGCATCGAGAGATTTATCTCTATTCTCATCCTCATACTGGGCAATACCCTTTTTACCTGCACCGCTGTAGCCAGAAATTGCGTGACAGAAAATATCCTGATTTGCACTAATAAATCCGTTTTCTACTAATGGCTTAACCAAAGCTATAAATCCGCTTGCATAACAACCCGGTACGGCTATTCTTTTTGATGAAACAAGCTTATTTTCCAGTTCATTTGAAAGCTCGGGAAAACCGTATGCCCAATCATCATTGGTGCGGTGAGCGGTTGAGGTATCTATAACCACTGTATTTTCATTTTCTATAAGTGAAACTGCCTCTTTAGCGGCATCATCGGGCAGACACAAAAAGGCAATATCTGCCGAATTAAGAGCTTGCTTTCGAGCAGATAAATCCTTTCTAAGCTCCTCTGAAAGGGTTATAAGCTCAATATCATCCCTTTTTTTAAGTCTGCCAAATATTTTAAGTCCCGTAGTACCTTGACTACCGTCAATAAACACCTTTGTCATTTTATCACCTATGTTGGTTATTTATTAATTTCTTTAACCCTTTTTACCTGTGCAAGCACATTTTGAGGGGCAGGGCCTCCGAGCGAGGTACGGTCGTTTACACATTTATCTAAATCAATTGCGGTGTAAACGCCATCATCAAACATATCACAAATATTTTTATATTCCTCTAAAGGCAGTTCCTCTAAGGTAGTGCCTTTTTTAATGCAAAGAGCAACAAGCTCACCCGTTGCTTTATAAGCATCTCTAAAGGGAAGACCTTTACTTACAAGATAGTCGGCACAATCGGTAGCGTTTATAAATCCGCCTGCTGCCGCTTTACGCATATTTTTTGGAAGTGCTACCATTGTATCAAGCATAGGAATAAAGGCAGTAAGACACATTTTTACAGTATCAAAAGCATCAAAAATTGCCTCCTTATCCTCCTGCATATCCTTATTATAGGCAAGAGGCAGACCTTTCATCATAGTGAGTAGAGTTGTAAGGTCGCCGAACACTCTGCCCGATTTACCTCTGATGAGCTCGGTAATATCGGGGTTTTTCTTTTGAGGCATTATAGATGAGCCTGTGGAAAATGCGTCATCAAGCTCTATAAATTTAAACTCAAATGATGCCCAAAGCACAATTTCCTCCGAAAAACGGGAAAGATGTACCATTATTATTGAAAGTGCAGCTGCAAGCTCAATACAAAAATCTCTATCCGAAACCGAGTCCAAAGAATTTTGCATAGGACCAAAAAAGCCTAAATCCTTAGCAGTCATTTCGCGGTCGGTGTTATAGGTGGTACCCGCTAAAGCACAAGCACCTAAGGGACAATAGTTCATTCTGTTTTTTGCATCACTAAGACGCTCTTTATCGCGAAGAAGCATTTCAGCATACGCCAAAAGATGATGCCCAAAGGTTATAGGCTGTGCCCTTTGAAGATGGGTATAGCCGGGCATAACCGCATCTGCGTATTGCTCGGCTTTTTTCAAAAGAACATCAATAAGCTCGGTAAGCTGAGCATAAAGAGCCTCACACTCTTTTCTAAGGTAAAGTCTTATATCAAGTGCAACTTGGTCATTACGGCTACGGGCGGTGTGAAGTCTTTTACCCGCCGCACCTATTCTAGCGGTAAGCTCACCCTCCACAAAGGTATGAATATCCTCTGCATTGGGGTCAATAAGCAGTTCTCCGCTTTCAATTTCGGCTTTTATATTCTTTAGCCCCTCAACAATTGCACCTAAGTCCTCCGATGTGATTATTCCCTTAGCCGCTAGCATTGTTGCGTGGGCAATGCTACCCTCAATATCCTCTTTAAACATACGACTGTCAAAGGATATTGAAGAATTAAAATCATTGGTTTTGGGGTCAAGCTCTTTTTCAAATCTACCCTTCCAAAGCTGCATTTTATGTATCTCCTTCAAGTACAATACGACAAAGGGTGGTTTTACCCTTTGTCGCTTTGTTTTAAATATTAGTTTTCGCCTCTCTGCTTATCTAAGAGTGCCTTAACCTTAATTGAAAGACCGAAAAGGTTAATGAAGCCTGCAGAATCCTTTTGGTCGTAAGCACCGCCGTCATCGCCAAAGGAAGCAACGTTTTCATCATAAAGGGTGTAGGGTGAAGTAACACCTGCGTTAATAATGTTGCCTTTATAAAGTTTAACCTTTACGTCACCTGTAACGGTTTTTTGAGTTTCATCCACAAAAGCCGAAAGGGCTTCCCTTAAGGGGGTAAACCAAAGTCCGTTATAAACAAGCTCGCCGAATTTCTGGGCAACAAGCTTTTTGTAGTGAGAGGTCTCGCGGTCAAGAGTAATCATTTCCAAAAGCTCGTGAGCCTTGTAAAGGATTGCACCACCGGGAGTTTCGTAAACGCCTCTGGACTTCATACCAACAAGACGGTTTTCAACAATATCGAGAAGACCTACGCCGTTTGCACCGCCAAGCTCATTAAGCTTTTCAACAATCTCAAGACCGTTCATTTCCTTACCGTCAATAGCAGTGGGAACGCCCTTTTCAAAATGAATGTTTACATAAGTAGGAACATCGGGAGCCTGTTCGGGAGAAACGCCCATCTCCAAAAAGCCCTCTTTATTATAAAGAGGCTCGTTTGCGGGGTCTTCTAAATCAAGACCCTCGTGAGATAAGTGCCAAACGTTTTTATCCTTAGAATAGTTTGTTTCACGGTTTATTTTTAAGGGGATATTGTGTGCCTCAGCATACTCGATTTCCTCTTCTCTGGACTTAATATCCCACTCTCTCCAAGGAGCGATAATAGCCATTTCAGGGGCAAATGCCTTTAAGGTAAGCTCAAAACGAACTTGGTCATTACCCTTACCTGTACAGCCGTGACAGATAGCATCAGCACCCTCCTTAATTGCAATTTCAGCAAGACCCTTTGCAATGCAAGGACGGGCATGAGAGGTACCGAGCAGATACTGCTCATACTCAGCACCCGCTTTAAGGCAGGGCCAGATATACTCTTCAACATATTCCTGTTTAAGGTCTAAAACGTAAAGCTTGGATGCGCCTGTAGCAAGAGCCTTTTCCTCAAGGCCGTCAAGCTCGGTACCCTGACCAACGTCACCCGATACTGCAATAACCTCACAGTTGTTATAATTTTCCTTAAGCCAAGGGATGATAATAGAAGTATCCAATCCGCCGGAATATGCTAAAACAACTTTTTTAATATCCTTTTTATTCATTTTAAATTCCTCCAAAAGAAACTTTATTCAAATTACGTGTATAATTATGCAATATTTTTTTATATTTGTCAACCCTTTTTTATAATTTTTCTTATAATTTATATCAAAAATCCCACATTATATAGGCTTTTATACTAAAAACGCAAGCTTTTTGTACACTTTGACAATAACTTTTTATATTTTGCATATTTATGCAGAATATGTAGCATATTTATGCATAAATGTGGTTATTCTATATTAACATCTAATATATTTATAGACATAAAAATCTGCAATTAAAGGCAAAAGCTCCTTTATTGCAGATTTTATAATTCTTATTCTATTGTTTTTAATTTGCTACTGCCGCATTAACCTCTTCGGGAGTTTTAAATTCGGGAACCATTTTATGAAGCATAGAAACAGTAGCCTCAGAATCATTAGCAAAGGATATTTCAAACAGTTTTTGAATATTCTTCTTAAATAAATCACAATCAATATTTTGTTGATCCATAATAAAAATCTTTTTATTATGGGTTTCTTTAAGGTTTTCGGTGCTGAGCAACAGCTCTTCGTACAGCTTTTCACCCTGTCTAAGTCCGCAAAATTCTATTTTCATATCCTCGTAGGGCTCATAACCGTACATTCTAATAAGATTTTCCGCAAGTGTTACTATTTTCACGGGCTCTCCCATATCTAAAACAAAGGTTTCTCCACCTAAAGACATTGTTCCTGCCTCAAGCACTAAGGCAACAGCCTCGGGAATGGTCATAAAATAGCGTATAATTTCGGGGTGTGTAACGGTTACGGGTCCCCCCGCCTCTATTTGCTTTGTAAAAAGCGGAATAACCGAGCCGTTGGAGCCTAAAACATTACCAAATCTCACCGAGGTATACTTAGTAGTTGGGTAGGTTTGAGCCATATACTGCATTACCATTTCACAAACACGCTTGCTTGCACCCATAACATTGGTGGGATTTACAGTCTTATCGGTAGAAATAAGCACCATTTTTTTAACATTATACTTATGGGCAAAGTGAGCTATATTATATGTACCAACGATATTATTTTTAACCGCTTCTTCAGGGTTTGTTTCCATAAGAGGCACGTGCTTATGAGCCGCCGCATGGAATATAATATCAAACTTATATTTTTCAAAAAGGCGACGCATTTTTTCTTTATCACGAACAGAAGCAATCTCTACAAAAACACTCCCACCAAAGCCTTGACGGGTAAGCTCCTGCTGAATATCATAGGCGTTGTTTTCATAAATATCAACAATTACAACCTTTTTAGGATGCATTAAAATAATTTGACGGCAAAGCTCAGAGCCAATTGAGCCGCCTCCACCCGTTACAAGGCAAACCTGATTATGAAGTGTTTCGGAAACGTGAATGTTTTCAATGCTTATGGCATCTCTGCCCAAAAGCTCCTCTACATTAATGGAATGTGCCTGTTTAAATAAAGCTGTACCATGTTTTAATTCGTCTATTGAAGGGATTATTCGTATATCACAGCCTGTGCTGCTGCAAATAGATAAAATGCGTTTTCTCTGTTCAGACGGGCAGGATGGGATTGCAAAAACTATCATACCAATGTTATGCTTTTTACAAAGTTCGGGCAAAAGCATAACGGGACCGTATATATTAAGTCCGAATATTTTAGTTGAAATTAAATCCCTGTCGTCATCCACAAAGCAAACAGGTGTAAGACCGCTATCTAGGTCGGAAACAATCTCATGATAAACCATTTTTCCCGTAAAGCCCGCACCTATTATGAGGGTTGGTATATCACTAGGCTTTGTAGAAAGATTATTTAAATAGTAGTTTTTTAGAGTATTTTGCAATATATGCGTTAAAGGTATTAAAATAACAACCGCTGTGCTGGCTACAAGCATATGCAGTCCGAGTTTTATATTGAAAATAGGGCAAAAATGGAAAATTACAAAACAAATTAATTGAGCAACCAAAACAGAAAACGAAACACGAAAAACTGTTTTTTTGGGGTTATCCAATACTTTTCTTCTATAACAACCGAATAACAATAAGCTTAGCACCGTTATTAAAATATAGCTTGCAACAGATAATATTATATCCAAGTAGCTATAAGTTGCCCTAATGCTATGCGACAAAAAACTATATGTAACAAAAAATGAAAGGGCGGTTAAAAGGATATCTGCTAAAAATATTATAGGTATTCTGAGAGATCTTATTTGCATTTTAAACTTCAAAACCGTGATCCTTCCTTTCTTTTTTAATCCTTATTTTTTGAAATTCTTACAGACACATATCAAAAAGATTTTCTGCTTTATAAATCAATCTGCTTTTCACCTTAGGACCGAATTTATTTTCAATTGCTTCATAGGCCTGCTTTAAATTAGGGGGGCGATGCTCCAAGGAATGCATATCGCTTGCAATAATCGATACCATATTTTCCTTTAAAAGACGTTGTGCCGCACGCCCGAAACAACCCGATAAAAATGAATCGGCATTGCACTGTGCTATAACCTCGCCGTCTGCAATTAACCTTTTAATTTGTTTAAAGCCCGATAATTTAGTATACCGTTCAATATGGGCAAGCACAACCTTATAGCCCGAATAGCTCATATCTAAGATTTCATCTGCAACGGCTTCGGTGATGTTTGAGGCATCAAGCTCCAAAAGCAAAACCTTAGAACCGTTAATGCAAAGCTTATTAAGGGAATCTATTCGGGAAATCCCGTTAAAATATCTAACCTCAAAGCCTTGCAAAAGCGAAACAGGAATATTATTTTCTAAAATATAATTTTGAAGCTTTGAATATCTGTCAGCGGCTAAAGCCAAACGCTCATCAAGTCCGTGTCTGGAAGCGTGAAAATGAGGTGTAGCAATAATTCTTTTTACCCCGTTTCGAGATGCCTCATTTAAAAGTAAAACAGATTGCTCAAAATTTTCGGGACCGTCATCAATGCCGTGGAGTATATGTGAATGAATGTCGGTAAACATAATACTAATACCGATAACGCTGAGCTTTAGTAGGATATTTTGCACTCTTTTCGGAGCTACTGTTAAGAACTACTCCAAGAAGACGTGCATCTGCAAAGCTAAGCGAAGAAACTGCCTTTTTAAATTCATCATGGGTTGTTTTCTTATCCTGAACAACCATAACAATACCTTCGGTTTTAGCTGCCAAAATTACCGCGTCGGAAACAACATTTACAGGCGGTGTATCTATAATAATATAATCATATTTATCCTTAATAGACTCAAGTAAACGAGTCATTTGCTCAGAGCCTAAAAGCTCAGAAGGGTTAGGCGGTATCGGTCCAGAAAGCAATACGTCAAAATTGGCGTTGATTTGCATAACAGCTTCAGAAAATGAACAGAAATCAACCAAAACCGAGCTAAGTCCCTTAGAATTTTGCAAACGAAGCTTGCGATATACCGAAGGCTTTCTAAGGTCAGCATCTATAAGAAGAATTTTACTGCCAAGCTGAGAAAAAGCAATAGCCAAGTTAACCGCACAGGAGGATTTTCCCTCACCCGGAAGAGAGCTGGAGACTTCAAAAGTATGACTGCGGGTTTGCGAAAGCAAAAACATAAGGTTTGTTCTTATGGCTTTATATGATTCAATAACAGCAAAAGGAACTGTTCTGTTTGTTGGCTCAAGGCTTTTTTCATCATAATAGCTTTTGGATTTGTAATAATTTATGGGCTTCATACCTTATTTCTTCTCCTCTCTCGCAGCTGCTTTAAAGTTGGGAATATTACCCAAAATCGGTATATCATAATTAGCGGTAAAATCATTTTCACCCTTAATGGTCTTGTCCATAACTGTAATGATAATCGCGATTGCAAAAACCAATACAGCACCTAAAATAACCGCTGCCATCATAGTTGTTGAGGTGACAGGGTAATTCTGAACTGCTGTAGAATTAGTATCCTCAATAGCCTTAACATAGGCAATCGGAAGCTGACCTACCAAATAATCGTCACCAAACTCATATATTGTTTCGGCTATTTTTATAGCATGCTTGGGATTAGTGCAGGTAACGGTAACATCTATAAACAAAGAATTTTCCTCACGTTGTACAAAGCTAACCATTCCGCTAAGCTGAGCAGAGGAATAGTCCAATCCGCACTCTTTCTGAATCATATCATAAAATCCACTTGTTTTAAAAAGTCCTACATAGGTAAGAATAAGTGCACGTGAGGCTGAAATATCAGTAGTAGTGAAAAAGTCATCATCTTCTTCTG
>JAGARD010000146.1 GCA_017622415.1 Clostridia bacterium | reverse complement strand
CCTCCGAGTGCCCTATTTGTAAAGCTCCCGATACCAAGTTCAAGCTTCAAGAGGAAGAGCAGTCTTGGGCTGCCGAGCATGTAATCGGCATTGCAAAGGGTGTTGACCAGAGAATTGTTGACGGTCTTCGCGAGAACTTTATGGGCGAGTGCACCGAGGTTGGTATGTACCTTGCAATGGCTAGAGCAGCACATAGAGAGGGCTATCCCGAAATCGGTCTTTATTGGGAAAAGGCAGCCTTGGAAGAGTCAGAGCACGCAGCTAAATTCGCCGAGCTTTTAGGCGAGGTTGTAAGCCCCAGCACCAAAGAAAATCTTAAGGTTCGCGTAGAGGCAGAAAACGGTGCAACCTACGGTAAAAACGAGCTTGCAAAGCTTGCTAAGGAGCTTGGCCTTGATGCAATCCACGATACTGTTCACGAAATGGCACGTGATGAAGCTCGTCACGGCAAGGCATTTGAGGGACTTTTAAACCGTTATTTTAAGTAATCATAAAACATTAAAACCGCCTTTCGAGGCGGTTTTTGTTGCATTATTTGTCGTAATATGATATAATGCTTTTGGAATAAGGTAAGCCTATATGAAGGTAGGCGGTTAGCCCTTTGATTTTTAGAGGGAGTTTGCCCTCTTTGAATTAAGGGGGTGATGCTATGGAATATTATTATTTTATAATATTAGTCCTTATTGTAGCAACAGGCTACATAACGAGCATAAAAAAATAACCGCCCAACCCTCGCAAAGTTTAGCGGTTATAAGTTAAACAGAGGCTAACCGTCTATCGGTTTGCCTTATTTCACTTATATTATAACATATATTTTTATTTTGTCAAGTTTTGAAAAAAGGAGCGATATTTATGTTAGACAAAAAGGTAATTGAACTTTTAAATGACCAGATAAACAAGGAGTTTTACAGTGCATATCTTTATTTAGATATTGCAAATTATTACACCGCAAACGATTTAGACGGTTTTGCAAACTGGTATACTATTCAGGCTGGGGAGGAGCGTGACCACGCACTTTTGTTCCTTAAATATTTGCAAATTAACGGTATTCCCGTCGAGCTTAAGGCTATTGATAAGCCCGATAAGACTTTTGAAAACCATCTTGACCCACTTTTAGCGGGTGCCGAGCACGAGAGATATGTAACAAGTCTTATTCATAATATTTATGATGCTGCCTATTCTGTTAAGGATTTCAGAACAATGCAGTTTTTGGATTGGTTTGTTAAGGAGCAGATGGAGGAGGAAGAAAACGCCGATAAAATGGTTAATAAATATAAGCTTTTCGGCGATGACCCTAAAAGCCTTTATCTGTTAGACCAAGAGCTTGCCACCAGAATTTACACTGCCCCAAGCCTTGTGTTGTAGTGAATTATAAATTATGGTTTATAAGCCTTCCCCATCAAGGGGAAGGCTATTCTAACCGTCAAATTTCAATTTCTCGGTATATCTTTATAAATAAAAATCTGCAATAAAATGCATCAAAAAGCACTTTTATTGCAGATTTTTTATTGCCTAAATATTTTTGGCACTCAAGGGATACATATTTTTTATATCTTCACTTCAATAACATAAAAGAATTATAATATTGTCATAATGTTATTGTAGTTTAAATCTTTGGCTTTCTTTTGAACAGAAAACCAGTCGATAATAGTAAGTATTCCACATAAACCACCAGTGAGAAGTTTTAAAACACCCATTCCGGTCTCATGAAGCATAAAGCGGTCAACACCCAAACCACCCAAGAACAAAGAAAGCAAAAGAATGGTCGTAGGGTCTTTAAGCTCAACAGTTGATGCTAAAGTGAATTTACTTTCGTCTGCCTCCATCAATTTTTGTTTTAGAAACACAATTTTTTCAGCAGGAAAATATTTTTGGTTTGTCATTACAAACATATCTACCTTTTGTGCATCCATAATAAACATCCTTTCAAAAAATATTTATAATACCTTTACTTGGTAATATAGTCTGAATAAATGATATGCAAAAATTAATACAGAAAAAATAATAAGTAATATTTCACAGTATTTAATGCTTTTTTTCGGATTGCGATTTTTAAATAGAAAGTATAAAATAAAAAACGGCATAATAAAGAAAAAGAGATTATAATCAAGTGCCTTTTTAAAATCACCGTTTAAAAAACTTATCCATGCTCGTGTTGTTCCGCAAGCAGGACATTCTATTTTAAAAATATTATAAAAGGGACACCCTGTAATTATAAGCAGTGCAATCAGTGTTATAAACACGAATATATAGCATATCTTTTTAAAATTCATCATAATTCTACCTATTTCGAGTACAATATTAATATACCATAGTATTTTTATAAAGTCAAGAAAAATATTACAATAGTATTGTAATATTTGATGAAAGGCTTTTGAATATGTTAAATGAAAGAATAAGAGAAATAAGACTTGCTAAAAAAATGAGCCAAGTTGAATTGGCTCGACTTTTGAATGTTACAAAGCAAAGTGTATCTAATTGGGAAAATGATAATATACAGCCATCAATTGAAATGCTTTCTAAAATTGCGGATGTTTTGTGTGTCACGACCGATTATTTGCTTGCTCGTGATGGGAAAAAGTTTATTGAGGTAACAGGTCTTACAGATGAGGAAATTCAACACATTCAGCAAATAATAATCGATATAAAAAAATAAAAATAACCTCGTTCTTAGAGCATTATAGCTCTGAACAAGGTTGAATTATGTTTTAAAAAACCGACGGTAATGCAAAAAAGCAAACCGTCGGTTTTGTTATCTAGCGTCTAGCATCTAAACACCATGTGTTTCAAAATCGCCTTATACTGACAATTGATGTTCCTTCAATAATTGCGGTGGGATAAATTTTCGCATTTTTTCTGTTGAGTATACCTGTTACTGCCAAATCATTCCTTTGAAAATATTACCGTTACATCAGGGTGAAGTTGCAATATTGAAGCGGGAATCATAGGATCTATTGGGCCATAAATAGCCTTTTCTAAAATATCTTTCTTTCCTTTTCCGTTTGCAACAAGAAGTATTTTCTTTGCTCTCATAATTGACTTCATACCCATTGTAATGGCTTGCTTTGGAACGTCTTTTTCCGAGTTAAAAAAGCGGGAATTTGCTTTGATTGTAGAGTCGTCAAGCTCTGCAATATGTGTTTCGGCAGTAAATACCTTATCGGGTTCATTAAAACCTATGTGCCCATCAATGCCTATTCCAAGAAGCTGTAAATCAATACCACCAAAGCTTTCAATAAGCCTGTCATATTCTTTTCCCTCTTCTATAAGATTTTCGGCCATTCCGTTTGGTACAAAAGTTTTTTCTTTTTTGATATTAATTTTTGAAAATAAATTTTCATTCATAAAATATCTGTAGCTTTGGTTATGTAGAGAATCCAAACCTACATATTCATCAAGATTAAATGATGTAACTTTTGAAAAATCTACATCACCCGCATTATACTTTTCAACCATATTTGAGTAGGTACCTAAGGGCGTAGAGCCCGTCGCAAGACCCAAAACACAATTCGGCTTTAATGTTACTTGCGAAACAATAATATTCGCCGCCTTTTTACTAAGCTCCTTATATGTGTCTACAATAATATAATTCAAAAAAACCACCCTTTATATTCTTTTTATAATATTATCCATACTTTTTACAATACAACCATCTTCAATTACCCCTCGTACCGAGGTTTTGGGATATACCGAGGTATTTTTGCCTATTATGGTTCCCGGATTAAGAACACATCCACAACCTATATCAGCTTTATCTGCCAATATAGCACCAACCTTACGAAGTTGCGTGTTATATTTTTTGTCGCCGTGAATTATAACTGTTTTTCCATCACTTTTAAGGTTAGAGCATATTGAAGCAGCTCCCATATGGGATTTATTTCCCAAAACCGAGTCTCCTACATAATTGTAATGTGGCACCTGAACATCGTTTAACAAAACACAATTTTTAAGCTCGCTGGAGTTTCCAATTACACAGTTTTCTCCCGTTATTACGCTACCTCTAATAAATGCACCGGGACGCACTTCGGTGTTGGAGCCGATAATTGATGGTCCTTCAATAGTTGCAGTGGGATAAATTTTAACATTTTCCCCAACCAAAACTCCATTCGCAATAAGAGTATAACCGACCATTCCACTATCTATTATTTTTGTAATATATTCTTTGATTTTTGGAAGCATTTCCCAGGGATATTCTGATGAATTAAAAAGGTCTTTAAGATATTCCGTATTGCAGTCAAAAAGCTCTTTGGTTTTTACTTTTTTACTCAATATTATGCCCTCCCTTTATAATTACGTTTATAATTCTGTCAGCATATTCAATGCATTTTTCTTTATTTTCACATTCTATCATTACACGTATTACAGGTTCTGTACCGCTTTTGCGAAGAAGAGTTCTGCCTTTTCCGCCTATGAGCTTTTCTACTTCAGCCAGCTCCTTAAGAACGGCTTGGTCTTCAAGCACGGCAGATTTGTTTTTAACACGAATATTTTTTACGTATTGTGGGTAGAGCTTTACATTTGAAGCTAATTCTGCCAAAGAAAGCTTTGAATCACAAATTTCCTCACATATCATTATTGCTGTAAGCAGACCGTCTCCTGTTGTTGCATATTTTTTAAGTATTATGTGTCCTGACTGTTCACCGCCAAGACTATAGTCGTTGTTTTGCATACATTCATAAACGTATCTATCACCGACGGTTGTTTGTTCACAGTTAATTTCTATTTCTTTAAGGCTGTTAATAAATCCGCTGTTGGACATAATGGTTGCAACAACAGTATTATCGTTAAGCATATCTCTGGATTTAAGGCGTTTTGCAAGTATATACATAATTGCATCGCCATCGATGGTATTTCCATCACCGTCAACCGCTATACATCTATCACAATCACCGTCAAAAGCAAAGCCTAAATCAAGATGTTTTTCTTTAACTAGGGCAGAAAGCTTTTCTATATGAGTAGAACCGTATCCGTTATTTACATTAAGACCATCGGGCTCGTCACCGATAACCGTCAATTGTGCACCAAGAGCACCAAATACATTTCTGGCAATCATCCAAGAAGCACCGTTAGCACAGTCAAGGCCTATTTTAAGCTTTTTATACGAATTTGAAGCAAGAGAAATTAAATATCCCACATAACGGTTTCTGCCTGAAACATAATCAACTATGCAGCCAATTTTTTCGCGTTTGGCGAAAGGTAAATCTCCGCTTGAAATTCCAAGTGCTTTCATATTGTTATCAAGATAAGCTTCTATAAGAGCTGTTGTGGCGTCGTCCATTTTTTCTCCATAGCGGTTAATCAGCTTAATACCGTTATCGTAAAAAGGGTTGTGCGAGGCTGTTATCATAATTCCACAGTCAAATTCATCTTGTCTGGTTACAAAAGAAACGCTGGGAGTTGTTGTAACGTGCAGTAAATACGCATCGGCACCGGATGCAGTAATTCCCGCTACAATAGAGTATTCAAGCATATAGCTTGAACGTCGGGTATCTTTTCCTATAACTATTTTAGGTCTATAATTAGTTTTGTCAGTTGCAGCTTTAGAATAGTACCATCCCAAAAATCTACCAACCTTATAGGCTTGTATAGAGGTGAGATTTACGTTAGCTTCGCCACGGAACCCATCTGTACCAAAATATTTGTTTGTGCCTTGTTCATTTGAATTTTCTGTTTTAATATCTATTTTATCGTTAAGCAGCTCATCTGCAGAAACGGCAAACAGTTCACAAAGTAAAAGTATTTTATCAACCTGAGGAATGGCTTGCCCCATCTCCCATTTTGAAACCGATTGACGGGAGACTTCAGCCTTTTCGGCGAGTTGTTCTTGTGAAATGTCAAGCTTTGTTCTTAAGTAAGTTATTTTTTCACCTATTGTCATAATTATTCTCCTATAAAATACTGTTAATTTTTATAAGCATATAAAAAATTAAAAAACTGCTTTATGTATACTATAATAACAAAATAATTTTTAATGTCAATCAACTTGGATAGTTAAATTTTGGCAACCTTTAGTTGCGTTTTTTAAAAAAATGTTACATTATTTTTGTTTTGCTATTGTAATTTTTGTTTTTTTGTAAAGTGTAGTTGTCAAATGCTTAAATTGAATGCGGTTTTGCAAACTGGCATACTATTCAGGTGATAGAAGCGTGACCACGTACTTTTATTCCGCCCCAAGCCTTGTGCTCTAGAGAATTATAAATTGATAAAAAACGCAAAAAATTCCCGATAAATTGTAGGGTAACGGTTAGAAAGTCAGAGTGCCTTTAACCTACAATTTCTCGAGCACATATATCTTTATAAATAAAAATAACCTCGTTATTAGAGCATTATAGCTTTGAACAAGGTTAAATTATGTTTTAAAAAAACCGACGGTAATGCAAAAAAGCAAACCGTCGGTTTAGTTATGGACTTATAGCCATTGTATAAACCACCTGATGATAAGTGGTTATAATTTATCTCACTAATTTACTATTTCAAAATCAAAGGGCACATTACTGTTCTGCCAATAACTGCGATTTTTATTGAGCAATTCCTTCATTTTTTCGATATGAGGCAATAAACTTTTGGATATGGTACGGTATCCCGTTATTTTAACAAAATCCACATCGCAATCACGATTTAAACAATCCCAAAAGGCATTCCAATTTTTGCCATAATAATCTGGAAAATCTAATGCTTTTTTTATTCTATTATGCAAATCTTCTAAATTGCCGACATCTGTTAAATCTAAAATCACTGTATTTTTCATAAGCTATCCCTCCTATAGTATTTCAATAAAAGTTTTATAATGGTCGTATGTTACAAAAATCAAACCATCGTTGGACCATACTATTCTTTTGGAATTTCGTTTACCACTTTTATAATCCAAGTCTGCTTCAAACCATCGTCTTCCAATTTTTTGGGGTAAATGACCATCAGAATTTTCATCTTAATAGGATGAGATGTTTTTACAAAAAGGCATTTGTTTACAAGCTTTTTAGAGAATTTTATTAATACCTGAAAACAAGAAATATTAATTTTCAAAATCGCCTTATACTGACAATTGATGTGGACGCGGAACGAGGCTTTGGTTATGATTAAAACCTATTCGTAATTGGATG
>JAGARD010000145.1 GCA_017622415.1 Clostridia bacterium | reverse complement strand
GTGCCCTTAAGCTGAGTTCCGCGAACTATGGAATCATCTACAAAAAGAAGATTTTTATCTTTAATTAAATCGTGAACGGGAATTTGCTTCATTTTAGCAATTCTGTTACGTTCAATTTGCTTTTGAGGTGTAAAGCTTCTCGCCCAAGTGGGGGTGTATTTTATAAATGCACGTGCAAAGGGTATGTGGCTTTTGTTAGCATAGCCTATTGCGTGTGGTGTGCCTGAATCGGGAACACCGCCTACATAGTCAACACTTTTATTATTTTCTACCTCAGTATCGTGACTGGCCATAATTTCGCCGTTGCGATAACGCATAACCTCAACATTAACGCCCTCATAGGTGGAATTTGGAAATCCGTAATAGCTCCATAAAAAGGAACACATTTTCATTTTCTTTTCAGGGGGCGAAAGCTGGGTGCAGCTTTCTGCTGTAATTTCCACAATTTCGGCAGGCCCTAATTCTTTGTAGAGCTCATAACCCAATTTTTCATAAGCAAAGGATTCAAAGGAAACACAGTAGCCCTCATCATTTTTACCAACTAAAACGGGAAGTCTGCCAACCTTATCACGTGCGGCGATTATAGAGCCCTTGTCGGTTAAAATAATTATTGTAGTAGTGCCCTCTATAACGCTTTGAGCAAAACGAATACCATCGGCGAAATTATCTTTTTGGTTTATAAGTGCGGCAATAAGCTCAGTGGGATTAACCCTGCCCCCCGTCATTGAATCGAAATATCCGCCCTTTGAAAGATAATCGTTTATAAGCTGCTCGGTATTGTTAATAAGTCCGATATTGCATATTGCGTATGCTCCGAGTCTGGAACGGATAAGAAGTGGTTGCGGCTCAAAATCGCTTATACAACCGATTGCGGCAAAACCTTTCATTTCGTCTAAGATTTTTTCAAACTTGGTACGGAACGGAGAATTTTGAATGTTATGTATTTCACGCTGATGACCGATTTCGGGGTCAAACGCCGCCATACCGCCTCTTCTTGTACCTAAATGCGAATGATAATCGGTTCCAAAAAACACGTCTGCCATAGCATCGGTTTTTGTTACAGCACCGAAAAAACCACCCATTTTAAATCAACTCCTGAACTAATTGCTATTTTCTATATAAACAGTTGCAGCCGACTGTAGCCAGAGCATTTAAGGCTGATTCGAGTTTGAATGCTCTGGATATGGTCGGTGCAAAGCACGCCACTAAAACTGGCGTGAAAATTCTTCACTTATTTGGCGGTCCTTTTCCAAAACATCACGAGCCGCCTTTGCCCTTGCTGAAAGTAACTTTGATGTAAGCTCAGCATCGTTTACTGCCAAAATTTGAATTGCGAGCAAAGCTGCGTTTGCGGCACCGTCAATAGCAACGGTGGCAACAGGAATACCCGCAGGCATTTGAACGGTAGAAAGAAGTGCATCCATACCATCTAAAACAGATGCCTTTATGGGAATACCAATAACAGGCAAAACAGTATTTGCTGCAATGGCACCCGCTAAATGGGCGGCTTTGCCTGCGGCGGCTATCATAACACCGAAGCCGTTTTCGGCGGCGAGCGATGCAAAGGTTTTTGCCTGCTCGGGCGTGCGGTGTGCAGAAAGCACGTGAACCTCAAATGGAACTTCATATTCTCTAAGAACATCTACTGCCTTTTTTACTACAGGAAGATCGCTGTCGCTACCCATAATAATTGCAACTTTTTTCATACCAAAGCATTCCTTTCGGTTACAAAATTTACTTTTAAAAAACAAAAAAGGCGGTCTTATCCCTTAAAGCGAAATAAGACTGCCCAGACGGTCGGCAAAGTACGGTAAAACAAATCTAAAAAGACCTACTTTCACCTTGATTTTCTTTGCTCCACGTGGTGCTCCACTATATCCGTCAGGGACAAAGAAAGCCTTTGATTTAACATTTAAAATAACAAAATTATTATACCATATAAGGCAAAAAGTGTCAATGAATAAAAATCGATTTTTAACCCATTTTTTATTTTTAGTTAATTTACATAATTAAGCAGAAAAACTATGCACAATTTTGCAAAAAATGTATTTTTAAAAGGGTTGCCCGAAAGCAACCCTTTTAAGCTTTATGTTTATTCTACTGCTTTATTTTTTGTTGCAAACTTAATTACAAATAAAACTGCAACGGTCATTACAACACCGATAGGCAAGCAAATCCAAGTGTTTCCTATAAAGGGAGCAATGAGGAAGTTTACAAAGGAAATTGCCGCAACGGTAATAGCATAAGGAAGCTGAGTAGACACATGGTTTAAATGGTCGCACTGAGCACCTGCCGAGGACATAATGGTTGTATCGGAAATGGGTGAGCAATGGTCACCGCAAACGGAACCTGCAAGGCAAGCGGACATACCAATAATACCAAGTGTGCTTCCTGCGGGGAATATGCTAAGAACAATAGGAATAAGAATACCAAAGGTACCCCAAGACGTTCCTGTTGCAAAGGAAATTCCGCAAGCTACAAGGAAGATAATAGCAGGCAGGAAGTTTTGAAGTGCTCCTGCAGAAGCCAATGCACCGTTTACAAATGCATCGGAGTCTAAAAGACCTGTCATATTCTTAAGTGAGGTTGCCATAGTAAGAATTAAAATTGCAGGAACCATAGCAATAAAGCCTTTGGGAATACACTCCATAGCCTCTTTAAAGGAAACAAGTCTTCTAGCAACAAAGTAAAGAATAACAATAACAAGAGCAACAATGCCGCCTAAGGGAAGTGCAATTGTAGCATCAGTATCAGAAAATGCCTGAATGAAGCCTACTGAACTATCATAATTTGCTGCACCGAAGTTGCCGTCCTTATCATAGCTTGCACCAACAAAGGGAAGTGCAACTACACAAATTGCGATAAGTATAATAATGGGGATAATAAGGTCAATAACTCTTGCCTTGCCTGTAGCGGGTTCCTCATCTTCATTAGAGGAAGTAACTGCACCGCTTGTGAAAAGGTCACCCTTCATTGCATTCATTTCATGCAATCTCATTGGGCCGTAATCAAACTTCATAAGAGTAAGAGCAATAACAAATACAAAGGTTAAAAGTGAGTAGAAATTATAAGGGATTGCCTGACAGAAAAGTGCAATACCGCTTGTACCCTCAGGTGTGTAAGAGGAAACCGCAGCAGCCCAAGAGGAGATGGGAGCTATCATACAAATGGGAGCGGCAGTAGCATCTATTAAATATGCAAGCTTAGCACGGGAAATTTTAGTTTTGTCGGTAACGGGACGCATAACCGCACCAACGGTAAGGCAGTTGAAATAGTCATCAATAAAAATTAAAACGCCAAAAAGGAAGGTTGCAATAGAAGCACCGATTTTGGTTTTAATATGCTTTGATGCCCATTCACCAAAGGCTCTGGAGCCGCCTGCTTTATTAAGCAAAGCAACAATAACACCCAAGATTACCAAAAACATAAAAATACCTGCTGTGCCCGAAACGGCATCAATAAAGCCTGTTGTTGTAACCTTATCAATAGTTTTTAAGGGACTAAAGCCTGTTGCAAGCAAGCCGCCAACAACAATACCAATGAAAAGTGAGGAATAAACCTCTTTGGTGAGTAGTGCAAGACCGATTGCTACTACGGGTGGGAAAAGTGACCATAATGTGCCAACGGGACTGGTAATACTGCCTGTAAAGGCACAAAGAACACCAAAACCAATAACAAAGGCAACGATAAGCACTTTAGGAATGATTTTTTTTGCTGTCATTTTTTTACCTCCGAAAATAAAATTTCACAGACAAATATTAACATATTATGACAAATATGTCAACAAATTATTCATAATTTTCGTAAGGGGAAAACAAATTTTATTTATGGCATGCAGTATCTAAAAACCCGACGGCTTGCGGAAAGCCACAAGCCGTCGGGTGAAAATGAAATTTAATCTTTTAACTTTTTCTCCAAAAGGGATTTCAGGGTGGCGGGGTCGCCTGCACCCTTGAGTTCACGCATACATGCACCAAAGATTGCCTGCAACGCCTTTTCCTTACCGCCCTTATAATCGGCAACAGCGGTGGGATTTGCCTCGATAACCTTGGCGATAACGGCGGTTATTGCACCCTCGTCCACCTTGGCATCAAGAGAGTTTTTCTTAATAAACTCCATTGGGTCAACTTTATCCTCAATAACGGCAATAAGAACCTTTTTGCCTGCCGCACGATTGATTTTGCCCTCTGCAACCTGTTTAATAACCAAGCTAAGTGCTTCGGGGGTTATATCCAAATCGCTTAAAAGCAGTCCGTCCTTGCGGAGAATGCCCGCACAATCGGTTAAGATCCAAGCCGCACTGTCCTTAGCGTTACAACCAAGGGAGATAACATCGTCAAGCAGCTTGCTGATTTTAAAGTTTCCTATAAGCATTTCAATTTCCTTTTCGGAAATACCTGCCTCACGATATGCATCTGCCTTTTCATCAATGGCTACAGGCTTTGCGGATTTAATCTGCTCAAGCCATTCATCATCAATTATAATTGGCATAAGGTTAGCATCGGGGAAATAACGGTAATCGGCCTCGGTTTCCTTATTACGCATTGCAAAGGTCTTACCGCTTACGTCATCAAATCTTCTGGTTTCCTGAACAAGCTCCTCGGTTTCAAACTCAAGAGCATCTATATGACGCTGTGCCTCATAACGGATAGCACGCTCAATAGCCTCTAAGGAGCTCATATTTTTAATTTTGGTACGAACGCCGTATTCCTCACTGCCCTCGGGACGAACAGAGATGTTTATGTCGCAACGCATTGCACCCTCTTCACACTCGGAAATTCCACCCGAACGGAACATAGATTTAAGCTTTGTAAGATAAGCCACAACCTCCTCCGCACTGCGGAAATCGGGCTGAGTAACAATTTCAATAAGGGGTACGCTGGTACGGTTGAAGTCAACAAAGGAAAATTTTCCTTCGTGCACAAGCTTACCTGCATCCTCCTCCATGTGGATTTGCTTAATTCTTATATCACGCTTGCCCACAGAAACAAGACCGTTTGTACAAATAGGATGATTAAGCTGCGTTATTTGATACGCACAGGGAAGGTCGGGATAGTAGTAATTTTTCTTATCGAATGTAGTGTAACGGCTGATTTCACAGTTAAGCATAAGTCCAGCGGTAACTGCAAGCTCAACCACACGCTTGTTCATTACAGGGAGCATACCAGGCATACCGCTACAGGCGGGACATACGCAGTCGTTTGCCTCTTTGGGTGAGGAATGACCGCCGCAAGAACAGAAAATTTTAGACTGAGTGTTTAGCTCTACGTGGGTTTCAAGACCAATAACAAGCTCATAGTTCATAATTATTCACCCATCCTTTCTACACTGCCTGCAAGACTAAGCAGGGTGCTTTCTGCAAAATGCGTTCCCATTAACTGCACTGAGCCGCTAACCAAAGCAGGAGTACCTATAAGGTTGGGAATTGCAGTAAATATACTTTCCTCGAACACCTTAACAAAGGCATCATCAATGCTGTATGCGGTAAATTCCTTTTTGCTGCAAGCGGGGGTAAGAACTGCATCATACTGCTTCATAAGCTCTTCAAACTTTTCATAAACCACACGGCGTACCTTAAGCGATTTACCGTAGCAATCGTCATAACGGTTTTTAGAAAGCACATCCGAGCCGTATAAAATAACCGCTTTTGTAAGGAAGTTAAAGCCTTCGGTTCTTGATTTAACATATAATTCATCAATATTTTTGTACCCCTCGGCACGGTAGCCGTATTTAACACCGTCATAACGGGAAAGGTTATTACAGGTTTCGGCAGAATAAAGAATTTGCCAAGCTGTGTTTGCCACCTCACAAAGGTCAAAAGAAATCTCTTCTACCTCTACCCCGTTTTTACGAAGCTTTTCGGCATAAGAATTTATAAGGGCTTTGGTTTCATCATCGGCTTTTTCTAAAAGCTCTTTTATAATACAAACCTTTTTGCCATGAGCATCGTCAGTATCGGTATAATCGTACTCTTTTTTAAGACTTGTGCCGTCCTTTTCATCGTGACCTGAGATTACATCCATAACCTCTTTTATTTTTGAGGTGTCGGCGGCATAAACGCCCAACTGCTCGCCCGAAGCGGCGGTAGATATAATACCGTAACGAGATACGGTACCGTAGGTGGGCTTTAAGAAATCCACACCCGAAATAGCGGCGGCACGTCTTGTACTGCCGTTTACATCAACACCGAGGGCGGCTTTAACCTCGCCCGATTTTACAAGCTCGGCGGCGGCACCCTTTATAGTGTCCTCTGCTTCACCGTAATAGGAAAATTCACCTACAAGGTCAAGAGCAAACTCACCGACATTGGTTTTGCCCGAAACAGTATAGCCCTTTGCTTCAAGTCTGGTTACTGCCTCTGCACTGAAAAGGGGCTTAAAGCCCTTTAATATACGGGAGCCTGCCGCAGTCTGCACACCCTTTACAAGTATGGTATCATCAACTGCAATATTTCCGTTATTAGATATTTTTGTTGCATAATATTTCATTTACTGCCACCTCACTTTACTTAACAAGACGTGGTACCTGCCAACTGTCGTCACTACGTTCGGGTGCACCCTCAAGCAGACTTTCTCTTGAGAAAGGTTGCTTTCGCTCATCCTCGCGTAGAACATTGGTCATAGGCATAACATATATCATTTCTTCTGTATTTTCGGTATTAACTTGCTTTAGCTTTGCTTCGCTTTCGCTCATCTTGGCAAAGATACCGTTCATAGTTTTTTCTTCCCCATCGCTAAGCTCAAGCTGATTAAGCTGTTCTGCGTTAGAGAATGTGGAACGCTTCTCACTATGCCTTTTAGAGCCGCCTATAGCCGCGGCACGGGTAGCAAGAGCACTGTTATTACCAAGCAGATGAACATCCTCCAACTGCTGATTTGTAACCTCACTTGGTGCACCAAGCAAAAGGTCTTGTGCGTTACCGTTAAGCGGAAATGCAATAACTTCAAGGATTTTTTCTTCATCCGTAAGGAGCATTACCATACGGTCAATACCCGGTGCCATACCTGCGTGAGGGGGAGCACCGTACTGGAATGCGGTATAAAGAGCATTGAAACGGGATTTAAGCTCGGCTTCAGAGTAGCCTGCAATTTCAAATGCCTTTTTCATAATTTCAATATCGTGGTTACGAACAGCACCTGACGCAAGCTCAATACCGTTACAAACAAGGTCGTACTGATAGGCAAGAACTTCGATGGGGTCATCACCGAGCAGAGCCTCCATTCCGCCCTGAGGCATTGAGAATGGGTTGTGGGTAAAGATTGTATCGCCTGTTTCTTCGTCAATTTCATACATTGGGAAATCAACAATAAAGCAAAATTCAAAGGCATCATCGCGGATAAGGTCAAGCTGATTTTTATCGGCAAGCCAAGAACGGATATGACCTGCTTTTTTCTCTGCATCATTTTTCTTATCATCACAGATAAAGAATAGGGTTTCGCCCTCTTTAACGCCTGTGAGTGTTACAATTTCAGCCTTTTTCTCATCTGATAAGAACTTAGCAATAGGACCTAAGAAAGCTCCCTCTTTAAGCGTTATATAACCAAGACCGCCAAGACCAACCTCAGGAGAGGTGGCGAATTTTAAGGAGTCCTCAAAGAATTTGTTGGATTTACCCTGACAGTTTGCAACAATACCACGAACGGGCTTGCCCCTAAAAGCAGGGAAATTAACATCTGCAAAGAAATCGGTTAAATCGCAGATAATAAGGGGGTTTCTAAGGTCGGGCTTATCAGAGCCGTATTTCATCATAGCCTCGGCATAGGTGATACGGCGGAAAGGCTTGGGAGTTATTTTTTTATCTGAAAAGGTTTTAAAGGTGTCATAAACTACGTCCTCACAAACCTCCAAAACCTCATCCTGAGTAGAAAAAGCCATTTCAAAGTCGAGCTGATAAAATTCACCCGGTGAACGGTCGGCACGTGCATCCTCATCACGGAAGCAGGGTGCAATTTGAAAATATCTATCAAAGCCCGATACCATAAGCAGCTGTTTAAACTGCTGAGGTGCCTGTGGCAGAGCGTAAAACTTGCCTGGGTGCTTACGGCTCGGAACAAGGAAGTCGCGTGCACCCTCGGGAGAGGAGGCGGTAAGAATGGGGGTTTGCATATCCAAAAATCCCTTATCCTCCATTTTATTACGCAAATGACGGATGATTTTTGAACGGATAACCAAGTTTTCGTGGTTTTTGGGATTACGCAAATCCAAATAACGGTATTTAAGGCGAAGCTCATCCTTACTGCTACGGGAGGCTCTTACCTCAAAGGGCAACATATTGTAGCTTCTACCAAGAACTTCCAATTTTTCGGCAACAAGCTCAACCGTACCTGTTTCAATCTTTGCATTTACGGTTTCTTCATCACGCTTTTCTACCTTACCCGTAACCGAAATAACAGTTTCGCGGTTTACGTTTTTAAGAAACTCCTCATTGTGAACAACAACCTGTGTAACACCTGTATAATCACGCAGGTCGATAAATATAACTCCTCCGTGATCGCGTACAACATCCACCCAGCCTGCAAGCTGAACGGTTTTACCGATATGCTCATCACGAATATCGTTACAAAATAGTGTTCTGTACATTAAAAAACCTCCTAGTATTTTCCCGTAGTTCAAATTTATAAATAGGATTTTTTGTATTTTAGGAAGCCAAAAAATGCAGATATACTACTGTATATTAAGTTTTTTGGCAATGTAAAATCAAAAAAGGCCATTTGTAAAAAATAAAAAGTCCCGAGAATATAACATTTATATTCTCGGGACGAGTAAATAAAGATTAACCCGCGGTGCCACCCGTATTGATATGAAAAAACATATCCGCTTTAATATTAAATTTTAGGTTTGCCGCTGAAGTGTTGCTATACCTACTACTCACCTATTGCGCTTTCAGTCGCCGACGCAAATTCCCTGTAAGGCTTTCCAAAAAGATATAGGTCTTCATAAATATTATACGCAATTTTTTTAATTTGTCAATATTTTTTTAAAAGTTTAAAAGCTGTATTTATATAATGTTGGGTGAAGCAATCCATTTCCAGTCTTTAAGGGCAGGCAATTGATTGAAATTAACATCATTACAGCCATCGCCTCTGAAAAGCAAAAGTTCTTCATCCAGCTCATCAATTTTATCTACCTCACCCGCCATAAAGGATAGTAGTCTTTCTCTTGCAAAGCGAAGTCTTGTTAAAATAGCTCCTATGCGAATTTCGGTAACGTCTATTCCGTGAGGCTTGTTTTCCTCAAACCACAGCTTGCGGAAACAGCGTAAAAACTCCTCAATTCTTTCCATTGTAAGCAGATAATCATCACATATAATCTTTAAAGCATCCATATCCTTTGCCCTGTATGCCTTTCTGGTGCGAACACCAAGGTCATATTTAACGGCAAGTGCACGGCAAAGAGCAGCCTGGCTTTTAAAAATATTTTGATATTTGCTTGCTTTGGCGGCGTTTTCAAAATACTCAGCAGCCTCTTCAAATTCTTTTCTGCGGCTTTCTTTAATGTGTGCATCTACCATTCCCATAAGGGGGTCATTGAAAAGCAGATATGTATAGGGGGTAGTAGAAAACATATGATCTACCTGACCTACATCTACGCGGATGTCAAGCTTCATCATATCGTCAAAGCTCTCATTTGTAATTTCGCCGAACTCTTTTTTGATTTGCTCTATATCCTCTACTCCGTCATAAAAACGGCGGATAGCATAAAGCGAGGGAAGAACTGCGTAGTAGGAGCATAGCTTACCGAAATCTCCCCACATTGTAATCATAATATTTTGAACGTCCTTTTCCCTACAGGCTTGCATAGCGGGCAACATAGTTGCAAGGCTGAACTCATTATTAGAGGCAAAGCCCATCCAAGTCCAAGCACCACCTGCAAACCAGCTTTCGCCGCCGAAGCTCTTATGAGATTCAAGCATTGCAGCGTATTCTTCTTTTTTCTCTCTGTAATAGCTCCAAAAAACCTGATCAATACCCTCGGGACAGGAAGCAGCAATCTCATCGGTTATAATGTTTGGATCATCGCTGAAATACTCACCGTTATTGGCAATTCTGTAAAACATATCCGACCACATTATGGGGTGGAAGCCATACTTTTTAGCAAGCTGTGCAACCCTTTCAAGGTGGCCCCTTATAATCTCATAGCTACTTTTATCGCCATGAAGGTCTAAATATTTGCCTCTTCCAAGATCGTGTGCTTCATCCATACCGATATGAATGAGATCTGATGTAAAACATTCACGCAAGCTACGGAACATTTTATCAATAAGATCATAGGTACGCTCATCATCAACTAATAAAACATCATTCAAATCTCTGATTTCCTTAAATTCTCTCCAATAGAAAATCTGATTTAAGTGTGCAAGTGTCTGAATACAGGGAATAACCTCAATATCAATTGAGTTACAGTATTCAACAATATCCTTTAATTCTTCTTTTGAATATCTGCCTCTGAGATAGCCGAAATAAGGTTCCTCAGGGATTTCATAGGTATCTTCAGTATATAACTGAATCATATTATATCCAAGTTTTTTAATGGTCAAGGCATATTCCTTTACCTGCTCAGGCTTCATAACACCATTTCTGGACATATCCAGCATTACACCAAATCTTTTAACCATTATAATACCTCCAAAATGTATTTTTAAAATAGATTATAACCTCTAACTAAGCAGTTCGCTTACGAGGTTGCAAAAATCAAATGGGTCTTCGGGCATAAGTCCTGCCGAAAGAAGTGCCTCACCGTGAAGAATTTTAGCATACTTTTTAGCCTTTTCGGGCTCGTCCTTATAGCAATTCTTCATTGCCTTAAAGGCTGAGTGCTCGGGATTAAGCTCTAAAACTCTTTCAGCCCTCGGATGATTTTCGCCAGGCATTTGTGCAAAATACTTTTCCATTTCTAAGGTAATCCCGCCCTTGGTATTAAGGCTTACGGCAAAATCCTTAAGACCGCCTACTAAAGTAACCTCGCTAACGGCACCCTCCAAAGCCTCCTTAATAAAGGTTAAAAGCTCTTCCGAGTCTTTAGCCTGTTCCTCGGCTTTTTTGCGGTCGTCCTCTGAAACAAGTCCGTTATCCTCATCCAAAACAGATACAATTTTCTTTTCATTATAGGTCATAAGAGTTTTCATAACAAACTCGTCAACCTCATCTGTTAGGTACAAAACATCATAGTCCTTGTCGCGTGCAATAACTGCGGCGGGAATACCCTTTGCGGCTGAGATGCTGTCACCGCAGGAATAATAGATGTTTTCCTGACCCTCTGCCATATTTTCCGAATATTCCTTAAGGGTAATAAGCTTTTCGTTCTTTGCAGAATAGAAAAGCAGTAAATCCATAAGACTATCCTTATTAATACCGTAATCGCTTACAACACCGTATTTTAGCTGAATTCCGAAAGCTGCAAAAAAGGTTAAATATTTGTCGGTTTCCTTTTCCAAAAGGCGTTTAAGCTCAGCCTTTATCTTCTTTTCAATGTTGGTAGCAATAGCCTTTAATTCGTGGCTTTGCTGAAGCATCTCGCGGGAGATATTAAGGGATAAATCGTTGGTATCCACAACGCCCTTAACAAAACGAAGATGCTCTGGCAGTAAATCCTCACAGGACTCCATAATCATAACGCCGTTTGAGTAAAGGGCAAGACCTTTTTTATACTCCTTTGTGAAATAATCAAAGGGTGCCTTGGCGGGGATAAAAAGCATAGCCTTATAGCTAACAAGACCGTCGGCATTTATTCTTACAACCGAAACGGGGTCGGTGTAATCGTGGAATTTATCCTTATAAAATGCAAAGCATTCCTCGTCACTCGCATCCTTTTTGGGGCGTTGCCAGATGGGAACCATACTATTAACGGTTTCGATTTCGGTGTAGGTTTCATAGGTTTTATCCTCACCCTCGCCTACCTCGCGACGCTTTTCCACAGGCATTTTAATGGGATGGCGAATATAATCGGAATAGGTTTTAATAAGATTTTTTAGCCTATATTCGTTTAAATATTCGCTGTAATTCTCATTATCGGTATCGGTTTTAAGGTGCATTATAATATCGGTACCAACGGTGTCTTTTTCAGCTTCTGCAATGGTGTAACCGCTCGCACCCTCGCTTTTCCAAATGTAGGCGGTATCCTCCTTATAGGAGCGGCTTATAACGGTAAGCTCATCGGCTACCATAAATGCCGAATAAAAACCAACACCAAACTGACCTATAATGTCATTTTCATCGCGGTCCTTTTTATCCATTTCCTCTTTAAATTTAAGCGAGCCGCTCTTGGCTATGGTACCTAAATTTTCCTCTAGCTCGTCGGCGGTCATACCAAGTCCGTTATCAGATACAGTGATGGTACGGGCATCCTTATCAAAGGTGATGTTTATCTCGCCGTTTTCACGCTTACTGCGAGCATTTTCATCCGTTAGGGAGATATAATGAAGCTTATCAATAGCATCGCTTGCGTTGGAGATAATCTCACGCAAAAAAATCTCCTTATTTGTGTAAATAGAATTAATCATTAAATCCAAAAGTCGCTTGGACTCCGATTTAAACAGTTTTTTACGCATTTTTATACGCTTCCTTTAAATGGATTTATAATTTAAAAATATGTTACCACGAATTATAATTTTTTTCAATAACAAATTGTAAATATTTTCATTTTAAATGTAACGTTACATAATACTCTTAATAATAAATTAACAATTCATAATAATTTTTCTTGTATTTTTTATATTTTTATTGTAAAATAATATTATAGATTTATAATGGAGGTTATGGTTATGAACAATAACACCTTTAAAATTCAGTCCAAAAGGCAGAATTTATTTTTAAGGCTTACAAAGGGGCACTTTGCCACAAGCCACAGTCATATAAACTATTATGTTGATGTTACCACCCAAAAAACCCGTCTTTCAGAGGCTAAGGCAGTTGCTGAGGAGCTTGTTTCATACTACCAAAGCTCAACAATTGTAGATACTATCCTCTGCCTTGATGGTACTCAGGTTATAGGTGCCTGCCTTGCAAACGAGCTTACTGAGGCTGGCTTTTCCAACCTTAACGCTCACCAGACCATTTATGTTGTTACACCTGAGCACACCTCGGGCAGTCAGATAATATTCAGAGATAATCTGCTTCCTATGATAAAGGGCAAGAACGTGCTTATTTTAGAGGCATCTATAACCACAGGCTACACCGCAAAGGCTGCGGTTGAGGCAATTAAATACTACGGCGGTAACGTAAGCGGAATTGCGGCAATTTTCACCTGTCTTGATAAGTGTGATGGCTATCCCATTCACGCTACCTTTGAGCTTAAGGATTTGCCCGATTATGCTTCCCACCCCTCGCATGAATGTCCGATTTGTAAAGAGGGCAGAAAAATAGATGCCCTTGTTAACAGCTTTGGATATTCTAGGCTCTAGATGCTAGATACTAGATAATTAAACCGACAGATTGTGCCTAAAAGCTCAATACGTCGGTTTTTTGTTAGGTAAATTTTAGGTCAATTGGCTTTCAACCTAAAAAATATAAAAATTTGGTAAAGTAAGTAGAAAATCATTCTTTTTTATGTTATAATAACCTCACGAGATACTTGCAAAATCAAAGATTTTGACTATCTCGGAGAACATTGAAACATGCCCGCTCGGCACTTTCCCGCCTTGCGGATATGTTATATTAACCTCACGAGATACTTGCAAAATCAAAGATTTTGACTATCTCGGAGAACATTGAAACATGCCTGCTCGGCACTTTCCCGCCTTGCGGATATGTTATAATAATAAATAATTACATATTTTGAAAGGAAAAAACGTATAATGAACATTGCAGTTGCACAGTCGGGTGGACCTACCTGCGCCATAAACGCATCCCTTTTGGGTGTTATAAAGGAAGCTTTAAAGGTTCCGAGCATCGGTACAATTTACGGCTCGGTAAACGGAATAGAGGGCATTATTAATGACCATCTGGTGGATTTAAAAACCGCTATTCGCACCAATGAGGATATGGAGCTTTTACGTCAGACCCCCTCAACCGTTTTGGGCTCCTGCCGATTTAAGCTTCCCGATGAAAGTGAAAATGCCGAAGTTTACAAAGCAATTACCGACTGCTTAGACCGTCGTGATATTAAGGCGTTTTTCTACATTGGCGGTAACGATTCAATGGATACAGTTAACAAGCTTTCAAAATATTTTAAGAAAATAAACAAGGATATTAAGGTTATAGGCGTGCCTAAAACAATTGATAACGACCTTTGCGAAACCGACCACACCCCAGGCTTTGGCTCGGCGGCAAAATATGTTGCAACCTCTGTTCAGGAAATTGCAAGAGATAGCTCGGTTTACAGTATTAAATCGGTTACAATTATTGAAGTTATGGGCCGTCACGCGGGTTGGCTTGCCGCTTCCGCCTCGGTGCTTCACGCCAACGGCGAGGATGCTCCCCACCTTATTTATCTTCCCGAATGCGAATTTAATATTGAACGCTTTTTGTATGATGTCGGCGAAAAATTAAAGCAGTACAAGGCGGTTATTGTTGTTGTATCTGAGGGCATTACCCTAACAAAGCCCGAAGAAACTCAGGTGCATCAGACCGATGGATTTGGCCATCTTGCACTTTCTGGAATTGGTAAGCAGCTTGAAAAAATTGTTGCCGAGAATTTTTCCATTAAGGTACGCTCGATCGAGCTTAATGTTATGCAACGCTGTGCCTCCCACATAAGCTCCCGCACCGATATTAACGAGGCCGAAAAAATCGGCTCGGCTGCGGTTACTGCTGCCCTTAACGGTGAAACAGGTAAAATGATGGCATTCCGCCGTATTTTAGATATGCCCTACACCGTTGCTATTGAGCCCGTAGATGCCGAAAAGGTTGCAAATAACGAGCGTTTCTTCCCTAATGAGTGGATAAATTGTGACCGAAACAATGTCACTGATAAAGCTTTGCCCTACTTCCTACCCCTTATTCAAGGCGAGCAGATTATAAAAATGCAAAACGGACTGCCTGTACATTACAAGGTTGGAAATATTTTAGATTAATTTATTATATTAAAGCAAAAATCCCGCCGCGGTTTTACCGTAGCGGGATTTGAATACTTTAAATTGTTACTTTTTATTTAATTTTTCACTATTCATTGCCGAAAGCATTTCCTCACAAACAAACTTGCCCGCAGTGGAAAGAATGGCAGATTTTAATATAAAACCGTTCATATCATCCTCTGAGTCCAGAGAAGAAATTTCGTTTTGCTCAGCCCCATCAAAAAAGGGCTCGCCCATATTAACAAATGGAATTACATTTTCATAAATATTACAAAATTCGTTGTAAAGCTCGCTTATTGTTTTGCTTTCTAAATTTGATTCAATTATTTTTACTATAGAAGATATTGCAAGGGTCTGTTTTAAAATACAAATCATTACAAGATATGCCAAATGCTCACGGTTGTACTTCTTTTTATTTGGGGCGGGAATTATTTTTAGCTTAACATAATTGTTTATTATGGATGGAGTTATAAGTCGGCTTTCTTCCTCGCCCACCTTATTATAAAGCTCCAACGCCTTTTCCATTACTGCTACAACCTGATCCATATAAAGCTCAATATCCGGAAAGGCTTCCCATCTGGGTAGCTTATGGGCAGCCAGCTTTTGGCAAATCAAGGTATATCTTTGTTCTAAAACGAGTTCTTCGTCAAAATTCATTGTTATTCTACCTCGGTGATGTTATATAATAGACTATATTAAAATATATCAAATGATTTCAAAAATGTCAATAAAAGTTTTTTAAATTTAAAAGATTTGTTCACAAATAATACTTGACAGAATAAGCAAAATCAATTATACTAGTTTTGAAAACTAGATACAAGGAGCATTTTTATGGGTTATACAATAGTTACCGATTCATCCTGTAATCTTTCCTCAAAGCAAATAGACGATTACGGGTTAGAAATAATTTCGCTTAAATATTTTGCGGGCGATAAAGCCTTTGAAAGCTACATTAAGGGCAGTGACCCTGATTTTAAAGCCTTTTACGATATGGCAAGAAAAAAAGAGCCGCTTTCCACTACTCTTGCCTCACCCGAGCTTTGCGAGCAGGTTTTTGAACGCGTTTTATCCAGCGGAAGCGACCTCATTTATATAGGCTTTTCCTCTGGACTAAGCGGCACCTATCAGGTGGCTCACACAATGCTGGAGGACCTTAAAGAAAAATATCCCGAGCGTAAGATTTATGATGTGGATTCCCTAGCCGCCTCTCTTGGGCAGGGACTTTTGGTGCACTATGCAGTTAACAAGAAAAATGAGGGTGCCACTATTGAAGAGCTTTATGATTGGCTTATGGAAAACCGCTTAAAGCTTTGCCATTGGTTTACGGTAGACGATTTATTCTACCTAAAACGCGGCGGACGTGTTTCGGGTACTGCCGCCGTAATGGGCACTGTACTTAGCATTAAACCTGTTATGCATGTTGATGATAATGGCAAGCTTATTCCAAAAGCTAAAGTAATAGGCAGAAAACGTGCTATAGAAGCTATGGTAGAAAAAATGAAAGAAACGGCTATAAACCCCGCAGAGCAAACCGTATTTATTTCACACGGCGACTGTGTTGAGGATGCCGAGCTTTTAGCCGACCTTGTTAAAAAGGAGCTTAATGTAAAGGAAGTATTTATTCATTATATTGAGCCTGTAATAGGTTGCCATTCAGGTCCAGGCACACTTGCACTGTTCTTTATGGGAACTAGACGCTAGATACTAGAAACTAGAGGCTAGACGATTAAACCGATAAAATGTAGGTTGACAGTGCCTTCCCCGTCAAGGGGAAGGCTATTTTAACCGTCAAATTGTAGTTTGCCTAACAAAATAACCGACAGCTATGCTTTAAAAGCACAAGCTGTCGGTTTTATTATCCAGCATCTAGTATCTAGCCTCTAGCATCTAGCATCTAGACATCGTATATTCCCGATTCAAGCAAAACGACCTCTCTGCCGTGACATTTTAAATAAGCATAAACAGGCTCTTCAAAGGTCATATATTCGGTAGCCTCGT
>JAGARD010000144.1 GCA_017622415.1 Clostridia bacterium | reverse complement strand
CTAAAGAGGAGGATATGTTCTCTTTAGATACGCTCTATGGCAAAAATATTGAAAGTATTTCTGCACCTCACATTGCAAATAATAACGGCACATTAGTCACAACTAAAGTATTTATCACCGCCGACGGCGAGCAAAAAGAATACATAATGTGCGACTACGCTTCTGCAGGTAATATTGATAGCAATGACCCGAAACTTTTTTCAATCTACTTATAATAAACAAAAACTATTTAATCTACTAGGAGTTAATATTATAGCAATTGTTGATTACGGATGCGGAAATTTATATTCTCTGCAGTGCTCACTTAATTTTTTAAATTTAAAATCAACTATCACAAGCGACCCCGAAGTTATAAAATCTGCCGATAAAATCATTCTACCCGGTGTAGGTGCGTTTGGTGATGCTGTAAAACTTCTAAGGGAAAGCGGTCTTGATAGCATTGTAAAAACCGAAGCCGAAAAGGGTAAATACATTCTCGGCATTTGCCTTGGTATGCAGCTGCTTTTTGAAAAAAGCTATGAATACGGCGAGCATACAGGATTAGGTCTTATAAAGGGTGAAGTGCATCCTTTGTCAAACGATATTAAAGGCGACCTTAAAATCCCCCACATGGGTTGGAACGCCCTTAATATAAAAGATATAAACGACCCAATTTTTAAATACACTAAAAACGGCGATTATGTTTACTATGTCCACTCATTTTATGCAAAAAACTGTGACAAAGCTCTGCTTGCTACTTCCGATTATGAGGTTTCCGTTGCGGGTCTTGTAAAAAGCAAAAATGTTTACGGTGCACAGTTTCATCCCGAAAAAAGCGGCGATGTAGGGCTGAATTTGCTTAAAGCGTTTGCAGAATTGGAGGACAGATAAATGCAGCTTTTCCCAGCTATTGATATTAGAGGAGCTAAGGTCGTAAGACTTACCAAAGGCGATTATGATGTTATGAAGGTCTACCGTGATGACCCCACCGAAGTAGCAAAAGAGTTTTTAGCTGCGGGGGCACACAATCTTCACGTTGTGGATTTAGACGGTGCCAGAGATGGTTCTCTAGCTAACTTTGACTCTATTAGAGCTTTAGCTAATACCCGCGGTCTTTTTATCGAGGTTGGCGGCGGTATCCGCAATATGGAAAGAATTGAAGCCTACTTAAAGCTTGGTGTTGGCAGGGTTATTTTAGGCACAGCCGCTGTTAAAAACTATCCATTTGTGGAGCAGGCGGTAAAAGAGTTCGGCGATGCCGTTGCGGTCGGCGTGGATGCCAAGGACGGTATGGTAGCCGTAAGCGGTTGGGAGGAAGTAACCGAAATTAATTCGTTGGAATTTTGTGAAAAACTTCGTGATACAGGTGTTAAAACTGTAATTTATACCGATATTTCAAAAGATGGTGCTATGAGTGGCACTAATCTTGAAATATACAAAAAGCTTAGTGAAATTAAGGGGCTTGATATAGTGGCATCAGGCGGTATTACCTATGAAAACGAAATTGAAGCACTTCGTGATATGGGTACTTACGGTGCGATTTTAGGCAAAGCCCTTTATGAGGGAAAGCTTGATTTAAGTCGTGCCTTAAAACTTGCAAAGGGGGAAAACTAAATGCTTGCAAAAAGAATTATCCCCTGCCTTGATGTTAGAAACGGCCGAGTTGTTAAGGGCGTTAACTTTGATGGAATTAAGGATGTTTCCTCACCCGTTGACCTAGCGAAATTTTATAACAAAAGCGGTGCAGATGAGCTTGTTTTTTATGATATTACGGCATCCTATGAGAACAGAGGCCTTTTTACCGATGTACTTAAAACGGTAGCGAGTGAAATTTTTATTCCCCTGACCGTTGGCGGCGGGATTAACACTCTTGATGATTTTGACAGAGTTCTTAAATGCGGTGCTGATAAGGTATCGGTAAATTCGGGTGCTATTAAAAACCCCGCACTTATAAGCGAGGCGGCAAAAAAATACGGCGACCAATGTGTTGTGCTTTCTATGGATATAAAAAGAGTTGACGGAAAGTTTCACATATTCTCCACAGGCGGACGAGTTGATACAGGAATTGATGCTTTGCAGTGGGCGGTAAATGGTGAACAAAGCGGTGCAGGCGAGCTTGTTGTCAACAGTATTGACACCGACGGAGTTAAAAACGGATTTGATTTGGAAATGCTTAGCGAAATACAGTCAAGAGTTAAAATTCCCGTTATTGCAAGTGGCGGTGCGGGTAAAAAAGAAGACTTTTTAGAGCTTTTTAAAGCAGGTGTTGCTGATGCAGGGCTTGCCGCTTCGGTTTTCCATTTTAAAGAAATAAATATAAATGAACTTAAAGAGTATTTAAAAAGCAATGACATTGAAATGAGGGTTTAAAATGTTTGATTTAAAATATAATAATGACGGACTTATTCCTGCAATTGTTCAGGACCACTTTACAGGCAAGGTTTTAATGCTTGCTTATATGAATGAAGAGTCTCTTAAAATTAGTATTGATGAGGGTAAAACCTGTTTTTACAGCCGTAGCCGTAAAGAATTATGGCGTAAGGGTGCTACATCCGGCAACACACAGGAGATTGTTTCCATAAAAACCGATTGCGACCGCGACACTCTTTTAATTGATGTCATTAAAAACGGTCCTGCCTGTCACACAGGAAGTGAAAGTTGTTTCTTTAACGATATTAAATCGGGCGACGAAACCTTTTCGTATCAAGGTCTTTATGAAATGCTTATTGACCGCAAGGTAAATAAAAAGGAAGGCTCATACACTACCTATCTTTTTGAAAAGGGTATTGATAAAATCCTTAAAAAGGTCGGCGAGGAATGTACTGAGGTTATTATTGGTGCAAAGGGCGGCGACAAGGCAGAAACCGTTTTTGAAATTGCCGATTTACTCTATCACATAACAGTTATGATGATTGAAATGGGCATTTCGGTTGATGATGTTACAAAAGAGCTAGCAAAACGTCACGTTGTAGACCACAAGGTAAAGCAGGAGAAAATGCAGTAATGAAATTTCTTTCTACAATGCATTCCCACTGCACCTATTGTGACGGCAAAAATACCCCTGCCGAAATGGCAGAAGCGGCTTATAAATTAGGCTTTGTTTCCTTTGGATTTTCCTCTCACTCTCACCTGCCATATAAAGCGGGTTATGAAATGAAAATGGAAAAAGAAAAGCTTTACCGCGAGGAAATACAGGCTTTAAAAGAACAATATAACGGCAAAATGGAAATTCTTTTAGGCTTGGAGCTGGATGCTGACTCCCTATACCCCGATTTCAAATATGACTTTCTTATAAGCTCGGTACATCAGCTACACACCTGCGATAATTGGTATGCCATTGACGATTGCAAGGAAAAATTTGATAAATGCATTGATGCCTTTGGCGGTATAGAAAATTTGCTTAAAGAGTTTTATTCGGCTACGGTTACTGCCGCTTTAAGGGATAATATAGATATTGTAGGTCACATAGATTTGGTTGGAAAGTTCAATGAAAACAATGACTATTTTAACCCCAATGACGAATGGTATTTAAAGCTTGTTTTCACCGCTATTGATACCATTTTAGAAAAACGACCCGACATTGTTTTTGAGGTTAATACAGGTGCAATTTCAAGGGGATACAGAACTACACCCTACCCCGATTTGCCCATATTAAAATATCTTGGCGAAAAGGTAGCTAAAATAATGCTTAACAGCGACACCCACGCTACAGATACTTTGGACTTTGCTTATGATATTGCTTTAGAGCACTGTAAAAAAGCAGGCATTAAAAAGCTTTACCGACTAAGAACAAAAGGCTTTGAAGAAATAGAAATTTAGATAAAAAAGCACCAAAAAAGTCTTAAACTTTTTTGGTGCTTTTTACATTATTCATTAATCATTTTGGAAAGCTCGGCAGAGGCAATTTCCCAATCATCCATTTTTATAAGAAGTGTGTTTTCGGTTTCCTCTAAAAGGGTGGTAAGTTCGGTTAATTTTTGATAGTCAGTGCCACAGCTTTCAATCTGGGCTTTAAGCTCCTCTGCCCTTTCTTCAAGCTCGGCAATTTCCTTTTCGCATTTTAAAACGGCGGTTCTTAGCTTGGCAAGCTCGGAACGCTGTTTCTTTTTGTTTATATAATCCTCTTTACCCTTTTTTATAGGCTCCTCCGCTTTGGGTAAATCAATAGGACTTTCAGCGTTTTTCTCACACCAAGCCAAATAATCATCATAATTACCCTTAATAGTAATGGTTTCATCAGGCTTTAAAAGAATAATTTTATCGGCTATTCGGTTTATAAAATATCTATCGTGTGAAACTATAAAAAGGGTACCCTCAAAGCCTTGTAAAGCCTTTTCAAGCGAGGTACGAGAATATAAGTCTAAATGGTTTGTAGGCTCATCCAAAACAAGAAAATTATTGCCAGATAGCACTAATTTACAAAGGGCTACCCTTGCTCTTTCGCCACCGCTTAATTCCTTATTAAGTTTAAATACATCATCTCCCTTAAATTCAAAGGCAGCAAGGGAGTTTCTAACGGCGGTGTCAGTCATAAACGGGTAAGCGTTATGCACCTCATCAAATGGGGTGAATTTAGGATTAAGTGTATCTTGAAACTGGTCAAAATAACCCACCGTTACACCTACACCTCGTAAAAATGAGGCGGGATTTTCACCCGATACAAGCCTTTTTAAAAGTGTGGATTTACCCACTCCGTTAGGACCTAAAAGGCAGACTCTTTCTCCCCTTTCAATAACAAATGATGCATTTTTATAAAGGGTAACATTATCAAAATCGCATCTGTCATTTGTAACGGTTAAAACTGTGGAACCACTTATGCTTTTTACTGTAAAATCTATTTTAACATTATGATTTTCGCTCTCAGGTTTTTCCATTGTTGCGGCAATTCTATCTATCTGCTTTTGCTTGCTCTCGGCAGTTTTAATATTCTTCTCCCTATTCCAACGCTTTTGCTGTTCAATAATACCCTCAATGCGTTTTATTTCTCGGCTTTTATTTTCATATTCTCTGCGTTCGGCCTCTACTCTTTCTTCCTTTAGCTCCATATATCTGCTAAAATTACCTTTAGTAAAGTAGATTTTGCGGTTTTCAAGCTCCATTGTTTTAGTTGTAACCTTATCTAAAAAGAAGCGGTCGTGAGAAATTATAATTGCGGCACCACTAAAAGAAAGCAAAAAATCCTCCAACCACGCAATGGAATTAATATCCAAATGGTTGGTAGGCTCATCAAGCAAAATTAAATCATTTTTGCAAAGAAGAAGTTTGGCAAGACCGATTTTGGAACGCTGACCCCCACTGAGCGAGGATACTGGTAAAGCGGTTTCTTCCTTTGAAAAGCCCAAACCTGCAAGCACTGCCTCAGTACGGCTGAAATAAGTTAGTCCACCCTCGTTTTGAAATTTTTCTGTGAGAATTGCTTGACGCTCAATAAGCTTTGGATCACTTGAATTTAAAAGAGCTATGTTTAATTGCTCCAACTCATTTTCCATAAGCTGAAGGTCACTAAATACAGTCAAGGCTTCCTCTAAAGCTGTTAAGCTTTCATTACTGCAGGCGTGCTGCTCCAAATAACCTATTTTTAAATTAGCGGCACGCACAGCCTCCCCTTTTGTGGAAGGCTCTTCTCCGATTATTATTTTAAAAAGTGTGGTTTTGCCTGCTCCGTTCGCACCAATAAAACCAATTTTATCCCCTTTTTCTACCGAGAAAACGGCATTTTCAAAAAGGATACGGTCACCGAACATTTTGGTAAGACCGCCGACGTTAAGTATGGACATCTTTTGCTCCTTAAAAATGAATATATTTACATTTTACCATATTTTTTAGACTTTGCAAGTAATAAAATATGTTTAGCACTAAAAAGCACAACCTTAGGAATAATCCGTTGGTTGTGCTCTTAAATTTATTTGTTTATCAGTTTTGTTTTTATGTATTCAAGATTTATTAGTTTTTCTTTTAAATCCTGCAAGGTGTAAAAATAGTGTGTACTTGATTCATATCCGATTTTTGAATCTTTAAGGCGAAGTTCAATTAAGTCCTTAACATTTTCGGTTTCATCTTTAACTACCGAAAGTGCCTTTTCAAAATCCTTTTCATCACGGCTTTGCACAAATAAAATATGGTTTAGTGCACTTTTAAAATGGCAGAGAATTGCTTTAGAAATTATACAAAGTTCTTTCGTTTTGGAGTTTTTATTTTTTATTTTATCTAATAAATCAATACCCTTTTGCCACTCGTCGCAAAGTAATTTATACTGATTTGCATAAACACTTACAGGGTATATATCTGCCCACTTTTTCAAATCGTCGTAAGGGTAGCCAACCATACACGCTTCATAATCAGTGCTGTTTAAGAAGAATGGCGACATAGGTCCAAAATTATGAGGTCCAAAATAAACAACATCTACACTAAAAGGATAGTTTTCAAAAGCTGAGGATAAATGTTTTTGTGCTTCATACACCGTTTCGCCATTTTCAGTACCGTACCAATCTGTCAAAAATTCCTTTGCGGTAATGTTTTTTTCCATTAGCATCTCGGTAAATTTAAGATTGGGTGCGGGGAAACCACCCAAGGTCCAACTAGCCTGTAAATGGGTAACCCCCTGATTTTTTAAATTATTTATATGCTTTTCTATTAAATCAAAAACTGGTATATAAGGTACTGCCGCAATCTGCCAAGTCGTATTAACCTGAATTTTTGCAGAAATAGGCATATTTTTTTCTCTTGCGGCAGACCATATTTTTTCAGCAAACTCACCTGGCCCTAAAACAGACATTGAATAATCGTCTACCTTACCCTCAATTCCGCCGATGTTAAATTTAACACCTTTTTCGCTGTTGCTTTGAATGATTTGACCCTGATTTAAAAGAGTTATTGCTTTTTCGCTCCAGTCCTCAAACCATCCCCAAGTCCATACAATTGTTTTAGCATTCGGGTTAGCATCGTGTG
>JAGARD010000143.1 GCA_017622415.1 Clostridia bacterium | reverse complement strand
GGAAGGTAGCCGATGGGAGAGATATCTGCATCGACCTTGCCCTCGCAACGAGCGAGGATCCACATAAGAACGCGCATATTGTCACCGAAGCCGGGCCAGATGAAGTGACCTTCATCATCAAGACGGAACCAGTTAACGTTAAAGATTTTGGGAGCCTTATCGCCAAGCTTTTTGCCCATCTCTAACCAATGACGGAAGTAGTCACCCATGTGGTAACCACAGAAGGGAAGCATAGCCATAGGATCGCGGCGAACAACACCAACTGCACCAGAAGCGGCAGCGGTAGTTTCAGAAGCCATTGCAGAGCCTACGAATACACCGTTTTCCCAATTCTTGGATTGATATACAAGGGGAGCAGTCTTAGCGCGACGGCCACCGAAGATAATAGCAGAAATCGGAACACCGCTCTGGCTTTCAAACTCGGAAGAAATGCAGGGGCAGTTAACAGCAGGTGCAGTAAAGCGGCTGTTGGGATGTGCGCCCTTTTCGTCAGAGGTCTTGCCGTTCCAAGGATTGCCCTTCCACTCAATAGCATTTTCGGGAGGATTTTTATCAAGACCTTCCCACCAAACGGTATTGTTATCTAAATTGTGAGCAACGTTGGTGAAGATGGTGCCCTTCTTGGTAGAAGCAAGAGCATTGAAGTTAGACTTCTCGTTAGTACCGGGAGCAACACCGAAGAAGCCGTTTTCGGGGTTGATAGCCCAAAGTCTGCCGTCTTCGCCTATTCTCATCCAAGCAATATCGTCGCCAACGGTCCATACCTTGTAGCCCTTATCACGGAGATACTTGGGAGGAATCATCATAGCGAGGTTGGTTTTACCGCAAGCGGAGGGGAATGCAGCTGCAACATACTTAACCTCACCCTGAGGATTTTCAATACCGAGGATAAGCATATGCTCAGCCATCCAGCCTTCCTTCCAGCCTTGGTAGGAAGCAATGCGGAGTGCGAAGCACTTTTTACCTAAAAGAACGTTTCCGCCGTAACCGGAGTTAACAGAGATAATGGTGTTATCCTCGGGAAACTGGCAGATGTATCTCTTTTCTTCATCAATATCACATTTGCAGTGTAAACCGCGTACCCAGTCATTGCTGTCGCCAAGAGCGGTCCAAACCTCGTTAGAAACACGGGTCATAATAACCATATTAAGAACAACATAGATAGAATCGGTAAGCTCTACGCCGATTTTAGCTAAGGGAGAACCGATAGGACCCATTGAAAAGGGGATTACATACATAGTGCGACCCTTGTAGCTGTCTTTAGCAATGCTGTAAAGCATCTCATAAGCTTCCTTGGGGTCCATCCAGTTGTTTGTAGGACCTGCATTTTCCTTAGTTTTAGCACAAATAAAGGTCCTGCCCTCTACACGTGCAACGTCGTTTACTTTAGTTCTGTGAAGGTAGCAATCGGGTAAAAGCTCCTCATTAAGCTTTTCAAGCTCACCTGTTGAAACAGCCTCAGCACGAAGCTGTTCGATTTGTTCTTCACTGCCATCAATGAAAACTACATTGTCGGGATTTACAAGAGCTTTCATCTCATCAATCCAGGCAAGAACAGTTTTGTTGGTTGTCATAATTTAAGCACTCCTTATTAAATAAAGTTTGAAATAAGTTCAAATTTCACCAAATATCATTATATATTATATTTCCCTTAAAATCAATAAGTTTGCAAAACTTTTAACAAATTTCTAACAATTATACAATTTGTAGTTTTAAAAACTATATTTTATATAAATTTTATACTTAAAATAAAAAATAAATTTTCCTCTTGTAATTATCAATATTTTGTATTATAATATTTTAGTAAGTCACGCTTTGGGGCGTGTAAACGGGCGGGTCCTGTGCGATAGGCAGCCATGAATCATGTCAGGCGGGGAACCGAGCAGCATTAAGTGGATATGTCCATGCGCCGCAGTAAATCGGTTCGTTTGCACTTCCGAAAGCGTGACTTTTTTATTAGATTTTTCAAGGGGTGTTACTAAATGTATCAGGCTTTATACAGAAAATACCGTCCTACCATCTTTTCGGATGTTGTGGGGCAGGAGCATATTACAAACACCCTTACGGGTAGCCTTATGGCGGGCAAAACCTCCCACGCTTACCTTTTTACAGGCACTCGCGGAACGGGTAAAACCACCTGTGCTAAAATCTTGGCAAGGGCTGTTTGCTGTGAAAATCCCCAAAACGGCGAGCCCTGTGGCGAATGTGAGGCATGCAAAACCGTTTTGGATGGCAACACCACCGATATTAGCGAAATTGACGCTGCCTCCAACAATGGCGTTAATGACATTCGCGACCTTAAAGAGCAGGTAAGCTTTTTACCAACCTCGCTTAAATACCGTGTGTATATTATAGATGAGGTGCATATGCTTTCTACCGCGGCCTTTAACGCGCTGCTTAAAACTCTTGAGGAGCCGCCCGCACACGTGGTATTTATTCTTGCCACTACCGAGGTGCACAAGCTTCCTGCAACTATTTTATCGCGTTGTCAACGCTTTGATTTTAAACGCTTAGAGCCCGAAACAATAGTTAAAAGAATTAACTACATTGCCGAAAAAGAGGGCTTTTCTATAACCGATGCCGCGGCTATGATGATAGCATCCTTGGCGGACGGAGGTATGCGTGATGCCCTTTCAATTTTAGACCAATGCTCGGCGGCGTCACAGAATATTGATGAAACTGTTATTCGTGATGTATGCGGAATTGCAGGCAATGAAAATATTTTTAGTCTGGTAAAGGCAATAAACGCAGGCGATACCGCTACCGCAATCAAAACGGTTGATACCCTTTATCGCAACTCGGTGGATATGAAAAAGCTGATTTTTGAGCTTATTTCCTGCTACCGTAACCTTATGATAATTAAAACGGTGAAATCGGTAAGAGAGCTAATAGTCTGCTCTGAGGCGGAGTTTATAGAGCTTTCTGCTATGGCAGAGTCCTACACATTATCAAATATAATAGATGCTCTCACTGCACTTCAGGAAATGGCAGAAGCCCTTTCAACATCGGCTTCCCGCAGTGATGTGGAGCTTGTGATAGTAAAGCTTTGTTCGCCTGAGCTTGCTTCCACCGTAACGTCACTTAAAGCTAAGGTTGAAAGGCTTGAAAAAACCGTTGCCGCTTTATCGCAGGGCAAGGTAGTTTCTGTTTCTGCCCCCGCAAGACAGGAGCAGTCAGTTCCAAAAGCCACAGCGCAAAATGATGAAATTCCTCTGCCCGAAGCACCGCCTGTAGATGCTTCTGCTCCAGCCTCGGCACCAAAGGGAAACCCCACCGTTTCGGGCGGCGACCCTGTACCCGTTTCCAAGTGGCCCGAGATTTTAGAAACCTTAAAGCTCTCCTGTCCTCTTATGGCGGGCGTGCTTGCCGACTCTAAGGCTTATATAGGAAATGGCAGACTTCTTATTGACTCTCAGCTTGACCAGTTCAAGGATTTAATTAATTCCGATGCAAAATATCGCGATTACATTCGCAAGGCGGCAGAACAGGTGCTTGGTGTATCCTACAATTTAGGACCCTATAAGCCACCTGTAAATAGGGCATCACAGGCCACAGTAGACCCCCTTGCCGAGTTTGCAAAATCGCTTAATCAAAATTAAAGGTAGGTAATAAAAATGAAGGTAAGAATTCCCAATCAAGGCCCCAGCAGAGGCGATATGCTAAAGCAGGTTCAAAAAATGCAGGATGATATGGCAAATCTTCAGGCAGATTTGGATGCCAGAGAATACACCGCTACCTCGGGCGGCGGAATGATTTCGGTTACAATTAACGGTAAGCACGAAATTACCGAGCTTAAAATTAATCCCGATGCTATTGACCCTGAGGAGCCCGAAATGCTTGAGGACCTTATTACCGTTGCGGTTAATGAGGCAATCTCAAATGCAGTTAAAACCTCTGAGGAGGAAATGGGCGCACTCACAGGCGGTCTTAACATTCCTGGTATGGGCGGTCTGTTTTAATTATGGCTTATCACGTAGCACCGCTTGAAAGGCTGGTAGAGCAGTTTGAACGTCTGCCTGGAATAGGCAAAAAAACGGCTGGCAGACTGGCTTACCATATTTTATCCCGCAGTGATGCCGAGGCAAGAGCCTTTTCGGATGCAATTTTAGAGGCAAAGCAGAAAATCCACTACTGTAAATGCTGTCAAAATCTTACCGATTTGGAGCTTTGTCCCGTCTGCACCGACCCTGATAGAGATAAATCCTTTATCTGCGTGGTAGAGGACCCGCGTGACGTTATGGCTTTTGAGCGTACAAGGGAATATAACGGTCTTTATCACGTGCTTCACGGAGTTATTTCCCCAATGGACGGAATAGGCCCCGACAGTTTGCATATTAAGGAGCTTATGGCTCGCCTTGCTAATAGCGAAATTAAGGAAGTTATTATGGCAACCAATCCCACTGTTGAGGGTGAGGCTACCGCAAGCTATATCTCCCGACTTATTCATCCTATGGGCATTAAGGTAACCAGACTTGCCTACGGAATACCCGTTGGCGGTGATTTAGAATATGCCGATGAAATCACCCTTTCAAGGGCGTTAGAAGGCAGAAATGAGATAAAGTAAAAAAACCTCGGTCCGCCGAGGTTTTTTTAAATTTATCGGTTTAGGGTTTAAAATCTATTTTGCAAACAAACATAGTTACATCCGCACTATTAACACCCTTAGCAAGAGCGGTATTACCCTCTTTTTTGGTGTAGACCTTTATATTATCACCCTTTTGAACTTCATGGCGATAATCCATTTGAAAGGAAATAATTTCTTTCTGCTCGCTTGGATTTATAGCATCTAAAGCAAAATTAGCATATTTAGTATTATTAACATGACCGTTCATATCCAGCTGAGAAAAGCCGGGGCAAATCAAAAATCCATCTTCATCTGCCTCAAAATTCGGAAGCTTTTTAAGTTTTTCTTCAAAGTTCTTTTCGGTTAAAAGCTCAATATTAGGGTAAATATCAGCAGCGGACACAATTTTGCGTTGCTCGCTGTGAATTACAACCCAATCCGAGCTACCCTTAATAAGGGCGTTGCCATTTTCATCCTCCATAAGATATTCACGCTGAAAACCAATTCTGGATGGAGCTAAAGGCCAAGTTTTAACCCTTACAGTTTGGTACATTTCGGGTTGACGGATAACCTGATATTTTGTTCTCACAAGCACCCACAAAAGCTTACGGGCAAAAAGGTCATCAAAACCGCACCCAAGCTCGGCAGCGTGCTCACCTGCAACCGTTTGGAATAGGTCCAAAACCGAGGCGGGGGTAATTTTTCTGTAACAGTCAAAATCCGAGGTGCGAAGACTGAAGCTTTTAACATATATATTTTGCATAGCACATTCATCCTTTTAAAAACAGCTTTGATTATAACGATTATAGCAGAAAAGCATTTGCAAATCAAGGCGTAGCCTTGTATGTAATCCGTCGAAGACGGAATGTAATCACACCGCAGGTGTGGATGTAATCCTTTCGAAGAAAGGTATGTAATCAATCCGAAAAAAATACACCTACGGTGATGCCATACACGCTAAAGAGTGATTACATACGCCTTGCCGCGATTACATACCAATCCTTCGGATTGGATAAAAATAAGACAGTCCGAAGACTGTCTTATTTTTTGGCGGAGAGAGGGGGATTCGAACCCCCGATAGGGTTTAAGCCTATACACGATTTCCAGTCGTGTTTTCCTAAAAAGAAGCCACAAACCCTTTTATAGAGCGGTTTGTGGGATTTTCCACTCCAACAGTATACAACGATTATCTTACTTTTTAAGTATACAACGATTTTTTTAGATTGTCAAAACTTATTTGTTTATTTTTATTTCTTTGGGTAATAATTCCTTTAACAAGTCCTACATAGTTTTATATAAAAACATTTTCAACATACCTTCAATAAAACCTTCCTTCTTCCTTTTTCTACCGATTTTAAACCTTTTATTATAGTTTTCTTGTGGGGTTTTATTGTTTAACTAATTATAATATATTTCAGGTAAATATCCGCTTTCATATAAAGTTTCTATATCCATTTTTTTATACTCCTTTCTTTAGAAAATAAAAGTTTTTTCTTTTGTTGTATTTATTGTATTATCTGTATTCTTTGATATTGGGTTTTCCTATTTTTCGGCTTTAGTTTTTACCACTTCTAAAAGTGGTTTTTCACCTCTTTTTAATTCACTAAATAAATACTTGTTTTTTGATGTTTCAATTAAATATCCTTTGTTAATTAGTTCTTTTACCGCACTGTCATACTAATCCTTTTTTATTCCAAAATATTGTTGAGCGGCTTTATTGCTTAAAGCAAATGTATAGTTATTCTAATTCTTTGCTAAATATACCCATAGTTTAAATGCACCTGCTTTTAAATCTATTGCCGCAAGTTCTAAAGCATTTAAGTTTATCATAGTATAATAATTCTATTTGTCTGTTGGTTCTTTATTAACAGTTATTGTCTTTTGGTTCGGTGAAGATTTATATATATTATTCATTGTCAATAACTTCCTTTTTGTTATGCTCTTTATGGTGTTCTGCTATGGATAATATAACAAGATTTTCGGCTCTGTTATCTGCTCTGTTTTTGTTCTTATGGTGTGTTTCTGTTTTAATATCAGTATTTTTGTATCTGTTTTCGCAAAAAGCAAAAGCAACTAATTTATGAACCATAACATTTTTATTATTTATCTTAACTTCTACATATCCATTATATTTTTTATATGGTTTTAATATTATTGCTTTATTTCCACAATAACTTTTTACTCTGCCTAAATTACTAACAAAATATTTCCCTTGTGTGTTTTCAATTTCTTTCCATTCTTCACCTTGTAAAGTTTCTATTTCGTCAATACATAACTATTTATTAAATACTTGATTATATAGTTTTCGTTTAGTTATCCTTTTTTCATTACCGCAATTATCTATCAAATAAAAGCGGTTTAATTTATCTGCTTTAATTTCTTTTTCTGTTGGAGCGGCTTTGTATAGTCTACCACTTTCAGTTAAATAGTAATTATCAAAACCAATAGAAGAAAGATTTATAATATTGTTTTCCATTGTCTTATACCTCTTTTATCATTTCTATAATTTCTGTCAATCTCTATTCCTTTTCTTTAGATAGAGAATACTAACCTGCTACCCAATTATAAAACGCACTTCTACTGATTTCTAAATGCTCTGCCATTTCGGTGTATGTGATGTTTTGTAAAGCCTTAATTATCTTTACTTCTTTTCTTAAATTATCCTACATTTTTATACCTCATTTCTTAATTTTTCGGTGAAAGTCTACTGTAATATAGCAAAAAAATATAAAGCAGTATAAAACCGCTTTATACTTTTAAAACAATATTACAATTATTCTTTCTTCCATTTATATTTGAAAGTTATTTCAGTTTAATTTAACTGTGTTGCCCTTGTGTTGCCTTAAATGAGCCTTAAATCGCTTTTAGGGGTAGGGGGTATATAAATGGGCGTTTTAATTCTTAACCTTATAATCAGGTTTTGTGTGGTATTTTTTACTACCTAATGTAAAACAAAATAGGGACTACGATTATAGTCCCCATTTTTTAATCCATTTGTAAAATGTTGTTTGCGTTATTTCAAATTCCCTTTGTATACTTTTAGCAGTTCTTTCACCTTTTCGCCATTCGGCACACATCTTATCGAATTTAACTCTGTCTATTTCTTTTGGTTTTCTGCCTTTGTATACTCCATTGAGTTTGCCTATCGCAATTCCTTCTTTTTGTCTTTGTAAAATGTTCTCTCTTTCAAGTTCTGCCATAGCACCGAAAACAGTCAACATAAATTTTCCTTGTGGTGTGCTTGTATCAATGCTTTCTTTAAGGCTTACAAAATCAACTTGCTTTTGGTTTAACTTCTCTACTATATTTAATAAGTCTTTTGTATTCCTTGCTATTCTTGAAATACTTTCGGTGTAAACAATATCACCTTTTCGGCAAAATTCCAAAAGTCGGTTTAATTCTTTTCTATCTGCGTTCTTTCCGCTTTGTTTATCTATAAATATATATTCTTCTTCCACTCCTAATTCTTTTGCGGATTTAATTTGCCTTTCTTCGTTTTGTTCTTCTGTGCTAACTCTTACATAAAATAGTTTCATTGTTTAACACCCTTTCAATTTTTTGTTTTCTTTATTATATCACTTTAGGGTGGGTTTGTCAATAGTTTACATAAACTTTTTTATTTTATATCCTAAAGTTATGCTTTTGAGCCTTTTTATTTACTAACTTTAGGGTATACCCTATGTTTAGTATTTGTTTATATGGTTTTAGTATGGATATTCTTTGTTTTGATTTTCTTTAAAATTTATTTTATAATAAATACATAAAATATAAAAGCCACTTTAAAAGTGGCTTTTATAATCTTATTTCATATCATTTAAAAGTTTTTTAAGTCTATCAATTTTTGCGTTTCTTGTTTCAGTTGCTTTTTTGTTTTCTCTTATTACAGGGAAGAATTTGTCAATAAACTCCTTTTTAATTGCTCCTTCTGTAATTGGAATTTCTTTATTATCTTTGATTTCAGTTTTTGATAGAATATCTATATACCATTGTAAAGTTTCTTTGCCCTTTGATATACAATAATTTTCTATAAATTCTTTACATACTTCATTTGGTTTTTTGGGTTCAAAATCTGCGTCAATTCTATATTTTGTTTTAACAGGGGTTATGTTGCCTTCTTTGTCTTTCTTTTTGTATTCCTTTTCGATGTATAATTCTTTTGCCATTGTAAAAACTCCTTTATTATTTATTTTATTTAATTATATACTATGGTTTTTATTTTTTCAAGACTTTTTGTAATTACTTAAAATTAACCTGCTAATGGATTTGATTTGCTATCTAATAATTGTATCTTCTTTCTTTTGGATACTGTCATACCGCTTTTAATCCTGTGTTGTGCTAGAATAGAATCTTGGTTAACTGCTTTTTCTAAATCATTACTATAAATATTCGAATATCTTTCTACCATTGCTAATTCACTATGGGTTAATATTTTTTTCAAAGAGAATATATCTTTTCCGCTCTGTATCCAATGTTTAGCAAAGGTATGTCTAAATAAGTGAATAGATGTTTTTTCAACCCCCCTGTTTTTATTATATGTTGCTATTGCTTTACACAAACCGCTCCTTGTTAATTGTTCACCATACTCATTGAAAAACAAATAACCTTTAGCAGAAGCGTGTTTCCACAAACTAATATATTCTTTCAATATTCTTGTTATATCACTATTGAGTGGGATTATAGTTGTTTTATGTGCTTTTGTGGTATTGAAAGTTATTGTTCTTTCTTCCAAATCAATATCACTCATTTTGATATTTAAAATAGTGTTGCTTCTTGCTCCTGTAGATAGTATTAAATTGATTATAGTGTAATTTCTATATTCTGTATAAAATTCTTTTTTGGGTTTAACAAGCAATTTACTAATTTCATTATCTGTATAAACCTGTTTAATTGGTGCTTCGACTTTTTTTATAGGGCATTTAAATCCTTGAATATATCCTTCTTCTTCGGCATAGTTTCCAAATGCTCTATAACCTCTTAAATAACTGTTTACTGTTTGTTCATTTACCCCAAATGATTTTAAATATTTCATAAAAGTCATTTGTGTTGCTCCCAATTTAGTTATCATTTTTATTGGGGTTTCTTTAGGTTCACAACCTATTTCATTTAAAAATTTACAGAACTTTTTATAAAATCTTTTGTAAAAATCAATTGTTGCGAGTGAGTTTCCTCTTTCGCTCTGCCTAACTAAAAATTCAGTAAATACATAGTTTATTGTAAACAAATAATCATCTTCTGTAAATTCTGTTAGGTTTTCGTTAATGCGTTCCATCTTTTCTTCAGGTGTTAAGTTGTTTTTCTTGTTTAATGATACTTTTGTTCTTTTCATTTTTTTAACCTCTCTTTTTATTTTTGTTTTGTTTTTTTCTTTCTGTATTTATTATACCTTTTTAGGTGTCCCAAAAAACGGACAGTGAACACGATTTTTTAAAAAATCTGTATACACGATTTTGAAGTTTCCATTTTTTTCAATTTAGCCTATTAAAGCAAATAAAAAAAGAAAAAACCACAACATTTTGTATACGATAATCACCATACACAAAATATTGTGGTTTTCTTTTGGCGGAGAGAAGGGGATTCGAACCCCTGTCAGGGTTTAAGCCTGAACACGATTTCCAGTCGTGCGCCTTAGACCAGCTCAGCCATCTCTCCATACATATTAACCGTGCCGTTTTACGGCACCTAAACATTATACAGCCTCTTTAAATAAAAATCAAGTCTTTTTTGAAATTTTTTTGTTTTTTGGGTAAAACTAATACCACACTTAAAATTTGGAGGTTATTTTTATGAAAAAAGCAATGTCTTTTCTTATGACTATGGTAATTTTTATTATTACCGTTTTTGTTTTGGGTGGTTGTAACAACAAGGACTCGGCTGAAACAATTTACTTTTTAAATTTCAAACCCGAAAGTGCCGCGGCTTATGACGAAATTGCCAAGGTTTATAGGGAGGAAAAGGGTGTAGAACTCAAGGTGGTTACCGCCGCATCGGGAACTTATGAGCAGACCCTTAAATCCGAAATGGCAAAATCCGCCGCTCCCACAATATTTCAAATAAACGGTCCTAAGGGCTACGCCAACTGGAAAAGCTACTGCAAGGATTTAAAGGACACCGCTCTTTATGCCGCCTTAAACGAGAAAAACCTTGCCATAACCGACGGCGACGGCGTTTACGGAATACCCTATGCTATTGAGGGCTACGGAATAATTTACAATGCTGAAATTGTGGATAAATACTTTGCACTTGATAACAAAAAGGTGAAGTTCAACTCGGTTGACGGTATTAAAAGCTTTGACGATTTAAAGGCGGTAGTAGAGGATATGACCGCAAACAAAGAAAAGCTTGGAATAGACGGCGTTTTTGCATCCACCTCTTTAAAAAACGGCGAGGATTGGCGTTGGCAGACCCATCTTGCAAACATTCCTATGCACTATGAATTTGAGAAAAATAAGTTAAATCTTTCCACCGACGACCTTAGCGAAATTAAATTTGAATATGCCGAAAACTTTAAAAACATTTTCGACCTTTATATAAACAACTCTGTTACCGATAAAAAGCTTTTAGGAAGCAAATCTGTTTCTGATTCTATGGCTGAATTTGCACTTGCAAAATGTGCTATGGTGCAAAACGGGAACTGGGCTTGGAGCCAAATTAGAGATGTTGCGGGCAACAAGGTAAAGGAAGAAAACATTAAATTTTTACCCATTTATACAGGGGTAGAGGGCGAAGAAACCCAAGGACTTTGCATTGGTACCGAAAGCTTTATTTGTATTAACAAAAATGCATCCGAGGAACAGCAAAAGCTGTCAGAGGAATTTTTATACTGGCTTTATTCCAGCGATACAGGCAAAAAAATGGTAACCGAAAAGCTTGATTTTATCGCACCTTTTTCTACCTTTGAGGAGTCCGAAGCACCTAAAGACCCTCTTGCCAAAGAAATTATTCGCTATATGAATCGTGATAATGTTACCACAATCCCTTGGGACTTCACCATTTTTCCAAGTCAGACCTTTAAGGAAAATTTCGGTGCAGGACTACTCGCTTATGCACAGGGCACAAAAACCTTTGAACAGGTTAAAAACGATATGATAAGCGACTGGAAAAAGGAAAGCAAATAAAGTAGGAAGGATAATATGCATAAACATTTAAGCCGATATTTCGGAGTTTTTGCTCTGCCCACCCTGATTGCCTTTTCGGTAGCCTTTTTAATACCTTTTTTGCTTGGAATATATCTTTCTTTTACCGAATTTACAACCGTCACTAACGCTCAGTTTGTTGGATTTTCAAACTATATTGCCGCCTTTACGGAGGATACAGGATTTTTAGATGCCTTGTGGTTTACCGTAAAATTCGCCGTAGTTGCCATAATAACCATTAATGTTTTTGCCTTTTTGCTTG
>JAGARD010000142.1 GCA_017622415.1 Clostridia bacterium | reverse complement strand
TGGGTTGTCTGTTGGGTTGTCGCTTCAACCTCTATCCCCTCTTTTGGGGTTGATAAGGTTGTATTTTCCTCCTCTTTTGGGGTTGTAGAAGTTGAAATTTCGGCTTCAACCTTATACAACTCTGCTAATGCCGATACTTTGATAAGCGTTTTTTTGCCCTCTCGCAAAAGATAGGGGGCAATTTGGCTGTTTTCATTATTGACTTGCTTATAGATAGCTTGCTTTGAAACTCCCGCTTTCTCCGCAAACTCTGCTATACTCAAATACTCAACTTCAACCACGCTCTATCACCTCTAATTCTGCGTCTATTTCGTGTATTTGACGCTCTAAACGCTCAATAGCTTTGATAAGTCCCTTTCGCCGTATTCGCAATTCGTCAGCCTTTGAAAGATACCAACGCTTTCCCGCTGTATCGCACTCATAGCAATCTTCATTACAATTCTCGCACTCCGGCGGTAATGGGTTAGCTTCTATGTATTCCATCGTTTAACCTCTCTTACCACGGCTCTACTTGTGCGTGAATAGAAGTAGGCAAAGAAATGAGATTTACATCAAATTTAAGCGAAGGCTCAACCTTGGAACTCGCATTATGTATTCGCATTGAAACCGTCCAGCCTTCATCGCAAACAACTTCAATGGTATTATCAGAAGCCGGCTTAAAGTCAATGTGATAAAACCTTGACGGCAATTTTAGTTTTGTTATCTCTACAATAGATTTATGCCGTTCAGATGGTCTATTTAGCGTTCCGGCAATATTGATTGCTTCAACTCTTGTTGTCCGTTTCTTATCGTCAGTAATCACCTTGTAAAAATCATTTCTGCCAATAAGATAGTTAATAAGGGCGGCGGGTATCACTCCGGCATTTTCGCTATCAATCCGTTTTAATTCTTTGATAAACGCTTGTAAAATGGGAATGTAATATTCTTCTGCCTTGTTTGGGATGTCAGACCACAAAGCCGGTGTTCCATCTTCTTTGCTATCATCTCGTATTTTACGCAGTTTAGAAAAAAGCGGAACGACCTCGGAAAAGTATTGTTTAGAGCAGGGAATATTAAACCATTCCGCACCAAAATCAATAGTATCTGATAACCGGCTATGTTTTACTGCGTGGTGGTTATGCTTACAAGATAAGCCGATTATCCATTGGTTTTGCCGTCTGATACAAAGAACATCTCTTACATCACCTTTAATGCCCTGTGCGTCTGTTTGTAAAGAAAGATACAAAGGAATATTGGTGCTTGGGTATTCTAATTGCGGTTCAAGCCGTATAATAACCCTTGTTGCGGCATTTGCCGCCGCAGTTAAATCCAACTTCATTTTCTCACTCATAGAGTTAAAGAAGTTTTTTGCCGTTCTAAACTGCGGTGTATCTTCTATACTTACCTCTTGGTCTTTACAAAGACGGTTATACAAAGACATTACGCAAGCGTATTCAAACGCTTTGCCGTTATTAGTTTGAATACCTGCCGCCATAAACTATCCCCTCAAATCTTTTCTTCAAGTATAGGTCTAATACTATTTGCTACAAACTCGGCTAAATTAACCGGCACGGCATTTCCAATCTGCTTGTAAATGCTTGTCAAATCTCCGAAAAACTCCATTTCTTTCGGGAATGTCTGAATAGCTGCGGCTTCTCTCCAACTTAACCGGCGTGTTTTGCCATTGTCCCCAAATCGCCACAAGTCTTTTTCCATTTTAACCATATCGGGGGAACCTGGATGAATAGCAACTTGCTTTG
>JAGARD010000141.1 GCA_017622415.1 Clostridia bacterium | reverse complement strand
CATCATTTTGGGTTATTCCATGCTGCAAGAATACGAATTTGGTATTGCTCCAAATATCCTTAATTCCCTGCACTTCAGATAAATTAGGATTATATATTTCATTTTCGGCATGACTTGAAATTATATAACTGCTTATAGCGGCATATAGCTTATGTTTATAGGAATTTCTTTTTATAACAGGCCCTATTTTACAAAGATTTTTATAGTCTGCACTATTGCGCATTATAACAAATCGAGCATCAATTTCTTTGTGGTTTTCAACCATATAACGGAAAAAGGCTTCGCCATTATCACCCGCAACCGAGGCTCTATCCGAAATAAGCCATACAGGTCTTTTTTTGAATAGCTTTACTAACCTTATAGCAATTCTGTTTAAAACTACTTTTCGACTTTTTCTTACTCGGCTTAAAAGCATTTCAAACAAAAACTTAATCTCACGTGCAAATTTTCTTTTAGAAGTGGCCTTGCAAGCAATTATTTTGCTTTTATTTATAGAAAGAATCCAATTTTCCTTTTTGCAATAAGCGTTTTTGTACTTTGCAGTTATAGGTATAAAGGTTCTTAAAACCGAGCGTCTTAAAGGAACATTAACACCATCGGTAACAGCAAAAAAGGCAACATCTGTTTTTTCTGCGTCACCAAGCGGAATCTGTACCTTAAATCCAATAGCTTCTGATATCAATGCACCCAAAGCTACGCTTTTTATATTTCTATCAATCAAGTCGCATTTTTTCAGTTCGCCATTAACACTATAACATAGCTCACAGCTTTCATACGGAAATTTTACAATAGAAACCTTGCCCTCAACAATTAAAACATTATCAACAACATCAAGCATTTCAAAGTTAACTCTAAAACTTGAAATTTTAAACTTAGCAGTATCTGAAAAACTATAAACAATATCGTTTTTTGTTACCTCTTTTTGAAGTTCCCCATTATATTTTAAAGATAAAATATAATATTTATGGTCACGGTATATATGCCTTTGAGTCATAATAATTTCATCATCGAAATACTTCAAAAGCCCTATTATTAAGGATAAATACTCTTCAGTTTCTTCCGCAGTTAAAACGCCTTCGGGAATTTCGGGCATTCTAAAACGCCACTGTAAATCATACATAAGAATATACTGAATGAATTTAGGAAGATTTCCGCAACGTTTAATGGCATACTCTAATGTTTCGTAACTATAATATTTAATAGTAGGGAGATAATAACCGAAGTTGCTAGCCGAGCTTTGCACTGCCGATTTTACGCCATCTGTTCTTCTACGATACATGTATTCTGTGTTGGTAACAACACCTAAAGTCTGCTTTTCAAGAAGTATTCTTTGCATTACCTTGGCATCCTCGCAGTGCGAAAGCCTTGAGTCAAAGCGCAAATCACCTAATGCTTCCTTTTTAACAAAAGCGCTAGACATAGAAAGTTGAATATAATTCCATTCCTTATTAAGATCCACAACACGACTTTTGCCTTTGAATTTATAATTTAAAATATGGCCGCCTCTGCGTCCGTCAAAGAATTTCATTCGTATAGCAACTGCATCGGTTTCGTCTTGATGCTTTTCAAAGAATTTCCATATTTTTTGAAAAGCATCAAACGGTAGCATATCATCGGGATCCATAAAGTTAATATATTTGCCCTCAGCGACCTCAATACCCATATTTCGTGCGCTGGAAACGCCACCGTTTTCCTTGTGAATAACCGTAATGTTAGGGTATTTTTCTGCATACTCATCACATATTTTTCCACTGTTATCAGGGGTACCGTCATCTACTAATATTAGCTGTATATTTTTAAAGCCAATATTCTGAGCAATTACGCTTTCAATTGCTTCACGTAAATAAAGCTCTATATTATAAACTGCCATTACAACCGAAAATTTATACTTATAGTCCACCAGTAACACTCCTTAATAATTAAAACACTATTTTTCAAAGGATGATTTTTCAGGCAAATTAGCATCCATTAAAGCGATAACTTCCTCTTTTTTCTCTTCAAAATCAAAAGTCTGAGCGTTATCGTTTATACATATCATTGCGTGTTGCTGCTCTCTTAAATCGCGGAGCATAGAACGGTATGTACTCTTTTTAACATGATAGCAACGTGCAAAATCACGCGGTCTTACGTTGAATTTGCCATCGGCTAACTGCCAGAATTTCATAACCCACTGATTAACGTCGCCCATTTGACGAAATTTGTGAGTACAGGTTTCGTTAAGTATTTCATATTCCTCATTCCATACAGTTTCATAGGTGGATTTTAAATAACTGCTGGAAACGTGCTGATAAAACATACCCGGGAACCACGGCCAATAATAAAGCATAACGGTTTTAAGCACATTGCCCCTTCCGTTTTTAAAGCTGAGCCATTTTTTCCAGTTTTTCTTTATAGCCTCTTTTTTATTAAAATGACTGTTTATAACAATTATATCGGCACCGTGGAAAAAGCCCGCACTATCCTTACCAAAGAAAATACAGTCTAAAGCGGCGGTTTCACACGGAAGACCATCTTTAAAAAAGTCCTCAGGGCTAACGGGTTTATTAAGAAAAATATCATCATTAAAATAAACAAACTGCTCTGCAAGACCTTCAATTCGGTGTAAATTAAGCTCAATTGTATGGGAGCTAAAGGTAGGTAAATATTCGGCGGGAATAAACTCGCTGTGCTTTACAATGTTTAGCTTGGGATTTGTAGTATCAAGCCAAGGCGGAAGATGCCCCCAAGTTACAAAATGAATTTTATTAACCCAAGGCGCATATTTTTCCACACCGCGGAACCAATACTGCAAATTATCCCAATCACGGTAACGCACCTCACTGTTCGAGGAGTTTTCCTCATTAACATTGGGGTCGTGCTTGTCCTTTTCCTTACGCCATTCGGGGTCATTTCCGTCTACCCAGATAAGCACAAAATCAATTGGCTTTGCAGGGTCAAATTTCTTTTTATTTTTCTTAAACATAAGTAATATCTCCTATGACATAAATTCGTCATACTTAGGCAAAACCTCTGAAGTTGTACCTAACATTTTAATCTCACCGTCGTGAAGCCACAGTATATTATCACATAATTTATTAAGAGTTTCAGAGCTGTGGGATACAATAATAACGGTTCTGTCCTCATTATCAATAAGGCTTTTCATTTTTGCATAACTTTTCTTTTTAAACTTAGCATCGCCAACCGAAAGCACCTCATCTATAAGCATAATTTCGGTTTCGAGTATGGCGGTTATAGAAAACGCAAGTTTGGAATGCATACCGCTGGAATAGGTTTTTACAGGGCGGTCTATAAAATCACCAAGCTCGGAAAACTCTATAATTTCATCTAACTTTTCATCTATTTGCTCCTTACTAAAGCCAAGCAGCATACCTGAAAGAAAGATATTTTCTCTACCTGATAAAGCGTTTTGAAAGCCAACACCTATAGAAAGCAGAGATATTGAATGACCGTGCAAATCTATACTACCCTCATCGGGTGAAAAGATGCCCGCAATAGCACGAAGCAGAGTAGATTTACCACTACCGTTTTTACCAACAATACCTAAAATTTTGCCCTTTTCTACCTCAAAGGAAACACCCTTAACAGCCTCAAAATACTCGGTTTTAGAGAATTTTTTGGGATTTAAAAGTGCCTTTAAAAGGGACATTTTATTCATAACGCGGTACTGAATTTTTACATCCTTTACCGAAATAGCCGATTTAGACATAAACAAAACTCCCTTTCTTAAATAATCTTAACGTAGCTGTTTTCGTACTTATAAATAATTTTTACACCTATAACCGATATTAAAAGACATATAGCAAGCCAAATTCCAAGTGCTAAAAAGTGGGGTGCTTGATTATAAAGAAGCGTATTTCTAATATCAGTCATAATAAGGGCAACGGGATTACCATACATAAGCAGATTACACAAATTAGGATGCTTTGATGCTAAGCGGTCTGCAATATCGTAAAATATACCCGACATATAAAATACAAGCTGAAGTCCAACCGTTACTATGTTTAAAAGGTCTTCCACAAAAACACCAAAGTGCATTATTATGGTGCTGAAAGCAAAGGTAACAATTGCAAGCATTAAAAGAAGTGGCGGTACCCAAAGCATATTAAGTGAAAGCGGCACCTGATAATATACCATAAACAGTGCGGTTATTATAAAAGAAACCAACATTTTAAAACCGCTTATACCTATTTTTTCAAGTATAAACATATATTTGGGTATATAAACCTTGGTAACAATGCCTTTTTTGTTTGATACCAGCTTAACGCTGTTTCGCACCACTCGATTGAAAAATTGCCAGCAATTAAGGCCAATAAAAACAAACACCAAAAAATATGGCTTTGAGCCTGCACCAAATATGATTTTAGCAACAAAAGCATAAACAAGCATATAAAGCAGAGGGTCAAGTATCCACCAAAGCCAGCTTAAAAAGGAGCCTGCAACCTCACTTTTAAGCTCTGCCTTAACGTTATAAGATGTATAATTCCAGAACTTTTTAACATCAGTAAAAACTCTTTTCATAAAAATATCTCACCTTCAAAAAGATATAATATAAACATATAGTGTTATTATACCACTATATAACATTTTTTTCAAGTATTGATTATTCACATATAACAAAATAAAACAAAACGGTTGTTTTAAATATTATTTGCACATAAAAAATGGAACAAAGACGCCTTACATGCTTTTATTGCTCCTTGTTCCATATACTTTTTATTTAATTGCTTTTTGGGGCATCTTCGCTCCAAAGGTCTTTAAAAATCTTCTTTTCAGCCGCAGTTAACAGTTTTTTAATTCTAAGCAAAGAAAATATCTTTTCTCTAATAAAATCCACTGCGCCACAAATTAAATATATTGCAAAAGCAGTTAAAATAACAGTCACCGCAAGCTTTAATGCACCAAAATCCGCATAATCAACAAACATATCCTTAATTATTCTTTCCCATACCTGAGGCTGAACGTGTATTAGATAAACGCCAAAGGAAACTGATGAAAAAACAGTAATGATTTTTGAGGATATTTTACCTGCCTTGATTTTTGAAAATGCCGCTACCAAAAATACCGCCGCAAAAAATATAGTTGGAGACGTGTATTCTACTAACAGAGCCTTCATTTCCTCAGCATCGGGGAAATTTATATTGTTATATTCCACATACATTTTCTGCAACCATGAAATAATTACACACAAAAAATACATAAGCAAAAGTATGTATGCCTTGGTTTTTTCAAAAAGCTTGCACTTTTTCATTATTCCGCCGAATATATAAAGCACCGCTAACCATATTGGGCTGTAACCATCAACAGTATTAAAGGAGTCCTTTTCAGCCAAAAGCGGTAACACCGTAAATATAACAACCATGGCTATACCAACGGCCTTTAACTGCTTCTCACTTAAAAGCTCAATTGCTTTATTAAATATGGGAATAAAAAAGAAAATACAGAAATATGCCGTAAAATACCAATAAGCTCGATTAGAAACGGGGAAAAATGCATCGATGACCTCTGCTCTACCTATATTTGGGTGAAGAATAGCGGCAGCAAAAGCAAGAGAAACATTATAAGCTATAACCTGTAACCAAATATACACAATATTCGTATATTTAAAGCGTGTACCTACACCAACATAACCCGAAATTAAAGCATAGCAGTTTACCGCACAGTAAGACGCAATTTCCAAAAACCAGGCAGTCTCATAGCTATGAGAAAGAGGTGTGAGGTTTTTTAAAACGCCTCCTTTTCCTAAAACGTGCAAAACTACAACCATAAGCATAGAAACAATTCTAAGCAAATCTATGCCGTAATTACGTTCCCTTTTTTGAGGCAAAAGAGTGGTTATGCTCTGCATTTTTTATTCCCCCTTAAAGAATTATCAACTTTATTGTAGCATTTTTCTACATTTTTTGCAAGGGGAAAAGGAAAAATCCGCTCGGCAAAGCGAGCGGATTTTGAAATTCCTAGAAAGATTACTTGCTCTCCATACTGAAACGCTTTTTGAAACGATCAACACGTCCACCGGTATCAACCAGCTTTTGCTTTCCAGTAAAGAACGGATGACATTTGGAACAAATATCAAGACGGATGTTTTCCTTGGTTGAGCGAGTTTCAAATTCTGCACCACAAGCACACTTAACGGTGGTGGTTTCATACTTAGGATGAATTCCCTGTTTCATACTGTCACCCCTTTCAAATTCGGTTAACGGTACAATGATACCACAATCCAAATCAAATTGCAATAGCAAATTTTAAAAAATTTAAATTTATAGTAAGATTTATTTTGTGAAAATGCACTACATAGCACGAATAAATGCGGCTACCTTCTCTGCAATTATTTTATAGCCGTTATCATTGGGGTGAAGTCCGTCGGGCATATAGGTTTCCATCATAACGGGAATTTGAGGGTTAATTCCAAAATTTGCATAGAGGTCTAAAACGGGCAAGGAATAAAATTCGGCTACCTCGCGGATTGCCTTTACAAAATCAATAAGCTTACTACTAGAGCCATTTTCATCAATGCGATGAAGAGGAGTAATAACACATATTTTAGAGGTAGGATACTTATTTATAAGACCCGTAAAAAGAGTGTGAAGTGCACCGTAGAAGGTGTAGGGAGTTTTGTCTGTGAAGCTTCCTATAGGTGCATCACCGTGACCGAAATCATTGGTACCGCCGAAAACAAAAACCATATCAGCATCGTCATCCATCTCATTAAAACGACCGCAAAAATCTAAATCAAACTCAGCATTTTCAGAGGGCGTTGCCTTGCGTGCAATACGGGTGCCGCCAATACCGTAGTTGCGGCTAACTGCACCGTATTTTTTCTGCATTAAAGCCACAAAGCAGGTGTTTTCCTTGTCGGACGAACCCGCTCCCGCAGTAATGCTGTCACCCAAAAAATTTACTTTTAAGCCTTTCAGTT
>JAGARD010000140.1 GCA_017622415.1 Clostridia bacterium | reverse complement strand
AGATGTTAAATTTACTGCAGGTATGGAACAGTCATTAGATAAAATTGAACACGGTGATTTCAAATGGCAGAAGATATTAGAGGATTTTTATAACGATTTTGAAAGCAGTCTTTCCGCCGCAGAAAGCGAGCTTGAAGGTCAAAAGCTAAAGGTACCCGAAGTGGAAACTGATGAGGTTTGTGAGCTTTGCGGCAGAAAAATGGTTATAAAAAGCGGTCGCTTTGGTAAATTCCTTGCTTGCCCAGGCTTCCCCGAGTGCAAAAATGCAAAGCCTCTTCCTGAGGATGAGGTTAAAGAGCCCTGCCCAAAATGTGGCGGAAAGCTTGTTAAAAAGCGTTCTAAAAAGGGCAAAACCTTTTACGCTTGCTCCAATTACCCTGAATGTGATTTTGCCGCCCCAGGTGTTCCCACAGGTGAGGTTTGTGAAACCTGCGGTAGTTTTATGCTTAAAGGTACACGTGGCAGAACCTATTGCATAAACAGTGATTGTCCAACCAGAATAGAGGGTAGAGAAAAGGCGGCGGCAAAGAAAAAATCCACCGCTAAAAAGACAGCGACTAAAAAATCTACCACAAAAAAGACGGCATCAAAGGGTAAAAAGGATGAATAATAGGGTTAATATAATAGGTGCGGGCCTTGCGGGCTGCGAGGCTGCCTACACCTTGGCTAATAAAGGTGTAAAGGTTACCCTTTATGAAATGAAGCCTTATAAAAAATCTCCCGCCCATAAATCCAATTTATTTGCCGAACTTGTTTGTTCAAACTCGCTTAAAGCTGCAAGAATTGAGTCTGCGGCAGGTCTGTTAAAGGAAGAAATGCGAAGATTAGGCTCGATTTGCCTAGAGGCTGCAGATAAATTTTCTGTCCCCGCAGGCGGAGCTTTGGCGGTGGAAAGAAACGGTTTTTCAGAGTATATTACCGAAAAAATTAAAAATCACCCGAATATAGAAATAAAATATGAGTGCGTAGAAAAAATCCCTACAGACGGTATTACTATCATCGCAACAGGCCCCCTTACTGATGATGCCTTGGCCGAGGATATAAAGAAAACCTTAGGCAGTGAATACCTAAACTTTTTCGATGCCGCAGCACCGATAGTTTCGGGCGATAGCATAGATATGAACTCGGCTTTTTATCAGAGCCGTTACGATAAGGGCGACGGTGAGGATTATATAAATTGCCCCCTTAACAAGGAGCAGTATGAGGCATTCCATTCGGCATTAATTTCGGCTGAACGTGCCCCCTTAAAGGATTTTGAGGGCGACCCCACCGTTTATGAGGGCTGTATGCCTATTGAAATATTGGCATCTCGCGGGGTGGATGCAATCCGCTTTGGTCCTATGAAGCCCGTAGGTCTTACCGACCCCAATACAGGGCACAGGCCTTGGGCGGTTTTACAACTTAGAAAAGAAAACTGCGAGGGCAGTATGTACAACCTTGTAGGTTTTCAAACAAACCTTAAATTCGGCGAGCAAAAAAGGGTATTTTCTATGATTCCCGCCCTAAAAAATGCCGAATTTATGCGGTATGGTGTTATGCATCGCAATAGCTTTATTAATTCCCCAAAGCTACTGGTCAAAAATCTTTCACTAAAAATTAGTCCTAATGTGTTTTTTGCAGGTCAGCTTTCGGGTGTAGAGGGATATATGGAATCGGCGGCGTCGGGTATTTTGGCTGGACTTAATGTTTTTGCCTATATAAACGGTAAAAATCCACTTTTACTTCCCACAACCACTATGCTTGGTGCAATAATAAACTATATCACCGACTATGAAACCAAAAAATTTCAACCTATGGGTGCCAATTTTGGGCTTTTACCACCTCTTGCCGAGCGTATCCGCGATAAAAAGGAGCGTTACGGCCTCTTAGCTAAAAGAGGCTTAGAGGATTTTGAAAAAACGGTTGAAGCTTTTAAAAATCAGTAAAGGAAGAAAATTTTATGAAAATAATTGTAGATGCATTTGGCGGAGATAACGCACCACTCAGCGTTTTAGAGGGTGCGGCAGCAGCAGTAAAGGAATACTCGGTGGACATTGTTTTGGCTGGCGATGAAACCAAAATCAAAAAATGTGCAGGCGAAAATTCCATATCCTTAGAGGGAATGGAAATTTTGCAGGCAGATGATATAATGGATATGCACGACGACCCTACCGAAATCATAAAATCCAAAAAGAACACATCTATGGCTGTAGGTCTTAAAGCCCTTGCAGACGGTATGGGTGATGCTTTTGTTTCGGCAGGAAGCACAGGTGCACTTGTTGTTGGTGGCTCCCTTATAGTTAAAAGAATTAAGGGTGTTAAAAGGGTGGCTCTCGCATCGTTTATCCCCGGTAAAAAGGGCAACTACCTTATGCTGGATATAGGTGCAAATGCCGATTGTCGTCCCGAAATGCTCTATCAGTTTGGTATTATGGGCTCGGTTTATATGGAAAAGGTAGATGGTAGAAAAAATCCTACCGTAGGTCTGCTTAATATAGGCACCGAGGATACAAAGGGCTCGGAGCTTTATAAGGAAAGCTATGCCCTTTTAAAGGATGCTCCCATAAACTTCATAGGCAATGTGGAATCCCGTGAAATTCCTAAAGGTGAAACAGATGTTGTGGTAGCCGACGGCTTTACAGGTAATATCGCACTAAAACTAATTGAGGGTGTTAGTCTTACAATGTTCTCAATGATAAAAAATGTGCTTTATAAAAATCTTAAAACTAAAATTGCCGCTCTTATGATTAAAAAGGGTCTTTATGAAATTAAAGCAAAATCAGACTACACCGAAGTTGGCGGTGCCCCCTTGCTTGGTACTCGCAAGCCTGTTTTTAAGGCACACGGTTCCTCTAACGGTAAGGCAATTAAAAACGCTATCGGCAAGGCGGTAGCCTTTGCGTCAAACGGTGTAATTGAAAAAATTTCGGGCAGTCTGACAGAATAAATTTAATTATTTTTTAGGATGTAAATGTTATGGAACAGTTAGAAAAAAACTTAAAATATACATTTAAAAATAAAGGGCTACTAAAAAACGCACTCACACATTCCTCTTATGCCAATGAAAAAAAGGGAAGCACAACCTCCAACGAAAGACTGGAGTTTTTGGGCGATTCGGTACTTTCCATTATTGTTTCGGATTATATTTATAAAAACTTTCCAAATCTGCCCGAGGGTCAGCTTACCAGGCTTCGTGCCTCTTTAGTTTGCGAAAAAAGTCTTTGCTCCTTTTCAAAACAGCTGGGAGTGGGAGATTACATTCTTTTGGGTAAGGGCGAAAGAGCCAACGGCGGTGCCGCACGTCCTTCAATTTTGGCAGATGCTTTCGAGGCTATTTTGGCTGCCATTTATTTAGATGGCGGTATGGAGCCTGCTAAGAAACACGTTTTACGTTTTATAAAAAGTGAGCTTTCACATTTAGAAAACGAAAATTTTAAGGATTATAAAACCGAGCTTCAGGAGATTATTCAGCGTAATCCTGAGGAAAAGCTTACATACGTCTTAACGGGAGAAACAGGCCCCGACCACGACAAATGCTTTACTGTTGAGGTGCATCTTAATTCCAATGTAATTGGTGAGGGCAGTGGTCACAGCAAGAAAAACGCCGAGCAGGCGGCGGCAAAAAAAGCCTTGCTCCTTATGGGAATTGAACTATGAGGCACGGTAATATCTCGGTTTTTGTGCCGCACATAGGTTGCCCTAATCAATGTAGCTTTTGCAATCAGAATACAATCACAGGCGAAAAAATTTCGCCAACAAAGGATGACGTCATAAAGGCAGTGGAAACCGCCGCGGCACATCCCTCATATAACCCTAAAAATACCGAGCTTGCCTTTTTCGGCGGTAGCTTTACGGCAATAGAAAAGGGCTATATGTGTGAGCTTTTAGATGCAGGCTACATCTATGTAAAAAACGGCACCGTTTCGGGTATTAGAATTTCCACAAGACCCGATGCCATATCCCCCGAAATATTAGAGCTTTTAAAGCAAAAAGGGGTAACGGCTATCGAGCTTGGTTGCCAAAGCTTGGATGATACTGTTTTAAGGCTCAACCACCGCGGTCATACCGTAGAGGATGTAAAAAAAGCTTGCAGCTTAATAAAGCAGTACGGCTTTTCGCTTGGCCTTCAAATGATGACGGGACTGCTTGGCGATACCGATGAAAAAGCCATTTTAACGGCTGAAAAAATAATACAGTTTGGTGCCGATACTGTTAGAATTTATCCCACTCTGCTTTTAAAAGGAACATATCTTTATTCGCTTTATAAAAAGGGCGAGTATGAGCCTCAAAGTCTGGAGCAGGCGGTAGAGCTTGTATCAAAGCTTTTAATTATTTTTGAAAAGGCAAATATAAGCGTAATTCGAGTTGGTCTTCACACCGTTGAGGTGGATGGCTTTGTTACGGGTCCTTGGCATCCAGCCTTTGGCGAGCTCTCACAAAGCCGAGTGTTGCTTAAAAAGGTTTTTAAAATTATTAAGGATAAAAACATCCCAAAGGGTGATATTGAAATTCGTTTGCCTAAACATAAAATTTCAGCAATGGTAGGTCAAAAAAGAGAAAACATAATTAAACTGCAAAATATGGGTTATAACGTAAAAATAACAGAGGGCGAAGAATTTCAGGTTTTGAATTTGTAGGGACAGGCGTCCTCGACTGTCCTATAACGTTTTAGGGAGTAGTATTATGAACATAAAAAGCGGTATGGTTTCGGTTATAATACCTGTTTATAATCGTGAAAAATATATTGAGGAATGTATAAATTCGGTGTTTGAACAAAGCTATCAAAACTTTGAAATAGTTTTGGTGGATGACGGCTCAACCGATAATACGCTGTCAATCTGCAAGGCTTTGGCAGAAAAGGATGCCCGT
>JAGARD010000139.1 GCA_017622415.1 Clostridia bacterium | reverse complement strand
CAGCTATGGTCGGCAAATTTCCTGCAGCTGTTTTAAATCTTTCTATACCTGCAGGTACGGTTGATGTTAATGTTCATCCCGCAAAAACTGAAGTTCGTTTTGCAGATGAACGCAGAATATTCGATATTGTTTATAGGGGCACTCGTCAGGCTATTACTTTGGGCGACCACCGTCCCGAGCTTCAAATAAATTCAAAAAAGCCAACTAATATATTTGCCTCTGTTGATGAATTTACTCAAACAAAGCTCAATGTTATTGCTAATGATGAAAAAAAGTCTGTTTCGTCTGAAATTAATACACCCCAAAAAACAGAAAGCTCTCAAAAAAAAGCTCCTTTAGTTAATAATAATGACAAGCCTTTAGTTTTGAACGATTCATCGGGCGATAATAATTTCTCTTCATCAAAAGAAGTTAGTGTGCCCATATATCAGGTGGTTTTTGATGATGAACTTCCCAAAGCACCAAAAACCAATATAGATATCGAAGTTTCTGATGAAGAAACTTCAAAGCACGAAGATATTAAACAAGATACATCTAACAAAGAGCCTACATCGTTTGCTTCAAATAAAAAATTTGATTTAGATATTAATCCTGATATTGATCCGCTTAATATTAAATATATCGGCGAAGCGTTTGCTACATATATTATTGTTTCATATAATGAGTCATTGTATCTCATAGATAAGCACGCGGCTCACGAGCGTATTAATTTTGAAAAGCTTAAAGCAGAGCTTGAAATTCAAAGTCAAATGCTTTTAACTCCAATAAGTGTTAGTTTACTTACCGAAGAATTTGATGCAATAATTTCTAATTTATCAATGCTTAGTGATTTTGGATTTGAAGTAGAAGAGTTTGGTGATAATACTGTTATTGTTAGAGCTGTGCCTGCTATTTTAGGTAGCGATAATATTTCAAATCTAATAAGTGAAATAGCAGAAACCTTAAAAAACAGCGGTCAGCCCAAACCACAAAAAATTGACGATATACTTCATAGCATTGCTTGTAAATCGGCAATTAAGGCGGGTAATATTACGTCTAGTGAGGAATTGCAAAGTCTTGCCGTTACTGTGCTTACAAGTAAAAAACTAATGTACTGTCCTCATGGCAGACCCATTGCGTTTGAGCTTAAGCGTTCACAAATAGAAAAACAGTTTGGTAGGTTAGGTTAAATGTTGAAAAATAAACCTGTTATTTATATTGTAGGGCCTACTGCTTCGGGTAAAACCTCATTTTCTATTGAAATTGCCAAGCACTTCGGCGGTGAGATAATTTCAGGCGATTCTATGCAAATTTATAAAGGTATGCATATTGCCTCTGCCGCTCCTGATGAGAGCGAAAAGCAGGGAATACCACATTATTTATTTGAATTTTTAAGTCCTAATGAAAAATTTTCTGTTTGCGAATACGTAGCCCTCGCTAAAGAGAAAATCGCTAAAATACACTCTAAAAACAAGCTTCCAATTGTTGTTGGCGGAACAGGCTTATATATTTCTGCATTAGCAGAAAACTTAGATTTTGGTGATGATATTAAGTCTTTAGGTGTTCGTGAGGAACTGGAATTAGAAATAGAAAAAAATGGTTTGGAAAAGCTTTACGAATATCTTAAAGCAATCGACCCAAAATCGGCTGAAAAAATATCCGTAAATGATAAAAAACGAATTGTCCGTGCTATTGAAATTTATAAAACCAGTGGAAAAACTAAAACTCAACTTGATGAAAAATCAAAAGAAGTGGGTAGCATTTATGATAATTTGTTTTTGGGATTAAATTATATTGACCGTGAAATTCTT
>JAGARD010000138.1 GCA_017622415.1 Clostridia bacterium | reverse complement strand
GGCTTTCTTTTGTTCTAAAACCTTTTCACTTGGCATTTTATTTCACCTCCTGAAAAATTAAATGCCTACCCCGAGACATAATCGAGGTAGGCAGAAAAATACATAATAGCAGAAGTAAATATTAACTTCTTAAAGCCTATCCTCGGTAGGATTTACGTTAAAACAACCTACTGTCTTGGGAATGCAACATTGATATTGTAACACAAGTATAATAAAATGTCAAGTATTTTTTATACTTGTGTTTTAATTAATTGTTAGTTACCGAAACGCGTGGCGTTTCATCCAATTTCGGGCGGAGCTTCAAGGAGTTTTATATCCCTACCCCGCAAACGAAATAAGAAACTGTTTATTAGTTACCAAAACGGGCAACATTAAGCTTAATGCCAGGACCCATAGTAGTAGCTACTGCACAAGACTTAACATACTGACCTTTAGTAGCAGCAGGCTTAGCCTTAACGATAGCACCCATAAGGGCATCAAAGTTTTCCTTAAGCTTTTGCTCACCAAAGGAAACCTTACCGATGGGGCAGTGAATGATGTTGGTTTTATCTAAGCGGTACTCAACCTTACCTGCTTTTGCTTCGGTAACAGCCTTAGCAACGTCAGGAGTAACGGTACCTGCCTTAGGAGTAGGCATAAGACCACGGGGGCCTAAGATTTTACCAAGACGACCAACAAGGCCCATCATATCGGGAGAAGCGATAACTGCATCAAAATCTAACCAGTTTTCGTTCTGAATTTTAGCTACCATTTCCTCAGCACCTACGAAGTCTGCACCTGCTTCTTCAGCAGCCTTAGCGTTGTCACCCTTGGTGATAACAAGTACGCGAACATCCTTACCAATACCGTTAGGAAGAACGATAGCACCACGAACCTGCTGGTCTGCCTGACGAGAGTCAACACCCAAGCGAACGTGTATTTCAACAGTTTCATCGAACTTTGCTGTTGCAGTTTTAACTGCGAGGCCCATAGCCTCATCTACATCGTAAAACTTACCTGTTTCGATAAGCTTTACACTTTCATTATATTTTTTTCCGTGTTTCATTGTTTTACCTCCAAATAAAGTGGTTAATCGGATTTTTTCCTCCCACCCAGGAGCACTAATCGATTACTTCGATGCCCATACTGCGAGCTGTACCAGCAATCATACTTGCGGCAGCTTCAACAGAAGCGGCATTAAGGTCGGGCATTTTCTGCTCGGCAATCTTTGTAACCTGCTCTTTGGTGATCTTTGCAACCTTGGTCTTGTTGGGAACGCCGGATCCGCTCTCGATTCCGCAAGCCTTTTTAATAAGAACTGCTGCGGGCGGAGTCTTTGTTACAAAACTGAAAGAATGGTCTGCATAAACAGTGATAACAACAGGAATGATAAGACCTGCATCATTCTTTGTGCGTTCATTGAATTCCTTGGTGAAAGCCATAATGTTTACACCGTGCTGACCGAGTGCAGGGCCGACCGGTGGGGCCGGAGTTGCCTTTCCAGCAGGAATTTGCAGTTTGATATAGCCAATAATTTTTTGAGCCATTTTTTGCACCTCCAAAATTGTGGTAAGACGGTAAGCTTACCGTCAGGCGGAGCAGATGATATTTTTTGCTCCTCCCACTTGAAGCAGAATTTAATCTGCTTTAAACGCGTTATACGCAAATTTTTGTTTTTAAAACGCAGGAGTAACCTGGTCTAATTCCATTTCGGCAGGAATTTCCTGACCGAGCATAGAAATTTTAACGCTGACAACATTGTTTTCTTCATCGATTGAAATAACAGAGCCTTCCATACCTTTAAGGGGACCTGAAATGACTTTAACCAAATCGCCAAGCTTGTAGCTGACTTCAACCGTGCGTTTATCAACGCCTAATGCGGCAACCTCTGCATCGGACAGAGGAACCGGCTCAGAGGCGGGACCTACAAAGCCTGTTACACCGCGGGTATTACGAACAACATACCAAGAATCATCCGTAACAATCATTTTAATAAGAACATATCCGGGGAATATTTTGCGCTCAACCTCGCGCACCTTATCCTCCTTAATTTCCTTAACCGTTTCGGTAGGAATTTTTATGTCCAAAATAAGATCTTGCATCTTGCGGTTTTCTACCATTTTTTCCAAATCGGTAGCAACCTTGTTTTCATAACCGGAATAGGTATGAACTACATACCATTTTGCTTCGCTAAGCTCAGACATTAAGCAGCCTCCGTTCAGAAAATTAGATCAAGCAATTGTGCCAGACCAAAATCCACAAGCCAAATAAATGCACCTAAAATAAGACAGATTGCTAAAACAATAACTGTGTTTTTGAAAACAGTCTTTCTGGTAGGCCAAACGATTTTCTTAACTTCACTCTTATAATCCTTAATGAAGCGTACTAATCGCTTGGGAATTGTGTACTTGGCAGTTTTAGATGTGCTTACAAAAACGTAATCATCCAAAAGAAGATGTGCAACACCAAAAGCGGCTGCAAGAAGTAATGCGATGGTTACACCCCATACTGCAAAACCGTATTCAATACTACCCCAAGAATAAACTGTATCAATAGGGCGAAGGTCTACGAACTCTGCAGGCTTGCTGCAAGCGATTACCAGCATATAAATACCGGCACCCAAAGTGACTGCAGGAGCGGCATAACGCATACCTTTAAATTTAAAGGTAAGAGCAGAGAACAAAATGCCAACCAAGGTTAAGATAAAGCAGAACCAAATATCGGTGGATTTTGCCATTTCTACTGTTTGACCGTTAAGCTCAACATCACCGTTCCAGGCTAACTGTGAACCAGCAAGGTCAAGAGTTGACTTTCCATCTGACGAAGTTACGGTTGCGAACGTCAAAAAGAACAAAACAAGTGCAGCTACAGATGCAACAATCATTAAGATTTGGGTTGTTTTATTGCATGCTTTAGTTAATTTCATACTTGCTACACCCCCTACTTTGTTTCTTTGTGAAGCGTATGCTTCCGGCAGAACCGACAGTACTTGTTCATTTCCAGTCTATCAGGGTCATTCTTCTTGTTCTTCATAGTGTTGTAATTGCGTTGCTTGCATTCGGTACAAGCTAAAGTGATTTTTACTCTCATGACGGCACCTCCCGTTTTACGGAAATATTTTTTGCTTCAATTACTGAAGTAAATTGAGCCTCCCTCAACCAAAGACCAACGTATTCGCGGTATGCTCAAGACCGACGAACGAAGAACATTATGTTGGCTTTAGAACCGAAAATCCTTTTTCACGCTTTTTGCAACCGTTTTTAAAAAAGCGCACAAAAAAAAGACCCTCGAGAGGTATCATAGATTATAGCACAATACCCCCTAAAGGTCAAGCGTTTTATTTAACTTTTTTTAAGATTTATATATTTTTTTTACAAAAAGACAGTAAACCGACACAAAACCGACCGTTTTTTAGTTATTTATGATATTTTGTGCCCGCTCCTATTTGAAAAGCACGGTATATTTGCTCTAAAAGCATAACCCTTGCCAAGCGGTGCGGAAAGGTCATTTTTGACATTGAAAGGCGTATTTTGCTTTTTGCCTTAACCGTTTCACTAAGTCCAAAGGAACCACCTATAATAAAGGTTATATTCCCCGAGCCCATATTCGCATTGTTTTCTATCACTTGGCTTAATTCCTCGCTTGAATAAAGCTTGCCCTCAATACAAAGGGTGATGATTTCACTGCCTTTGGGAATTTTAGAAATTATTTCGTCTGCCTCTAATGATAAAGCCGCTTCAATTTGTCCATCAGATGGATTGGACGGCAACTGCTTTTGATTTACCTCTATTATTTTTAAATCGCAAAATCCGCCAAGTCTTTTTGCGTACTCCTTTTCAGCCGCTTTAAAAAAATCTTCTTTTAATCTGCCAACCGAAATAAGTGTAATCTTTTGCATTGTTTTTCACCTATAACATACATATTATATATACATTATCTTTCCGCCCGAGGGTGGTGCTACATTAAGTATATAATCTTTGTTCTCCTTAAAACCATTTTCAACAAGCACAGACCTAGCTGTAACATTTGCCAAATCGGGTGTATTGTTATCGCGGCTTAAATGGGCAAGTATTATATTAGATGTGCCGTTTTTTACAAGCTTGGGCAATTCATTCGCACAAGCGACATTTGAAAGATGCCCCTCATCACTTAAAATTCTTTGTTTTGTAGCAAAGGGATAAATTCCGTTTTGAAGCATACCAACATCGTGATTTGACTCAATAACAACCGTCTTTACTCCCGTAATAGCACTACGAACGGTATCGCTTATGTAGCCCAAGTCTGTACAAACTGCCGCTTTTTCTCCATTTGCGAAGGTGAAAACATACCCGCCTGAGCCAGGACAATCGTGACTTGTTCTAAAAAACTGAACACCAATATCCATAAAAAGTTCGGGTACCTCTTCAATATCATAATATCTGCTTTTTGAATTAAAGACATCTGCTAAAATGAGTGAACCTAAGGTTTCTTTAGAAGCGTAAACGGGAATGTTTATTTTTTTAAGCAAAACCCTTAAACCCGAAACATGGTCGGCGTGACTGTGGGTTATAAAAATACCGCCAAGCTCTTCGGGGTCGAGCATACGCTGTTGCATAGCTAAAATAATTTGCTTTGCACTAACGCCTGCATCTACAATTAAAGAACTATTACCCGAGGAAACAAATGTACAGTTTCCCCTACTTCCGCTAAACATTGCCGATATTTTTGCCATTTTCTCACCGTCCAAAACACAGCCACAAACACTTTTTGTGCTTGTGGCCGTAAAAATTAATAAAATTAAAGTGCTTCTTTAAACATTGAAGGCTCGGGAATGTTAACCCGCTTTATATTGCCACCAAGTGCAGTTATTTTTTCAACTACATCTTCATAACCGCGGTCAATATATTCAATGCTTTCTATCTCAGTAGTGCCTTCTGCGGCAAGACCTGCTATAATAAGTGCCGCACCTGCACGAAGGTCGGTAGCCGATACGGGAGCACCAACAAGCTTTGGAACACCCTTAACAACGGCAGTTCTACCCTCAACACTTATATCCGCTCCCATAAAGGTAAGCTGATCGGTATATCTAAAGCGGTTTGCCCACACGCTTTCAGTAACAATGCTTGTACCCTCTGCCAAGGCTAAAAGTGCCGTTATCTGAGGTTGCATATCGGTAGGAAATCCAGGGTGGTACATTGTTTTTACGTTACAAGCCTTAGCAGATGTATTCATAATAATACGTAGGCTTTCATCGTACTCCTCAACCTCGGCACCTATTTGCACAAGCTTAGCCGTTATTGATTCAAGATGCTTGGGGATAACATTATCTATTAAAACATTACCGCCTGTAGCACAAACTGCCGCCATATAAGTACCTGCTTCAATCTGGTCAGGAATTATACTGTAATTAACGCCGTTTAATTTTGAAACACCGCGAATTTTTATAATATCTGTACCTGCACCCATAATATCGGCACCCATAGAGTTAAGAAAGTTGGCTAGGTCAACAATATGGGGCTCCTTCGCCGCATTTTCAATAACCGTAAGGCCCTCTGCCTTAGCGGCAGCAAGCATAATATTTATGGTAGCACCAACCGAAGCCATATCTAAATATATAGGAGCTCCGGTAAGTCTTAATGCTCTTGCATCGACCATACCGTTATCAATAATAACGCGAGCACCAAGTGCCTGAAAGCCTTTAATGTGTTGGTCAATAGGACGAACACCAAAATCGCAACCGCCAGGAGGTGCAACTCTTGCCTTTCTAAATCGCCCGAGCATTGCACCGATAAAATAGCTACTGGCACGCATACGGCTACTCATTTCTTTAGATATTATATATGAATTTATACCTGTTGGGTCAATTTCAAAGGTGGATTGATTTATCATTCTTACCTTTGCACCCAGCTCATATAATATTTTTAAAGTGACAGAGACATCAGATATATTGGGAACATTCTCAATGCGGCAAACGCCGTCACTAAGAAGTACCGCGGGAAGTATAGCAACAACCGAATTTTTTGCACCGCTTATACGAACGCTACCTTCCAACCTGTTTCCGCCCTGAATAATGAATTTTTCCAAAATTCGGCACTCCTTTAATGGGCTTGTCTATAATATTAATATTATCATTTCCTATTTTTAAAAAGATTACCTACAATCACAAATTATATTATATACCATATTTAGTATATTTGTCAACTGCATATTACATTTTATGGGAATAAAATTGTTTTTTTAGCACTTTAAGAAACGGGCTTATAAAAAACCTCAATAATAGCATTATAAACCGAATTATCATCAACATAATATTCGGCGTGCTCGTCGCCCTTTACAACACTGCCTTCAATTGTCTTATACTGAAGTCCGATATTGTTTTTAATAACACAGCTTGCAAGGAAGCTGATTTCTGCAACATCTAAATCGGTTATTATATACTCATTTGTAGAATTATAGACATCAACAGGAAAGGTTATTTTTTTCTTTGTTTTTTCTATAGCTTTATTGAAAAATGCTGTTACAAACTGTTTTTGACGTGCCATTCTGTTAAGATTGGAGTCCAGCTTTGATTGGTCCCTTCCCTGAACAAAAATTCTGGCTTTTTTACCCTTGAGGGTTGTTTTTACGCCTTTATAATAATTATATCCCAGATAGGAAAAATTCTCGTCGGGAATAACCGTAACGCCACTAACCTTTTCAGAAAGCACTTCAATTGCTTTTAGGTCAATAGCTACATAAGAGTTAATTGGCAGTCCATAAAAAAGCCTAGATACAGACCTTACTGTATTTTCACAACTGGTATGTTTACCATCGCCGTAGGCATAGGAAAGACAAAGCTGTTTTTTAGAGCTGGAAATATAATTTCCATCGCCCGAATAAATATCAACATCCACCATTGAATCACGCGAAATGGGAATTAGAGTGGTTTTGCCTGTTTTGGTATCCATAGCACACAAAAACAAAGCGTCTGCCTGACCGTTATTTCCCTTAACATCGGGGGCATCAGAGAATTCCTCCTTATCTACACCAATGCAAAGGATTGCGGTCATATCTTCATTATAGATATATTTTTTACCTTCAAATTCTACGGTTTTTCCGTCATCCTCAACCTCTATCTCGCTCACGCTTCCCGATGGGTCAATTTTCATACTTTCAACATTCAAAAGAGAGCTTTTGCCCTTTTCAATTAATATAAAAACAGTTAAAACGCCCGATAAAATTAAAACCAAAAGAATAATTAAAATCCATAAAAGAATTTTTTTTAGCTTGCTTTTTTTCTTTTGTGGTTTGGAAGACTCGCTGTTTTCGGCTACTTCATCGGTTTTTATTTCTTCCATAGTATTAAGCTTTTCATTATCATCGCCATTTAAAGGCGAATTTTGGGAATCATTTTGTTGGTTCATCTTTTACAAGTACCCCCTGTACCAAATAGCGATAAGCAGGATTGCTTATGCAGGTGCTTAAAGTAAGTATTTTAGAGTCTTTATTAAGCGCAACTTCACGTGTACGTGATATTAACGACTTAGGATTTTTAACCGTCTCCAAATAGTCTTCAAAAACGGCAGGGTCGGAAAAATTAAATGAGTTTAAAATGTGACGGTTATCATATCTGTATGCGGCACAAATTTCATAGGTTAAAATATGACCCTTGGTGTAAATATAAATATATTTATTTTCGTTCCAAAATTTTTCGTCTTTTCTAAATTTATGAAGGTCGCGGAACATTGAGCCGTTAAGCATATTGTGGCCGTACAAAACCGTATTAGGGTCGGAAAAATCTTTGCTGTTTTTTATTTCGGAATATATTGCCCCTGCCTGAGTATATTTTTGCTCAGCATTACGGTTTAAATAATAATCATCCTTGGTGGGATGCTGTACTACGGGATAATTAATATTTGTATTAGGTATGTTAATCCAAGCATAAATATCGGGGTATTTTTGTTTTTCTATCTCAAAATTAATGGGATTATCGGGAAGCTCAGGCTGGGGAGCCGAAGAAACATCAGAAGAAACGGGAATTGGCTCGTTTATTTCAGGGAATAAATAGGTATTTATAAGTAAAAATGCAATAAAAATAAGCCCAAGCAGAAAAATCGCCAGAGATACCCAAAATACGACCTTTTTAACCTTTTTTGAACTCTTTTTTTCGTTTTCCATTTGCTCATCACCCTAATTAAATATTATACCCATAAAACACTTCTTTGTCAACTGCGATTATGTACATATACCGTTTGTTTAAATAGATAAAGTTTATATACAAAAAGCACAAACAAAATGGCTTTATTTATGTAAAAATATAATCTTTGCCGATTTTTATTTTTAAGTTTTCAGCAGCAAAAAAATTTAGTTGACTAAAGCGTAAAAATATATTATAATAAGATGAATATTTTTACATTTATAATTGGGGGAATATATTTTGCAAAATTTCATTAATTCTCTTCCCACAGAGGACCGTTTGCCCTTAGAGCTTTCCAAGCTTTATGAGCAATTTGGTTACCAAAAATATTGTATGAGTAAATTTGAGGAATACGGTTTTTACAGTGACAACAGAGATTTCCTTTCCACCGACGGAATTATTGCTTTTAACAATTCTGCAGGAAAATTAATGGCACTTAAACCCGATATTACCCTTTCCATAGTAAAAAACGCACGCACTCTGCCCTTTGCTAATGCACGCTATTATTACAACGAAAATGTTTATCGCATTTCAGAGGATACCCACGATTGCAAGGAAATTAAGCAATGCGGTATTGAGCTTTTAGGCAATGTTGACTCACACGCTACTGCCGAAATTGTTTTGCTTGCCCTTAAAAGTCTTGATAAAATAGATTCTAATTTCAGCCTTATAATTTCACACATTGCCTTTGTTTCTTCCGCTTTAGAGGATGCAGGCATTATTGGTGAACGCCGAAGAAAGATTTTAGGCTTTATAAAACGCAAAAACCGTCACGACCTTGTACGCTTTTGTGAGGAAAACAAAGTTGATAAAGCTATTACCGAGCGTCTTATAAAAATTTCTTCCATAAGCGGTAATCTTAACGAAGTTCTGCCAACTCTTAAAGAGCTTGTAACAAGTGATAAAACAGCCGCCGCTTATGATGAGCTGAGTGCTCTTTGTGATGCTCTTTGCCAAATGGATTTATATAAAAATTTAAAATTTGATTTATCGGTTCTTAACCATCTTGATTACTACAACGGAATTTTACTTCAAGGCTATGTTAAAAACTCCCCCTCCCCCGTACTCTCAGGCGGTAGATACGACAGTCTTGCTAAAAAAATACGCGGTGACGGCGGAGCTTTTGGCTTTGCGGTTTACCTTGACGGATTAAATCTTCACTACCCCAACAAAAGTAAATTTGACTGCGATGCAATTATTATTTATGACCAAAGCGATGCAAAGCTTTTAACCGCTGTGAATGATATGTGTAAAAGCGGTCAAAAGGTGCGTGTTGAAAGAAAAATGCCTGATGGCGTAAAAGCCAAAAAGGTTTTCAAATATGAAAACGGCAATCTAACGGAGGTGGCAGAATGATTACCATAGCATTACCAAAGGGTCGCCTTGGGGACAAGGTTTATAATCTTTTTGCCTCTATCGGATATGATTGCAGTGAAATTTACGACGATAACCGCAAGCTTGTTTTTGAAAACAAAGAAAACGGTGTTAGATACCTACTTGTTAAGCCCTCCGACGTTGCTGTTTATGTTTATCACGGTGCTGCCGATATTGGCATCGCAGGTAAGGATATTTTGGATGAATGCGGTCTTTCGCTTTATGAGCTTTTAGATTTAAAGCTCGGAAAATGCAGTATGTGTGTAGCTGCACCAAACGAATATAGGGAAGACCCAAGCCGTCCCATTCGTGTAGCAACAAAATTCCCAAACATTGCCAAAAAGCATTATATGTCCTTTAACCGCGAAATCGAAATTATAAAGCTTAACGGCTCTATTGAAATTGCACCCTTGGTTGGTCTTTCGGATGTAATTGTGGATATTGTTGAAACAGGAACAACCTTAAAAGAAAACAATTTAAGGGTTTTTGAAAAGTTTTTGCCTATAAGTGCTCGTCTTATTGCAAACCGTTCGTCATACACCTTTAAAAAGGACGAAATAGACAGCCTTTGTGACAGTTTGCAAAAGGTATTGGAGGAAAAATAAGTGATTAAAATAATGAATATTGAAAACACCGAAATTAAAGATATTTTAACACGTGATATAAATTTAGAAACAGGTGTTGAGGATATTGTTTCGGGTGTAATTTCAAACGTAAAACAAAACGGCGATAAAGCTCTTTTTGAATACTGTGAGAAGTTTGACGGTGCAAAGCTTTCTTCGTTGGAGGTTACTAAAGAGGAAATTGAAACCGCTTACGAAAAAGAGGATAAAGAATTTCTTTCTACCATAGAGCTTGCAAAAAACAACATACATAAATTCCACAGTCATCAGGTTAGAAATAACTTCGTTATTAATGATGCCGACGGAGTTATTTTAGGTCAAAAAATCACCCCTATTGAAAAGGTTGGTATTTATGTACCCGGTGGCACTGCACGTTATCCATCCTCAGTGCTTATGAATGCCATTCCCGCTAAAATTGCAGGCGTAAAAGAGATTGTTATGGTAACTCCACCTGATAAGGACGGCACTATACCCTCTTACATTCTTGCCGCCGCTAAAATTGCAGGGGTTGACAGAGTATTTAAGCTAGGCGGCGCTCAGGCCGTTGCCGCTTTGGCTCTTGGTACCGAAAGCGTACCCAAGGTAGATAAAATTGTTGGCCCCGGTAACATATTTGTTGCCACCGCAAAAAGAAAGCTCTACGGCTTAGTTGATATTGATATGATTGCAGGTCCGAGTGAAATTTTAGTTTTGGCAGACAGTAGCTGTAATCCCAAATATGTTGCGGCAGACTTGCTCTCCCAAGCCGAGCACGATAAGCTAGCAACCGCTGTACTTATTACCGATAGCGAAGAGTTAGCTAAAAAGGTATCGGACGAGCTTGAAAAGCAAATCCCCGAGCTTCCCCGAGCCGAAATTGCCCGCACCTCTATTGACGATAACGGAAAAATCATTATTGTAAACGATATGAAGCAGGCGGTAGAAATAAGCAATATTATTGCACCCGAGCATTTAGAAGTTTGCGTGGATGACCCCTTTGAGCTTTTAAACCTTATTAAAAATGCAGGTTCTATTTTCCTTGGCAAAAATGTTCCAGAATCCTTAGGCGATTATCTTGCAGGCCCCAACCACACACTTCCCACTTCGGGTACTGCCCGCTTTAGTTCTCCCCTTTCGGTAGATGATTTTATTAAAAAATCTTCATTTATTTATTATACAAACGATGCCCTTGAAAAGGTTAAGGACGATGTTGTTCGCTTTGCCGAGAGAGAGGGCCTTTCTGCCCACGCAAGAGCCGTTTCAAAAAGATTTGAAAACAACTAGTAAGAAGTGAAGCTAAATGAGTAAATTTTTAAGTAGTTTATATTCTGCCTTAGAGCCTTACACCCCGGGTGAACAGCCAAAAGATAAGGCTTACATAAAGCTTAATACCAACGAGTCCCCGTTCCCACCCTCACCAAAAGTTGTTGAGGCTATTAGCACCGAGGTTATAAACGATTTAAACCTCTACCCCGACCCCGAGGTTGGTCTGCTTCGTGATGCCTTAGCAGAAAATTTTGGTGTAAAAAGAGACAATATTTTTGTTGGCAACGGCTCAGATGATGTTATTGCCTTTTCTGTAATGGCTTTTTCAGGCAGAGGCGGTAGGCTCGCCTGCCCCGACATTACCTACGGTTTTTATCCCGTATATGCCGAGCTTTTTGGTGTTAATTTAACCGAAGTTCCTTTAAGGGATGATTTTTCGGTAAAGGTAGAAGATTATAAGGACTTAGGCTGCCCTGTTATTATTGCTAACCCAAATGCACCTACTGGGCTTATGCTTTCTGTAGAAGAAGTTGAAGCTCTTATAAATCAAAATCCTAACCGCCTTGTTATTATGGATGAAGCATATATGGATTTTGGCAAGGCAAGTGCGGTAGAGCTTACTAAAAAATATGATAATCTTATGGTTATCGGGACATTTTCCAAAAGCCGCTCGCTTGCGGGTCTTAGGGTTGGTTTTGCAGTAGCTAATGCCGAGATTATAAGGGATTTGGAAACAATGCGTTTTTCCTTTAATCCTTATAACATAAACTCCCTTACAATGCGTGCCGCAACCGCCGCTATTAAGGACAAGGCTTATTACGACAGTTGCATTGATAAGATTATTAAAAACCGCGAGCAAACCAAAACCGAGCTTATAAAATTAGGCTTTAAGGTTTTAGACTCTAAATCCAACTTTATATTTGCATCACATCCCGATTATTCAGCAAAATCCCTTTATGAAGAACTTAAAAATCGCGGAATTTTGGTAAGATATTTTAGTAAAGAACGCATTAAGGATTTTGTTCGTATTACTGTTGGCAGTAATGAGCAGATGCAATCGGTAGTAAATGAAATTGAGGATATTTTGAAAGGATAGATTTGAAATGAGAACTGCCCAAATTACTCGCAATACAAATGAAACAAAAATCAATCTTTCTGTTAATTTAGACGGAACAGGAAAGTATAGTATTAATTCGGGTTGCGGTTTTTTAAATCACATGCTTGATTTATTTTCAAAGCACAGCCGCATAGATTTAAATGTTACCTGTAACGGTGATACTGATGTAGATTTTCACCACACCGCCGAGGACATTGGCATTGCTTTGGGTGAAGCCATTAAAACTGCCGCAGGTACCAAAGCAGGTATTAAACGTTACGGACATATTATTCTTCCTATGGATGAATCCTTAATTCTTGCCGCGATTGATTTTGGTGGCAGAGCTTATTTAGGCTTTGATGCCGATATTCCCTCCCCTAAGGTTGGTGAGTTTGATACCGAGCTTGTAGAAGAATTTTTTGCCGCCTTTACTCGTTCAGCAGAGCTTAATCTCCACATTAAAAAATTGGATGGCAAAAACTCACATCACATTATTGAAGGTGTTTTCAAAGCCGTTGCAAGAGCCTTGGCAATTGCAATTGAAATTGACCCTAAACTCGAAAATGAAATTCCATCTACTAAGGGTGTAATTTAAGGATTTAAAATTCATATTATTGGAGAATGAAAATTATGTGTTTCAAAATCGATTATAAAGCAAAAAACGTTATGGACGCACCATCCCTTGGCGACTGTTTTTTAGAAGGAGAAATCGGGGCTCGCGTTGACAGATTTATATATGAACGCGTAAGCGGTAAATTTGCAATAGATGAAATTTTGCGTGAAGCCGAGGATTTTTTCTCCACACAATATGACGATATTTATACCTTTGGCTATTGGCGAAGCGAATTTTGGGGCAAGCTGATGCTTAGTGCCGTAAGATGCTGTGCATACAAAAATGATAATAGCTTAAAAGAGGATTTACGTAAATCCTGTTATAAAATGCTATCATTTCAACGCGAGGATGGTTATCTTTCTACATATAGAAATTCCGATAACATATATGCTGTTGACACTGCAAAATCAGAGCTTTATTCAGGCTGGGAAGCAGATTATTGCTGGAATATATGGGGCATAAAGTACACTCTTTGGGCACTTATCGAAGCCTACGGCTATATGCAGGATGAAAAAATCCTCAGCGGTGCTATTAAACTTGCCGATTGGGTTGTAGCAAAGTTTAAAGCCGACGGCACACGTGTTAAGGATAGCGGTGTTATGGATGGATTGCCATCTTGCTCTATCCTTAAGCCTATGCTTTTGCTTTACCGTATTACAGGCGATGAAAAATATCTTGATTTTGGTAAAAATATAGTTAAAGAATGGGTTAGAGATGATAACGAACGTCCCAACCTTATAAATAACGCTTTATCGGGCACACCTGTTGCAAACTGGTACGGATTATCAACCAAAAAGCTTAACGAAGGTCACGATTTGGGTACCGGTTGGGTGGCAAAAGCTTATGAAATGACAAGCTGTTTTGATGGTATTTTAGAACTTTATCGTATTACTGGCGATGAGGTATTGCTTAATGCATCAAAGGCATTTTATGAAATGCTTATAAAATATGAAAGTAATATTTTAGGCTCGGTTGGTTACTGTGAGCGCTATCAAAATGCTGCCGATTATGCCGACTCCGCCACCGAAATTTGCGATGTTTTACATTGGATGCGACTTTGCTATGAGCTTTTCAGAATTACTGGTGACGCAAAGTATATGCATTCCTTTGAAAAGGCTTTTGTTAATGCTTATAT
>JAGARD010000137.1 GCA_017622415.1 Clostridia bacterium | reverse complement strand
TTTTTTATCTTTTCCTGCAATCGAAGAAAGATTTTTTGCTTCTGTTCCGTCTGTTAGAGCAAGTTTGTAGTTAAAATCAAGCTGAACATCTTTTTTTGCAAATCCTGCTCCCACAGCCTTTGAAAGTCCCAAGTAAAATGAAGCTGGGTGAACAACTACTGCTCCAGAAGTGCTTATCATTTGATTTGAAGCATCTGTTACGTTGGCAGAAACTCTGTATCGGTATGGAACACCTTTTATGCTGTTGTCTGTTGTTTCGCAAGAGAGTCGAGCAAAACCTTCTGCATTTAATGTTCCACTTTCTTCATTAATGTAACTTCTACTATCGTAAAAGTTTACTGGACCAAACTTGTATCCTTTGAAGGCTAAATCATTAGTAGAAAAGTACCAGCTTTCTTTGTGCCAAGAGGCTTCGTAATTAGCAGAAGACAAAACCCCTCCTGCAAGATAAGAAGCTTTTAAGTTTGCAGAAATCGGATTTCCTGCAATAATTTGGGTTTGTGGCATTTCTACTGATGTTTGGAATTTTAATCGCTCAAAGTAGGCTACAGTAAAATATTCTCTGTGGGTAGAGTTTGAACCTGCTCTTTTGTATTCGATTAGGTAAGTTCCAGGTTCAATATCCTCAGGGAGGGTAAAACTTCCATAAAATCCCCCAGATTGGGATGTGGTGGTTTCTATGGTGGTGTAAACTGTAGCGTATCTCCAAGAATTATCTTTTATGGTGATAGTGGCACTTCCTGTGTATGGAGTAAAGGTTCCGAGTTGTTTTGTTCTGTCTATGCCACGGAAGGTTACAGTTTCTCCTGGTTTATAAAGTCCTCTATCTGTGAACATAAAAACCATTTCGTCTTGGTCTAGTGCGTATTCTGGGTATCTATTTCCTACGCCGTTACGGTTTGTGTAATGAGAAGTTGGATAAAATGTTACGCAATCATCTTCTGTGGCAACTAAAATCGCTTCTTTAAAATATCTTTGAGAGAACCATTGAACAGCTTTTGTTGGCTCATATTCTATGATTGCAAGACCTTCGTTATTTGTAGTGCCTTCTGCAAAATATTGACCTCCAGTCATAACTTCTTCTATAGAAGTTGTTCCATCATATCCGTTGTATAAATAAACTTTTGCATTTGGCACTGGGCTTCCGTCAGAAAGTCTTGTAACAAGGGCAAGGGTTTTATTTACAGCGTATCTAACTGTAACACCTAAATCTGTTACTTGAACTGTGGTTTCGTTTTCCCGAGTGTAAGTTCTGTCAGATGTTACAGAGCGAGGAACAGTAACTTGTGCCTTAAATCGCACCATTCCTTTTCCGTTTGAAAGATAGTCATCAAAATCAATGGCTTGATAGATTCGCACATTTTCTGGTTCGGTTGCTAAGTTTTGTAGATTATCTTGGTTTTCAAAGTTCTCAAAACTTGTCCAAGAATCTAAGTATCACCCATCATAGTTTCGGGACGGGTTGTTGCAAGCTCTACATAACCGCTACCGTCACTAAGAGGATAACGAAGATGCCAAAAGCTTCCATCCTTTTCCTCATAGGTAACCTCGGCATCGGAAATTGAAGTTTTACAGTGGGGACACCAGTTGATTATACGCTCACCACGATAGATAAGACCCTTTTCATAAAGGCGAACAAAAACCTCTTTAACAGATTTGGAACAGCCCTCATCCATAGTAAAACGCTCACGTTCCCAATCGCAAGAGGAGCCGAGCTTTTTAAGCTGAGATATAATACGGCTACCGAATTTATCACGCCACGCCCAAGCACGCTCTAAAAATCCGTCACGGCCAATATCCTCTTTGGTAACGCCTTCGTCCTTCATTGCCTCAACGATTTTGGCTTCGGTAGCGATAGATGCATGGTCGGTGCCGGGCATCCAAAGTGCCGAATAGCCCTGCATTCTGCGAAAACGAATAAGAATATCCTGCAAGGTGTTATCCAGTGCGTGACCCATGTGAAGCTGGCCTGTAATATTTGGCGGTGGGATAACAATGGTGTAAGGCTTTTTGCTTTGGTCCACCTCTGCGTGGAAATAGTTACCCTTTACCCAAAAATCATATATTCTGTCCTCAACCTCGGCGGGGTTGTAGGTTTTTGCAATATCCTTCATTAAAAAACCTCCAAGAATTTGCTTTACATTTAATCATATAACTATATTTTAAATTTGTCAATATTTTAAAGAAAAATAACCACACATTTCCTTTAATTTTAAAAGCTTAAATAGAAATAATACTATTGTCAGCTAAATAAATTGCTTGCGTTTGTGCGGTTAATTTAAAACCGATGACCGAGAAAAAATAGATTAAACCAAGGCTATTTTACATTCTGATCGTCAGTTCATATTAACCGATTATGGCTGACGATTGGGCGGATAGACAGTGGTCTATCCGCTTTTTTTAATTTTTAAATTAAGCTGATTTGTTCGGCTTGCTCATCGGCAGAGGCAAAGCTACCTGCGGCGGGCAGGGTTTTGGTACGATAGCGGTGGGGTTTTTGAAGCCTACCCTCGGCGTAGACCTCTACATTAAATACTCGCTGACCCTTTTTCTGTGTCATAACCGCTACGCCGTTATTATTACGGGTGGTTTTAGTAGTCAAGGCACCGCTGTGGAGAAGTAACATTCTGCCGTTTGATGAGGTAAGTAGCACCTCGCCATCCTCCTTAAGAGGCACGATTGAATGTAGGGTAAATTTATCACAAAAAGCACCAATAAGCTTTTTGCGGTTTGTTTTGGTGTAGTAAGCAGAAAGATCCACCTTGGAAACACGACCGTTTTCAAACACAAACAAAAGTATTCCCTTATAATCGCGAGTGCGTACCATTGCAAGTGTGGTTTCGCCGTCCTCCATACCAAGCTTTGCGGGGATGTAATCACCAAGCAGACTTGCTTTACCGTCACCAAAATCAACCGCCTTTGCCTTATAGCACTGACATTTATTGGTAAAGAATAAAAGCTCATCGGCATTAGTGCCTTCCTCGGCAAGGATAATTTCGTCACCCTCCTTAAGCTTTTGCTCACCACTCATTCTAAGCGACTGGGGAGTGATTTTTTTGAAATATCCATCTCGTGTGAAGAAGAAATGTACGGGTGACTCATCAACAGGCTCATCCTCATCCTCATCATTAGCAGGAGCATCGTAAATGATAACGGTTTTACGGGGCTGGCCGTATTTTTTAATAACCTCCTCCAGCTCCTTAACCATAATTTTGTTAACCCTTGAACGGCTTTTTAAAATATCCTCCATATCGGCGATTTCCGCCTCAAGTGTTTCAACATCCTTAAGTCTTTTAAGAATGTACTCACGATTTAAATGACGGAGCTTAATTTCTGCAACATATTCTGCCTGAATTTCGTCAATTCCGAAACCAATCATAAGGTTGGGAACAACCTCTTTTTCCTCTTCGGTTTCGCGGACGATTTTTATGGCTTTGTCAATATCCAAAAGGATTTTTGAAAGACCCTTTAACAGATGAAGTCTTTCCTTAGCCTTATTAAGCGCAAAGTAAACTCTGCGGCGAATACACTCAAAGCGGAAGGCTATCCATTCTGTTAAAATTTCCTTAATGCCCATAACCTTTGGAGTACCTGCAATAAGAATATTGAAATTACAAGAAAAGGTATCTTGCAGAGTTGTAAGCTTAAACAGACGGTTCATTAATTTTTCGGGGTCGGTGCCACGCTTTAAATCTATTGCAATTTTAAGACCCTTTAGGTCGGTTTCATCACGAATATCGTTAATTTCGGTTATTTTTTTCGCCTTTGCAAGCTCTACAACCTTTTCTATAATGGCTTCGGTGGTGGTTGTGGGAGGAATTTCGGTGATTTCAATGCAATTTGATGCTTTATCATAGGTATAAACTCCACGTACCTTAAAGCCGCCTCGGCCTGTTTCATAAATGCTTCTCATTGTATTTTTAACATAAAGAAGCTGACCGCCTATGGGAAAATCGGGGGCAAGCAGAGTATCCATAATATCTGCCTCATCATCCTTAATAAGGGCAATGGTGGTTTTGCAGACCTCTTCCAGATTAAAGGGACAAATAGAGCTTGCCATACCTGCCGCAATACCCATATTTGCATTAACCAAAACGGTTGGAAAGGTTACGGGGAAAAGGGTTGGCTCTTTCATTGTAGCATCATAGTTATCTACAAAATCGACTGTATCTTTATCAATATCGGCAAAAAGCTCAGCCGAAATGGGAGCTAGCTTTGCCTCAGTATAACGGGATGCGGCACACTGCATATCACGCGAATAAGCCTTACCAAAGCTACCCTTTGAGCGTACAAAGGGGTGCAAAAGTGCGGCGTGTCCCTCTGAAAGACGCACCATAGTATCATAAATTGCGGCATCACCGTGGGGGTTAAGCTGCATTGTACGACCCACGATATTAGCCGATTTTATTGTACCGCCGTTTAAAAGTCCCATTGTATACATAGTATATAAAAGCTTTCTATGTGAGGGCTTAAAGCCATCTATTTCGGGAATAGCACGTGAAACAATAACGCTCATTGCATAGGGCATAAAGTTGGCTTTTAAGGTTTCGCTTACCTGCTGCTCAACAACGGTACCTGCACCTGCAATATATGCGTTTGCTTCGGATTTTGGAGCCGTACTCTCGGCTGTTTTCTTTTTTCTTGGAGCCATAAATTTTTAAATCTCCTTAAATTAAATGATGTATATAAATTTTGTTAGCTTATATCCGCGTCCTCTAAATAGAGGTAGCCGTTTTCGGAAATGTATTCCTTTCTGCCTTGCAAATTATCGCCAAGAAGTAAATCAAATATTTCGCTGGTGAGTGCGGCATCCTCGGGCAGAATTTTAACCAAACGGCGGGTTGTGGGATTCATTGTGGTGAGATTCATCATATCAGGTTGGTTTTCACCAAGTCCCTTGGAACGCTGAAGATTATACTTAGCATCCCCAATTTTATCCAAAATCTCTTTTTTCTCATTTTCGTCGTAGGCGAAATAGGTCATATCCTTAGTATTAATTTCATAAAGAGGGGTTTCGGCAATGAACACTCTGCCACAGTCAATAAGGGTTGGCATAAGGCGGTAAATCATTGTTAAAATAAGGGTGCGAATATGGAAACCGTCCACATCGGCATCGGTACAGATTATAATTTTGCTCCAACGAAGATTATCCAAATTAAAGGTAGATAAATCCTTGCTGGTTTTACCCTTAACCTCAACACCACAACCAAGCACCTTTACAAGGTCGGTGATGATTTCGCTTTTAAAGATTTTATCATACTCCGCTTTAAGGCAGTTTAAAATTTTACCTCTAACCGGCATAATAGCCTGAAAAGCGGCATCGCGGGCGAGCTTACAGGAGCCCAAAGCCGAATCACCCTCAACTATATAAAGCTCACGCTCGGCGACATCACGGCTACGGCAATCTACAAACTTCTGTACCCTATTTGCCATATCGGTATTGCCTGTTTGCATAGTCTTTTTAAGATTAAGACGCTCACGCTCACTCTTTTCACGGCTACGCTTGTTTATAAGCACCTGCTCGGCGATTTTTTCGGCATCGGCGTGATTTTCTATAAAATAAATCTCTAGCTGATGGCGGAAGAAATCTACCATTGCTTCATAGATAAATTTATTATTTATTGCCTTTTTGGTTTGGTTTTCATAAGAGGTTTGGGTGGAAAAAGAAGAAATTATTACAAGCAAGCATTCCTCAACATCCGAAAAACCTATTTTGCTTTCATTCTTTTGATATTTGTTATTCTGCTTTAAATAGTTATCCACCATAGAAACAAATGCACTTCTGACTGCTTTTTCGGGAGCACCGCCGTATTCAAGCCAGCTTGAGTTATGGTAATATTCCTTTAAGTGCACCTGATTTAAAAATGCAACAGCGGCTTTTACCTTAACCTTATAGTCGGGTTTATCGGGTCTGTCCC
>JAGARD010000136.1 GCA_017622415.1 Clostridia bacterium | reverse complement strand
TATAGCCGTTAAATTTAATATTTTAATATTTTATAAATTTATTAAAATTTTTATTGCTGTAATATAATATTTGTGGTATAATATATCATTGATATAATAGGTTAATTTTTATCTTAATTTGAATAGGTGAAATGATGATTGTTTTAGGTATTGACCCTGGATATGCCATTGTGGGTTACGGAATAGTTGAATATAAAAACAATAAGTTTTCTCCAATATCATTTGGGGCAGTTACAACAAAAGCGGGTGCTAGATTTTCTTCAAGACTCGAAAAAATATTCAGTGATATATTGGAGATTATGGAAACCTATAAACCTGAGGCGATTTCTATTGAAAAGCTTTTCTTTAATACAAATACCACAACTGCAATTGATGTTGCTCAAGCAAGAGGTGTAATCCTTTTAGCTGCCGAAAAAATGCATATTCCTGTTTTTGAATATACGCCGCTTCAAGTTAAGCAATCTGTTACGGGATATGGTAAAGCGGAAAAAGCTCAGGTAATGGAGCTCACAAGAAGACTGCTGAATTTAGAAAAATGCCCTAAGCCTGATGATACTGCAGATGCTTTGGCTATGGCTATTTGTCATTGTCACAGTGCATCTTCTTTGATATTTAAGCAAATGACGGGAGGCACAAAATGATATATTCTTTAAATGGTAAACTCATTGAAAATGAGCCCAATGCGATTGTTGTAGAATGTGGCGGCGTTGGATACAGATGTTCGGTTTCGCTTAAAACATCGGCTGCACTTCCTAAAATTGGTGAAAATGTTTTTATTTACACATATCTTGCAGTCCGTGAGGATGCAGTGGATTTGTTTGGCTTTATCAGTAAGGATGAAATGAAAGCCTTTAAGCTTATCACTTCGGTAAATGGTGTTGGACCTAAGGTAGGCATTGCTATTCTTTCGGAATTTACTCCTGATTATTTATATACCTATGTTGCAGCGGGGGATTATAAGGCATTAACTGCTGCGGGTGGTGTTGGTCCAAAGCTTGCACAACGCATAGTTTTAGAGCTTAAAGATAAAATTGGTGCGTTACCCAGAGAGATTGATGTATCCTCGGCTACGGCTTCACCGACTGCTGTTGAGCTACCCAAAAATAATATTCGCAGTGCAGTCTTTGCACTTGTTTCTTTAGGATTTTTACAGGTTGAAGCTAATCGTGCTGTACAGGATATTGATCCAACACTTTCAACAGAAGATATTATAAAACAAGCTCTTTTAAAATTATCTTCAGGCAAATATTAAAAGGAGGGCTAAGTTATGGACGAAATGGATTATGAAAATCGAATAGTTGCCCCAGAATACACCTATCAAGATGAAGAGGTTGAGCTTTCGCTTCGCCCCAAGCGACTTGATGAATATATCGGTCAGGAAAAGGCTAAAGATAATCTTTCAATTTATATTAAAGCGGCGGCAATGCGTCATGAGGCTTTAGACCATGTTCTTTTATATGGTCCTCCTGGGCTTGGTAAAACGACACTTTCGGGAATAATAGCTAATGAGCTGGGTGTGAATTTTCGTGTGACCTCAGGTCCTGCAATTGAAAAAGCGGGAGATTTAGCCGCAATTTTGTCCTCTCTATCTGAGGGTGATGTTTTGTTTATTGACGAAATTCATCGTTTACCTCGTGCGGTTGAGGAAATTCTTTACCCCGCTATGGAAGATTTCTCTTTAGATATTATAATTGGTAAGGGCCCTGCGGCACAGTCAATAAGACTTAATCTTCCACATTTCACCTTAGTTGGTGCAACTACTCGCTCAGGTCAGTTAACCGCTCCGCTCAGAGATAGATTTGGTGTTCTTTTACGACTTGAGTTATATACCCCCGAAGAATTGGCGAAAATCGTTACTCGCTCGGCGGGAATTTTAGGTATAGAAATTGAAAAAGACGGAGCATTGGAAATTGCTTCACGCTCCAGAGGTACTCCGCGAATAGCCAATCGACTTTTAAAACGAGTTCGCGATATTGCACAAATTGAGTATGATGGGGTTATCACCGAAGAGGTTGCTATGAAAGCGTTAGAACGCTTTGAAATCGACCATTTAGGTCTTGATGAATTTGATAGAATTATGCTTAAAACCATAATTAATAATTATGGTGGCGGCCCTGTTGGTCTTGATACATTAGCTGCGGCAGTAGGTGAAGAGAGTGTAACAATTGAAGATGTTTATGAGCCTTATCTTATGCAAATCGGCTTTTTAATGAGAACTAGTAGGGGGCGTATGGTTACAGATGCTGCTTATCAGCATTTGAATATAAAAAAATTAGGGCAACAAACCTTGATTTAAATTTTTGGAGGTAATTATTATGGGTAGGCTTTTTGGAACAGATGGAGCTAGAGGGATTGCGAATAAAGAACTTACTTGCGAAATAGCTATGAACATTGGTCGTGCGGCTGCATTTGTTTTAACGAGAGAAAATGTAAAACACCCAAAAATTTTAATTGGTAAAGATACCAGAGCATCGTCAAATATGTTAGAAATGGCTTTAGCGGCAGGTCTTTGTTCTGTAGGTGCTGACGTAGTTTTAGCTGGATTTATTCCTACTCCCGCCGTTGCATATTTAATTAGTGATTGTGGTGCAGATGCAGGTGTTATGATTTCCGCTTCTCATAATCCTTGCGAATATAACGGTATAAAATTGTTTAACAATAGCGGATATAAATTACCTGATGATATTGAAGAAGAAATTGAAGCCTTGGTTTTAGATGATATGTCTCCTATACAGTATCCTACAGGCGGAGATGTTGGTAATATTTTCATTCGTCACGATTATGTTGATAAATATATCGACCACGTTGTTGGTTCTACAGATGTTCGTTTAGACGGACTTAAAATTGCTCTAGACTGCTCAAACGGCAGTGCTTCATATACTGCACAAAGAATTTTTAAGGCACTTGGTGCTGAACTTCACATTATGCACGCCAACCCTGACGGTGAAAATATTAACGCTAATTGCGGCTCTACACACATGGATGGATTGATTGATTACGTTAATGCGTACGGTATGGATTTAGGTCTTGCCTTTGATGGCGATAGTGATAGATGCCTTGCGGTTGATGAAAAGGGAAATCTTATAGATGGTGACCAACTGATAGCTGTTTTTGCAAAAGAATTAAAAGAGCAGGATAAATTAAAAGGCAATACAGCCGTTGTTACGGTTATGACCAATATTGGATTTAAGCAATTTGCCAAAGAAAACGGTATTAATGTTGCTGAAACAACTGTTGGCGACAGATATGTTCTTGAAGAAATGCTAAAAAAAGATTTCGTTATTGGTGGAGAGCAGTCGGGTCATATTATCTTTAAGGAATTTGCTACAACAGGTGACGGTCAGCTTACAGGTGTGCAATTTGCTTCTATTATGGCTCGTACAGGGAAAACCGCATCAGAGCTTACATCAATTATGCAGGTATTCCCTCAAACAATGGTAAATGTTACAGCCTCTCCCGAGCTTAAGGCACTACTAAAAACTGATGAGGATATAAAAAATGCCATTAATTCGGTTGCGTCTAAGCTTGGTGACGAAGGCAGAATTTTAGTAAGAGCTTCCGGTACTGAGCCTCTTGTAAGAGTTATGCTGGAAGGAAAAAATATTAAGGAGATTGCCGCTATGGCTGAAGAAGTTGCCGCGGTTA
>JAGARD010000135.1 GCA_017622415.1 Clostridia bacterium | reverse complement strand
CAAATTTTAGATATTTTGCAGAAAAAACACAAGGTAGTTATATTCGCAACTACAACTCCTGTCAGAGATGAAAATCAATATGATAAAAACACCGATATTAAACGCTTTAATGAAATTATTGTGCCTAAACTTACCGAAAAAGGTGTTATAATCAATGACCTTTACAAGACTATAAGCTCTGATATTTATAGATACATCAGCGAGGATACAATTCATCTTTCAGATGACGGTATTAAGCTGTGTGCAAATCAGGTTGCAGAGTGTATAAAAAATGTCGCTAAGAACATTGATAACTTCCAAAATTCAAATAGAAATTTGCAAAACGATAAAGAAGTCTCAAACAAAGCAGGGTTGCCTGTGTTGTTATAATTATAGTAATTGTTTCATACATATATGCATTTACTTAAATTCAGCAATTTTTATAATAAATAAAACGAAAAACAGGAGGTTAATTTTATGAGTAATCTCAAAATAAACAATTCTACACCAGTTCAAACCGATTTTAAAGGTAATGGTGCAGTTTATCACGGATATGCGGGTATGCCCGATGAAATGGGTCGAGTTTACACCGATGAACAATGTGAGATTGAGGCAAATCGTGCTGCCACTATGAAGCTTAAAATAGCCCGCACTATGTACATGTGGTGGGCTTGGGATAAAAACACCAACACTTGGGATTGGGATAACGAAATAATGACTGCTTTTTATAAGTGGCTTAAGGGTATGAAGGATAGAGGAATTACCGTTGCCCTTAACACAGGTTGGACAAACCCAGGCGATGTAAATTCATCCAGCTGGATGGGTGAAAGTCCTTTTGTGGTTGATGGTGATTGGAATAAAAGTGTTCAGAATTATGCCGATTGGGTAAGCGAAACCGTACACCAAATTGTTGAGCTTCGCGGTTTTACCAATGTTAAAATTCTTGTGCTTTTTACCGAGCCTCAGCGTGCTGACGGAATGCTGCCTGAGGGTATGAACACCTATGATACTTGGTTTCAGGCAACCAAAGCCGCTCACGATGCTCTCATTAGAGATGGTAGACGTGATTTAGTTAAGCTTATGGGTCCTAATGAGGGTGGCACAATCACCTCCGATATGGTTAAATGGGTGGCCGAAAACACAGGCGACTTTTTAGATATATATTCAAGCCACGCCTACGCCGATATGGGATATATTCCAGGACATATATGCAAAGAAATCTCCCAAAATGACGAATGTGTTTTTATGCTTAACCAACCTGGTATGCGTTGCCACTATAACGTAGCTCTTACTCCAAACACCGATTATACACTCGAAGTAATTTATCGCTTTGAATACGAAGGTGACTCACCCCTTGAAAGGGAGGTACGCATAGGTGCATTTAAATCTACAGATGTTGATGATATATACCTTGATGCAGAAAACAGACCTGCTGACGGTATATCTGAGAATAGTGTTATTTGCTTATATCAAAATGACCTTTCAAAGGAATTTGCCACCGCTACTGTTAATTTTAATTCAAAAAATAACACTGAAGCCAAAATTGGTGTTTTTTCAGATTTACTTTGCACAAAAATTACAGGTACCAATCTTAATTCTCCTCACGGAACAATTTTTATTGATTCCCTTAAGCTTACAGAAGCCACAAGCGGAAAAGAAATTAATATTAACGGAACACTGCAAAACAATGCCGAGGGTTGGTTTAAAAAATACGCAGGTATGTTAAGCCCCGACTTAGACCTATATTACTGTTGGTACAAATGGGCAAAAACAGGCTTACAATATGTGCCAAACGGCAAGCCCTATTGCTTTGATGAATATAACGTAACCTTTGACCGCGATTACAGTCGAAAAGAGCACGGTGCCGAAATTGCAACGGCAATAACTGCATTTATGAATGTAGGTGTTCAGTCTTCACTTATATGGACTCTCTTTGACCAGCAATGGCCAAATAACCATACATATAATGCAGATTCCTTTGTTGACGGCGACCATAGAATGGGTGTTATGCCTGTACTTACCCGCAGTCTTATCCCCCACCTTTCATACTATGCCTTTGGTCTTATGAGCCGATATGTAGAAAGTGGCTCTACAATTTATGAGGGCTTTGGTGAAAACTTTGTCCACACTACAATGGCGGTTGCTCCAAACGGTGATGTAACGGTTATTGTTGTAAATTCCAAGGATGAAGCAGACGATTTTGAAATAACCTTTGAAAAGGATATTAACTCTGTACTTAACCGTCACGCATTTGACCCCGCTACACTTATACCCGATGAAAAAGCCGAGATGATAAAAACAGACAAAATGGTTAAAGCTGATAATTCATTAAGAGATACCATTGCCCCCTTTGGAGTAAATGTTTACACCACTATTAAGGACTAACACTTACAATTATTGAAATTATAAATTAACAGATTATTAATGCCGCCAAACCTCTTTTCTGGTTTGGCGGCAACTTTTTTTGCTTTTATTAAATAAAAAACTTTTTTTGTACTCGGCGGCGGAGAGGTTTACTCATAGCAATTACAAGAAGCGTTCCTCCAATAATAACGCATCCCACAAGCGGATAAAACGACCACGGAAAATGTGTTTTAAATCCGAAAGTAATGTACAGTAAAAATTCAATCAAACAGGTATACCCGCCTATTGCTAAGACACTACCGCCTGCAATATACCAATATCCCTTTTTTACATATTTCGCAACTGCGGTGACAGCGGTAACAATTAGTCCGAGTGCACCAACGGCTGGAAAAGCAAAGGATAAAAACCATTCATCACCCGTGGCAATATCAATATAAAGCAAAAATACAACCACAGCCGCAAAAAATATAGGAACAAATATTACGGGATTAGGCTTTTTAAACCAAGCGGGCAAAACAACTAAAATATAGGCAAGCATAAGACCGCCAACTACATATCCCGACCAAGAAAAACTACCCGTTATTGTTGTATCACAAAGTATGGTTATTGCAATTGGCACCAAAAATGCCATAGTTATTAAAAAAAGTATACCCTGCTTATTTACCGTTTCGTATGATGGAATTCTTGATGTAGGATAAGACTTTTCACCACTATTTTCAGAAAGTTCGGGATGATAAGGCTTTAGTCCGCAAAGAGGACACACCTTTTCGCCCTGTGATAACTCTACTCCGCACTTTATACAGTACATTCAATCACCTCTTATTGCTTTCTACCTTAATATTAAGACCAAATTTACGTAAAAAGCAGAAAAACTCTTTTTCTACTTCACTTTCCTTAACCGTACGCAAAAAGCTAATATTTATTTTCCCTTTATATGACAAAACACTGCAAGCATTTGTACAAAGAGCTTGTTCGCCTAAAATAAAATCAAACCGAGTTACAAAAGGCTCCATTTCGTCAGGGATTTCAACCGCACCAAGATTAGAAATAGTAATACTGGATTTTCTCTCTCCAAACAGATTAAAAACAGCCTTCATAGCAATATTCTTTATAAAAAGCGGCATAATTTTTAAAATTAAAGAACGTTCTGCACCAACATTTGCAGCTATTTTTGATGCTAAATTTTTTGCATTTATTTCATATCCCATTTGATGATGAATAGATTTAATAATTTCCTCAAAGGAATAATTACCTAACCTAGGATTAATTCCAGGCGTTATATATAACGCAAAATTTCTAAGAGTTTGACTGCCAAAAATTTTTCTTAAATTTACAGGCACCAAAATTTTAACAGGCTTTTGACGCTTTTTGTTAGGGGTAGTGCGATTTTGTATATTAATTATGGAATAAATCATTGCAGCCGTTAAAAATTCAGTTACAGTAGCGTTATATTGTTTAGCCAATAAAAGCACAGCATTAACATCTAAAATACCCGTTACAAGATTTAAATATCCATCATTTTCCAATGTTCCTTTAAGACGATATGCAGTAGCTTCTCTGCGGCTGCTGCTATATGGCCCATCATTTTTTAAAAAGCTATCTTCTATCTCATATTTTTTAGGTTTTTCATTTCTATCCAAAACGCCTTTTTCATTTGGAATTGAAACACCGTATTTTTGGGTTAAATATTCAGCCAAAAGAGTTTTTAAAAACACCAATCCACCGTTACCATCGGTAAGTGCGTGATAAAACTCAACAGCAAGGCGATTTTTGTGGCACACTACCCTAAATGCACATTTTCTTACATCCTTAAAGGACATTCTCGCCATAGGATAGGCGGCTTCACTTTTAATAGACGGAGCTTTTTCAACCTCTTCCAAATAATACCAAAATGCACCACGCCGTATTCTAACCGCAATGGACGGGAAACGCTTTACGGTAATATCCAAAGCATTTTGCATAATAGAATTATCAATATCCTCGGTAAGACTTGCAGAAAGTCTGAAAAGGCAGTTCCAAGACCTACGGCGTGCAGCTGGATAAATTTTAGCCGCATTATCGAGCCGCATCCACGCAAGCTGTTTTTCTTTTTCCATAAACGATTCCCTCCCTCTTAATATAAAAACTACATTATAAATTTTTTATACTTTCAAATTTAAACCGTAGCCTACCGCTATTCCAATAGCAGCCGACATACAAATTATTAAAATTGGGTGAACCTTTTTAAATGCCAACACCGCCATTAAAGCAAAAATAGCAAGTGAAATATAAATATTTACTTCCGAAAAAGCAGATAAAGTAATTCCGCTTGGGAAAAGCACAGTTGTGGCAATTGATACTACTGCGGCACCAATAAGACCAACAACACAAGGCTTAAGTCCCGACATACAGCCCTTTACTATTTTACTACTTTGAAATTTTTCATAACATTTGGCAACAATTAAAATTATAATAAAAGAGGGTAAAACTACGCCAAGCGTTGCAAAAAACGCACCCAAAAATCCCGCTTGTTCGGTGCCAATATAGGTAGACATATTAATGGCAAAGGGACCTGGGGTGGATTCACTAACGGCGATAAAATTAATAAGCTCGGCCTGAGTTGCCCATTCTTTATTCAAAACCTCTTGCTGAATAAGTGGTAGCATTGCATAACCGCCGCCAAAAGTAAAAAGTCCAATTTTAAAGAAGGTTACAAAAAGCTCTAAGCATTTTAAAAGAAGCTCTATCATTTTTGTTGTGCCTCCCTTTTCAATGCAATAAAGGAAGAAACAAGACCAATAACGGCGGCAGAAATTATAATGATAAGGGTGTTAAGACTAAGAATTGATGCTACAAAAGCGGCTGCAGCAACTGAGTATGCCACCGCATTTTTGGGACATTTTTTAAACATTCCCCAAAATGATTTGAGTAGCAATGCCAAAACACCTGCACGAATACCGAAAAATGCATATTTAACTGCGGTAATTTCTGCAAATCCACTAAGCAAAAAGGCAATTACCATTATAATTACAAATGATGGCAAAACCACACCTAGCGTTGCAAAAAACGAGCCGAAAAATCCACAGGTTTTATACCCTATAAAGGTTGCTGAATTTATAGCAATGGGACCTGGGGTGGATTCAGCAATTGCAATAATTTCCAAAATATCGTCATCTGTGACCCATTTTTTATTATCAACAACCTCTTTTTGAATAAGCGGTATCATAGCATATCCACCGCCAAAGGTGAAGCCGCCTATTTTCAGAAAGGTTAAAAACAAGGATAAACATCGTTTTAATTTTTCTCTTTTGGTCATACAAAAATCCCTTTACTTTATTTCTACTACCGTAACGCCGTCTTCACCCTCACCGTATAGACCTGGGCGACTTGTTGCAACAGACGGATGATTTTTAAGATGTGCACGTACTGCTTTTTTCAAAACCCCTGTACCCTTACCGTGGATAATGGTAACCGTTTCCACACCTGCTAAAACGGCTTCATCCAAAAAGCGGTCAAGCTCTAAAATTCCTTCATCCGAAGCAAAGCCCCTTATATCCAGCTCTCTGCTTAAGTTACGCTGGCTTTTGGGTGTAATTCCTTTAACATTTCGGGTTTTAGGTTTATTTTGTCCACCACCCTTAATAAGTTTAACATCATTGATGCTCACCTTAGTTTTTAGGCTTCCAATAACCACAAAAACCGTTTTACCGTTATCGCTGACAGACTCAACCACAGCCTCTTTTGAAAATCCTCGCACTTGAACTCTATCCCCCGAAACCAATGGCCTTGTTGGTGTTTCGGCTACAAAATCATCATTTTTTTCATTGGAGTCTACCTTTTTTTCCATACCGCGTATGGTTTGCTTGGCAAGAGCACGAGCCTTTTGAGCCATATCATTACTGTTTTGTTTATTAAGCTGCTTTTTTAAATCCTCAATTTCATTTAACAGTTTGTTTGACTGCTCACGGGCACTTTCAATAATTTCATTAGCCTTTTGACGTGCCTGCTCCATTAGCTTGTCCTTTTGCACCTGAATTTCGTGAAGCCTGTCCCCTGCCGCCTTTCGGGAGCTTTCAAGCTCACTTTTAATGCGATTAATTTCAGCTTTGTCCTTTTCGGCAGCTATATGTGCCTGCTCTAGCTGACCGACTATCGTTTCAAAGCGTCTATTATCCTCAGATACAAACTTCTCTGCAAGAGCTACAAGCCTGTCCTCAAGACCGAGCCTTTTTGAAATCGCAAATGCGTTTGAACGACCCGGTATACCAAGCAGTAAACGGTAGGTTGGTTTTAAGGTTTCTACATCAAACTCACAGCAGGCATTTTGTACCCCTACAGTATCAAGTGCAAAGGCTTTAAGCTCTGCATAGTGGGTTGTTGCAACAACGGTGGTTTTCCTTGTCATAAGCTCGGTTAAAATGGCTGTGCTTAGTGCCGCACCCTCAACGGGGTCGGTACCTGAGCAAAGCTCATCAAAAAGCACAAGACTGTTACAGTCTGCCTTTTGCAAAATATTTATAATATGAGTCATATGAGATGAAAAGGTTGATAAAGATTGCTCTATACTTTGCTCATCACCAATATCAGCATACACACCATCAAAAACGGCAACCTCACTGTTATCATCAGCAGGAATCATAAGTCCACAGCAGACCATTAGACTAAAAAGACCGATTGTTTTAAGCGAAACGGTTTTACCACCTGTATTAGGTCCTGTTATTACCAAAACCTTATAATCATCACCTAAAGTGACTGTTATGGGGACAACATCCTTTTTAGAAATAAGAGGGTGTCTAGCATTTTTTAAATAAATTTTCCCAACATCATTTATTTTTGGCATAGACGCTTTCATAGAATAGGCTAAATTTGCCTTTGCAAAGCACATATCAAGCTCAACAAGTGCATTATAGGAATTAATAATGCTATCTGCAAACTGAGCAGCTTCACCCGAAAGCTCTGACAAAATACGCTCAATTTCTTCCTTTTCCTTAGAATTTAAAACCTTGATTTCATTATTGATTTCCACTACAGACATAGGCTCTATAAAAAGGGTAGCACCCGATGAGGAGGTATCGTGAACAAGACCCGGTATTTGAGAGCGGTATTCTGCCTTTACTGGCACAACATATCTTCCCTGACGCTGAGTGATAATAGCATCCTGCAAATGTGCCGCGTGAGAGGGACTTCTAATTATTTGCTCCAAACGGCTTTTAATATTTGCGGCAGAGTTTTTAAGCTTGCGACGAATATCGGCAAGGGCCGCTGATGCGTTATCATTTATTTCGTCTTCATTTTTTATGCAGAAGAAAATCCGTTCTTCGAAATATTTATTTGGTGCAAGCACACTGAAATAACCGTCTAAAGCGGTGGATATGCCCGCACAGCTTTCCTTCCATTCTCTGACAGAGCGTATAACCCTAAGCACCTCGCCAATTTGCAAAAGTGCGGCAGGTGAAAGCCCCCCGCCCGCCTTAGCATTACTTAAATAAGAGTTAACATTTTTTGCCGAGCCGAAAGAAGGCGTGCCAAACCTTGCAATAAGGCTATAGGCATCACCCGTTTTAGAAAGTAAATTTTGCACCTGTGGCAATGAGTATACAGGCAATATTTCAGAGCAAAGCTGTACAGTATCGTCCAAAGACGCCTGTTTGGACAACAAATTTAAAACCTTATCAAGCTCTAATGATTTTATACTTCTGTTTGTTTCTTTCATACATTAGGTTCCTTTAAGCAAACACGACTAATCGAAACCTGATTTTAAAGGTAGGATTTTCGCCTTTGCTTTGTTAAAATACTCGCAAATCCGAAAGGATTTGCTGTGTTTTGTGCCTCGCACAGACAAAAATCCTCCACTTTAAAATTCAGCGACCTAAAAGGTGAATAATTTCGTGGGATTTTGGGTGCGAAAGAGTTCGTAAGGCTAACGCCTACGAACGATGGCAAACCGAAAAGCACCGAAATTTTGCCGTTTTAGGCAGGTTCGGATTAATCATGTTTGCTTAATGATTTATAAAAATCAAGTGTTTTGAACTTATATTCACTTTGTACCGATACATATTTTTCGGTAACTGAGGATAAAATTTCGGCATCCTTTTCGGGGATTTCAAAGCTGTAAATTTTACTGAAATCGGAATAAATTATATGGCGCATAGCCGCCAAAACCGTAGGACTTAAAACGGTAATATCCTTAGTACCTGCCTCACATTCCAAACAAAAAAGGCAACCCTCTGAATAAGAAAATCTAAAGGCATTATCTTCACCGCACGCCGCACAAACCGTAAGATTTGGCATAAAGCCCGCCAAAGAAATAAGTTTAAGCTCGGTTACGGCTTTAACAATATTAATGGGTTTGTTTCTGTTAGTTAAAAAATATAAAGAATTTAAAAGAAGCCTTAAAATTTCGGTAGGCTCAAATTCCTCGGGGGTAAGTCTTAATGCCATTTCGCAAAAATATTGAGCCAAGGAAAGTTCTTCTAAATTGTATCTTAAATCAAAAAACAATTCAATCGGGGCACTGTGTCCAACCTTGTATGTATCTTTGTTTTGATACAAAGTAAAATCGGAATAACAAAGCAACGATGTAGCGGCAGAATTTTTATTTTTCATTCGCCGCACACCGTCTGCAAAAGCACGTATTATACCGTGGTCCTTTGTGAGGATAACAAGAAGCTTATCATTCTCACCTATATTGGTTTCTTTGATTATCAGTCCCGGAGTTTGAATTTTCAATTTTCACTTCGTCCTTATGATTGTTTTTTTGCTCCGCCACATAAGAAAGATATGCAAGCACCGAGCCATTTTTTAAAAATTCATTCCATTTATCGTCACCCATAGCAATCCCCTTTCAAAACTATTGTTAGTTTTTTAAAGTTTGCTATAAGTGGTAAGTTAATCCAAGCCTAGCGAATGGATAATTCCACCGCGATTACGCCAATCCTCTTTAACCTTTATCCAAAGCTTTAAATTTGCCTTTATACCGAAAAATTCTTCAATATCTTTTCGGGCAGCGGAGCCAATTTTTTTAAGCATATTTCCGCCTTTACCGATTAAAATACCTTTATGGCTGTCCTTTTCACAGTAAACTGTAGCGCCAACCTCTAAAATAGGCTCACCCATACTGTTATCACGCTCATAAAACTGTTCAATTTCAACTGCAGTACCGTGAGGGATTTCATCATTTAAGGTGCGAAGAATTTTTTCCCTTATCATTTCCGCAACCATAACACGGTCGGGTTGGTCGGTAACGGTATCTGCATCGAAAAAGTGCGGTGCAGGGTGGCTGAATTTTAAAAGCTCCTCCAAAACAATTGCTACACCGTCATTACTTTTTGCCGACATTGGAACAACCGCAGAAAAATCATAAGCCGACATATAGGCAGTTATCATTTCTAATAGCTCTTCCTTTTTTTCTAGAAGGTCGATTTTATTAAGTGCGAGAACTGCAGGAAGCTTACGCTTTTTAAACTGTTCAATAAGCTCAAGCTCGGCGGGAGGAATATTTTCGGGGTCAAAATGGAATTTTGGCACAGCCTCCACAACCAAAACAGCGGCTTCTACATCTGAAAGTCCGTTTTGAGCAGCTTTTGTCATATACTTATCAAGCATATTTCTGGGCTTATGAAAACCAGGTGTATCTACAAAAACAAGCTGATGCTCATCCTTATTGCAGACACCCATTATGCGGGTACGTGTAGTTTGCGGTTTATCTGAAACGATAGCCACTTTTTGACCTACGGCGGCATTAACAAAAGATGATTTGCCTACATTTGGGCGTCCAACTACTGCTATAAAAGCAGATTTAGTTTCTTTTTTCAAAGCAATTTCCTCACTATTAATTATTCTTCGTATGTATCCTCTTCCTCACCGCGAACAACACCAAGCTTGGCAAGAACATACTCTTCCTTTTCACGCATTTTCATTTGCTCAAGACCACCGTTTACATGGTCATAGCCAAGTAAATGAAGCATTGAATGTACTGTTAGAAAAGCAATTTCACGCTGAAGTGTATGTCCGTAAAGCTCCGCCTGATGAAATGCGTGGTCAACAGAAATAACTATATCACCAAGCATTTTAGCTCCGTTTTCAGGATTAATATCATAAATACCGTTTTCGCCTAATGGAAAGGAAAGGACATCAGTAGAATTTTCTATATTACGAAATTCGGTATTAAGCTTTTTAATCTCTTCATCATCTACAAAGGTAACATTAACCTCGGCAGAATCTGCAAATTCCTCTGTAACCAAAACAGCACTGCAAGCCCGTCGAACAAGCATACGAATACCAGACGGTAACTTATGATTTTTTTGCTTATCTGTAATAACAACCTTTGTTTTATTCATTATTTCTACTTCCTCCTGTTTTCTTCGTGCTTTTCATACGCCTTAATTATTTTCATTACAAGCTTATGTCTTACAACATCCTTACCTGTAAGCTTCATTATTGCAATATCGTCAATACCCTTTAAAACGGTTAGAATATCACGAAGTCCCGATTTTTTACCGTCAGGCAGGTCAACCTGAGTAATATCACCCGTAACAACCGCTTTGGAATTAAAGCCTAAACGGGTAAGAAACATTTTCATTTGTTCGGGAGTGGTATTCTGAGCTTCATCAAGGATAATAAAGCTATCGTCTAAGGTTCTTCCTCTCATATATGCAAGCGGGGCTACCTCAATATCTCCACGTTCCTGATGACGGGCAAACGCTTCGGCACCGAGCATATCAAAAAGAGCATCATAAAGCGGTCTTAAATAAGGGTCTACCTTTTGTTGCAAATCACCTGGAAGAAAGCCTAATTTTTCACCCGCTTCAACTGCGGGACGGGTTAAAATTATTCTACTCACCTGCTTTGACCTGAAAGCCTTTACAGCCATTGCAACTGCAAGATAGGTTTTACCCGTACCTGCAGGACCAACACCAATAGTAATTGTATTAGATAAAATTGCCTCTAGATACTTTCTTTGACCTAAGGTTTTAGGCTTTATGGGACGTCCGCCTGCAGTTATGCAAACACAGTCAGAATCTGTTAAAAGTTCAATTTTTTCTTCACTATCCTCACGTACCAGAGAAAACACATAATTAAGATTTTGGTCTGTTATTGCTTCGCCCTTATCAAGTAGCTTTAAAAGACCTTTTATCACACGCACAGCAAGTAAAACATTTTCGGTTTCGCCCTTTATTTTTATTTCACTTGAATGTGTAGAAATGCTTACATTAAATTCCTTTTCTATTTCCTTTATATTTTCATCAAAATTACCGAACAGATTTACAATATGCTCTATTCTGTCGATACTGACGGTTTGTTCAAACATTAACTTCCTCCAAAACAAAAATCTTCACTTTTACAGTATAACATATTTTTCCTTTAATTGCTAGTATCAAGCAATAATTTTTCTTCAAAAACTATATCCTTTAGGCATTTAAGCTCTGTTTTTAACCTAAGACTTTTATCATCAACGGTAATACTGTGCTTTTTGCTTAAAATCTCACCGTTATTAATAAGCTTTTTAATCCTTTCTTCCGCCGATGTTTTTGCTCTTTTTTCTGCCTGCTCCTTTCTTAATTCATAGGTTACTTCTTTAGTTTTATAAAAATTTTTAGAAATAATTTTTATTGGTAAATAAGACTCCCCCGAAGAAATTTTTTGTTTTTGCTCTTTTGTTATATAGGGTTTTTCTACTCCCCCCAAAAACAGTGGGATTTTTAGTCCATAAAAATCTAAAAGCTTTTTTGAACAGCTTTCACCCGTCTTAATAAACTCGGTCACTTTAAGAGGCTGAACAGTTTCAAATGAATAGGTAACCTCTGCATATATATTGCCCTGTGAACGAACAAAGCTTACACTTCCGTCGTTATATTCCTTTATTCCCGAAACCAAAAGCTGACCCTTTTGAACTGTATCCCCAACCTTTACCTCGGTTATTCCATTTTTAATTTCAATTTTTTTAATAATACCATCCTCTGAAGATATTAAATTTGATGCTAAATCGTTTTTTTCATCTAAAGCTTTTGTTTCAGTAACATCTACCGTTACTTTAGAGCCTTCAATATTAATTGCAGCCCAAGAAAGTCCGTTTTGCTCTAAAAGAAGCTCGTTTCTTTTTTCCTCGGGGTCGATATTTTTTACTAAAGCACCCTCATAAATTCCAATTTTATTAAGTGATAATAATATATCATTACTTTTAATATTTTTATTTCCGCTTATACAAATATTCCACACACATCCAGACATAAAATATATTATGGCAATAAAAACCATAAATCCCAAAAGCATACCGTAGCGTTTTTTATTTTTTGCAATAAAAAAAGGTAATCCTACCTTTTGGTGATATGAATTTTGCAAGGAACTTTTCTTTTAAAAATTCTAAGCTTTTTAAAAGAAGTTATACCTATTTTAAAATAAACTAAATTTCCCTTTACCGTTACACGCCATATTCCAATTCCTTTAGCGGCACATATATTTAGTAATTTTTCGGGATTTTCTGCACTTATACGAAGATATAAATATCCACATAAAAGACGATAAATAAATAAAAGCAAATTTAACCCCCCTAACAAAACTCTATGCTTTTTATAACACCTTTAACCGTTATATTTGACTCTGAATAATCAGAAATAGTAAAATCAAAGCCCATAAGCTTTAAGGTTGAATTTCCAATATTTATACTTATTAAGCAATCCGAATATTCAATAATTCCATAGCAGCCGTCAATTATCATTTCGCGGTTTCCTTTAAGGTTTATTTGTGCCAGCTTTGAAAAAGGGTCACTAGACAGTTGCATAGCGGCACCGAAAAGCTTGAATTTTTCTTTTACTCTACGCTTGCTAAGCTTTATTTTTTTAGACATTTATACACCAGCTTTAAAATATAATATTCTGTTAAAACTTATGTTTTAAATCTTACAAAAATTCCAAGGAGTGATAATATGGAGACTGCTATAAAATGCACTAAAACAAAGAACAAAGGCTTCGCAGGATTTATTTTGTTTCTTGTAGCCGCAATATGTATTTTAGGTTGCTCATCTGCCACCTCAAAGGGTGCAATTAACGGGCTTAAAATTTCATCATCAGTAATAATTCCAGCTCTTTTTCCTTTTACTGTTTGCTCGGTATTTTTTCAAAAAAGCGGTGCTCTTTTTTTGGTAAGCAATAAAATTGATAAATTTACAACGTTATTATTCAGACTATCAGGAACCGAGTTTTCTGTTATACTTTTATCCCTGCTTGGCGGTTATCCCATTGGGGCGAAAATTACTGATGAATTATTAAACTGTAATGCCTTAGATAAATCTGCCGCTAAAAGACTTATGCGTTACTCAATAAATCCAAGTCCTGCATTTATTATTTCGGTAGTAGGAATAAATATTTTTAACAGTCTTTCGGTAGGTATAATTCTTTTTGTTTCAAATATGCTTTCTTGTATTATTTTAAACTGCTTATTGCTTCCTAAAAACAAATCGAGCGATAGCCATACACTAAAGCTTAAAAATGGGGGCGAAAATATTTCGGATGCTTTTGTAAACAGTGTCTTGGCGGGTGCTAAAATAACAATAAACATTTGCTCATTTGTAGTTCTTTTTTCCGCCTTATCAGAAATACTTAAATTGATACCAATTAATTCAAATATTTATTCTTTCATTTGTCCGTTTTTAGAAATCAGCTTTGGAATAAATGAGGTTGGCAGAATAGGCATACCGACTTATTTATATGGGTTTTTGCTCTCATTTGGAGGTATCTCTACAATATGCCAAGTTAAACAGACAGCAAGTAGCATAAACCCCTCCTTTTTATACATACTTTTACATAGAATAATTCACGGCTTTGTTACTCTGATATTTTCACTAATTTTGTTTAAGCTTTTTCCTTTAAACAGTACTGTTTTTTCAAGCACCGCAGAAATAAAATTCACAGAATATCCAATGTTTATGCCATCGATTATGCTTATAATTTTTTCGGTTTTATTTTTAATGTTTTTGTCATCTGACAAGTCAAAGCAATTGTCATAACCAAAATACGCTTTACAATTATAAAGGTGACTATAAAATAAACACGCCGTTACATAAAAGCTACGGCGTGTTTATAGTTATATTTCAATAAAAATCTCGGTAGGTTTGTTGGCGGTAAGAGTTATTTCAAGAGGTAGATATTCAAATCCGCCTACCTGATTGAAAAATCGCTTGTTTAAATCGGTAGTAGGCTTAACATCATTATTTGCTCGAACCTTAAGTATATTATTAAACAAATATTCATTTTCGGTTAATGCTTTAATTTCAGATTTATTATCGGCAACAATCGGGAGCATATAAATAGCATCTTTTTCAGAAGTGATGGCAATTTTCACCTTATTACTTTCAAAAATATAATCTATTTTGAAGTTCAGTTCCTTGTTCCCGATGATGGTTATTTCCACTTTATTTTTATCACCGCTACTGCTGATTTCAACAGTTTTATCGGTATCGCTTGAATATTCACCACATATAATTCTTGGGGTCATACAATAGGTTTTTTCGGCATTTCTTAATTGCTGAAAATTAGTGGGCTCAACCATATAAAATTCATGCATTGTTGCAGCACATATAGCACCGTATTTTTTGTGCCACAATAAATTAAGATTTCCGCCCATATTGCAACGTTTATCACTTTCTACAATAATATCAACTGCCGAAACCGTTGCTCTCATATCGCCTACAGAAATTAGCTTAAGATAACCGTTTTGAAAGCTTTTAACGCCATATTCCTCTTCACGAGGCAGGGTTACATCCTCAAGATTTTCAAAATCCTTTTCATCCATATAAAGATACATTAATGCGAGTGCTTTGGTGTGTGCAAAGGCGTGATGAATACAAGCGGGTTGATTTGCTCCATGCTGCATAAGTCCCGCATAAAGAGCACCATCTACAGTACACCGCTTCAATAAATCAAAATTAAGAGCGGCTGCTTTAGCAAATCTTCTATCATACTTTGCTACCCTTGGAAAGGCTTCCTCTACACCATCAGAAGTACGACTGCCCCAATAGGTCCATTTGTTATGACGGGTGCCAAAGGAATCATCAATAGCACCGTCGGGCATAATAAACTCCAAATGTGCGAGAGCTTTATCGCAGTAGAATTTAAGCTTTTCTTCATCCCCTATATACATAGCATACTGAAGTAAAAGCTGAATGCTTTCTTCTAAATTATATCCTAAATCTATACCGTGGCAACCCTTTTCGGTGACAATCTCATGAGGATGACATTCGCCGTATAACAGACCGTTTTCATCGAACTTGTTGACACACAGACCTTCCCAATAAATTGCCTCATTTTTATAAATTTCATCACCTAAAAAGTTATAACAAAAGGCAAAAAATGCGGCAGCACCGCAATAATAATTTATTACAGGCTTAAACCATTCGTAATGCATAAACTTTACGGAGCCTTTAGCCATACGAACAAAAATATTAAACCATTTATTATAAAGAGCTTCGGGAATTTTACCTTTGAAATTATGTAAGGTTTCGCCGAGTGCCATAGCAGAAAAAAGGCCAGTACCATACCAAATGGCATTTATATCATTATACCAAGTACCCTCGGGGGTAATCACATTGTTTTCTGACCAATCTACTGCTTCGTCTGCCGCCTTTAAATATTTTTCCTCCCCTGTTTCGATATACAAGAGGGTATACGCAAGCACTGCATCAGCAAAACGGCCATGCACAAAACCGCAAGCAGGACAAAGCATAGCCCCCTTTAAATTAGGGTCTTCAATCCCCTTTACGGTACGGTCAAGCATATAATCGCACCACTCTTTAAGCAGTGAATAAACTTCCCCTTTAGTTACTTTCATAAGCATTATCTTCCTTTAAATAACCAATATTTTTATAAAAACAGTTACATTGTTACTTTAATACATTTATATCAATTTGTCAAGCAAAAAAAGCAAAAAAAGGACTAACAAATTAGTCCTTTTTTGCTTGCTCATATTTAATACACTCTTGAAATTTAATATTAAATTTTTTCAATGGCATCTGCCATACTGTCAAGATAATCGCCCTCAAAAAGCTCGATAACGCCGTTATCGCAGGCCTTTGCAAATTCGGGATTAATCGGAAGCTCGGCAACATTCTCAATACCGTGACGGGCAGCAATCTCTTTAATGTTTCCACCACCAAAGGGATAATGCCTTTTACCGCAATCCTCACACTCAAAATAAGACATATTCTGTACTAATCCAATTATAGGAATATTCATAAGATTTGCCATTTTTACAGCCTTATCCACTATCATTTCAACAAGCTCCTGAGGAGAAGTAACAATGATAATGCCATCTACAGGAAGCGACTGGAAAACAGTAAGGGGTACATCACCAGTTCCGGGAGGCATATCAACAAACATATAGTCGGTATCACCCCAGATAACATCTGTCCAAAACTGCTTAACGGTACCAGCAATAACGGGTCCACGCCAAACAACGGGGTCGGTTTCATTTTCCAAAAGCAGATTTACCGACATAACACTAATATCGGTTTTTGTTTTAACGGGGAATAAACCAAGCTCATTTCCCGTTGCCTTTTCTTTAAGACCAAAAGCCTTAGGAATTGAAGGACCTGTAATATCAGCATCCAAAACAGCTGTACTGAACTCTCTGCGTTTCATTAAAACAGAAAGCATAGAAGTAACCAAAGACTTACCAACGCCGCCCTTACCGCTTACAACAGCAATAACCTTTTTAATGTTACTAAGCTCGTGCGGTTTTTCTAAAAAGCTTTGGGGTTCGGTACGTTCACCGCAGTTTTGTGAACAGGTTGAACAATCGTGTGTACATTCGCTCATTTAAATCATTTCCTTTATTTATTTTTAGCAAAGCTAAAAGATATTATACTACCTTTTAAGCAATTTTTCAATAGCTTCAAGGGTACGTTTTGAATTATTATTATCACGGTATTTAAAGGTTGCATCAACCCTTTGTTTATAATAGTCGGACATTTTAAAACCATTTTTATAGGCTAAAATAAGCTCATCAATAAGCTCATCAACCGTTTGGGGTATTGGACCGAAGCCGTGATTTTTATAGCTGAAATACCCCTCGGGATAATGCTTTTCTCTAAATTCCTTATAATCAAACTGAAAATAGCACATAGGCTTTTTCATATACGCAAAATCAAATGAAATGCTTGAATAATCGGTTATAAGGTATGCTGACTCCTTAAGTGCTGTTTGAACATCATACTCTTCGGTAGAGGCAATTTTAATATTGTCATTGCCTTTAAATTCTTCAATAAACGGTTGCATTTGATTATGAGGAAAAAATAGTAGTGATAAATTATTTTCTTTAAGAAAAGCGTTTAGCCTATCATTACTTAAAAATTCACAATAGGTTTTAACATAGTTAGAATTTTTAACGGCCAATCTATCCGCCTCAGTAATTCTGCCTAAATCTGGATAAAGCCACCAACGCCAAGTGGGCATTAAAAGGATTTGACTTGGATTTACTGTAAAATCATTTAATTGGTCATATCTTGTAAGCCCCACAACCTTAACTTGTTTTTCTAAGTAACCCAAATCGTCCTGAAGACCCTTAGCCTCAGCCTCAGTAGAGGTAATAAACAAATCTATACGATTTCGCTTTTTCTCTAAAAACGGGGCGGCACTCATATTAACACCGTGCTGCAGGAAAACCGATTTAAAGGGATAAAATCCCCTAACCTGAAAAAGTCGACTCATAAAAGGTGCGGGAAGTCCCCTACCTGTTCTGGCACTTATATCGGCCTCGGCACACCAAGTATAAATATGATGCTTAAAAGAGCCGTGACGGATAACGTTGCCCAGTCTTGAAACTTTTTCGTAATCGGGAGAATTAAAGCTAATTGGATAATAAACATTTCTTTCGGGATAATTTTCACGCATATATTTAAAAAACCAATATCCGTTATCCCTTGCTGTATGCTCCATTTCGGAAACAATCCAAAGATGCCTTTTAAAAAGCTTTAGAATTAAGCCTAACGGGCAAGAAATGACTATTTTGACTGCATCTAGAATATCACAAAGTTTTATAAGCGAAAGCACCTTTAAGACCTTTTTAATATATGTTTTCATACTATTTTCCTAAATCGGTTTTAATTTGAGTAGTGGAAATTTCGGGTGTACGAGGCAGATAAATAACCTCGCAGTAATCCTTAAGGAAGTCAAATTTACCCTGCCAATCATCACCCATTACAAAGGTATCAACTTTAAATTCCTTAACATCACTGATTTTTTGCTCCCAATTTTCCTCGGGGATTACTAAATCTACATAACGAATAGATTCTAAAAGCATTTTTCGCTGTTCATAAGGAAAATAACATTTTTTTTGCTTGGAATTCCAGTTAAATTCATCGGTTGAAAGGGCAACAATTAAATAATCGCCTTTTTCTTTTGCACGCTTTAAAAGCTGAATATGCCCATAATGAAGCAAATCAAAAGTTCCGTATGTAATAACTTTTTTCATAAAATTCTCCTTTAAAAATTTAATACGGTCCAAAATCCAGTTCAACCATATTATGGCGGTTAGAGCGTTTATCCTCAGGCGGAGGTGTCATATAATCACCGTAAAAGTAGGTTAGATAATCATTATAGTTTTTAGGAGCTGAGAGGGTAATATCCTCAAAGGTAAGCTCTATAGTTTCATTAAACCACTTACGCTCAACCGACTCCTTATTATATCCATACGCACCGCCGAGTGCCGCTACCTTTTTTGTATTTTCATTTTCAAAACGGCGAAGTTCGGTATCCAAGCGGTTGCGTATATATTTTTTAGTAATAAACAGGCTTAAAGCCTTGAGCAGAAAATAAACCAAAGCCTTTAAGGTCTGCCCCTTTTCGGCAATTTTATAACCCTGCTTTGCTAAAAACAATCTTTTTAAAAAATAGGTGTTACGGTTATGTTTTTTTCTTTGCTCATCACTATCAGGAATATTATCATAGGGGAAAATATCAATAAATATACCCTTTTGTGATTTGTTTTTGAATGAATTTCGCTCGGTAAAATTTGTACCCTTTAAAAGCAATTTTGCAACCGGCAAAGCGTAATGCTCATCACTGAACATATCCTGCAAAATAAAATCATCACCAAGCTCGGATTTACAGACAGATAAAAATTTTGAAAAGTCCTTTCGCATAATTGCAAAATCCATATCATCATCCCACGGGATAAAGCCTTTATGACGCACCGCACCCAAAAGAGTGCCTGCAATCATAAAGTATTTAATGTTATGCTTTTCACAAATACGTTTTAGCTCCTTAGCCAGCAAAAGCTGACAGGAATGTAGTTTTTTAGTTGTGCTGTCCACTTGAAAATCCATAGCTAACACCCGCTATTTAAAATGTTTTTATAAAGCTCCATATAAACATTATATTGCTTGTTTTTTTCAAACTGCTTTGCACGGTTAATGCAATCCTCAGGCTTTAAATTAATATTAACAATTGCCTCAGCTAAAGAATTAACATCACCTGTAGGCACGACTATGCCGCTTTTTTCATCAAGCATTTCGCCGCTTCCACCTGTATTATAAGTAACAACAGGAGTTCCGCAAGCGATAGCTTCAATATTAACTGTTGGAAAATTATCCTCTTTTGTGGGATTTACAAAAACATCTGCAACAGAATATAACTCTACAAGCTCATTTATATTAGCGGTACGAGTAATTCCCATAATATTTGACGGCAAGGCTGCAATCTGTTTTTCGGTGAGTCCAACAAGAATAATTTTGTAGTTTTCAGGCAAAAGCTCACTTAAAGCGATGAAATCCTCAAGACCCTTTCTTTTTTCCCAAACATTAGCAAGTCCTAAAACAATTTTTTTACCTACTAAATTATTTTTTTCTAAAAATTGGCTTTCTATCGGACGAAAAACAGATAAATCGATACCATTATTTATTGTATAAACAGGAAAATTACCTAGAAATGAGTCTTTTACCAAGTTGTTAAGCCAATCAGACGGAGTTACAATATGCATATTTTTAGCACCGTTAAAAAGACGCTTTTTTTCTAAATAAGATTTTTTAGAATCATCAAGTATAAAGCTTGCGGGATAAGCATTTTTTTGAGGACACTGACCACAACCGGTTTTCCATTTATCGCAATCAGCAAAGCTAAAATAAGCACAATGACCCGTAAACGCCCAACAATCGTGCAAGGTCCACACTATAGGCTTGCCGTAATTCTTTAAAAATTCAAAAAGCACACGTATATCTAAATAATAGCCGTGGAGATTATGCAGATGAATAATATCGGGATTAAAATATTCAATGCTGTGCACTAATCTTTTGGTTGCTGAGGTAGAATAAAAGCCTTGCCTATCTGTAATTCGGGAAAAGAAAACATGTGCTTTAAAAACCAAATCGCTTTCAATTTTAAGGCAATCGGGGTCATTATAATATCCCCTACCATAAGCGATTTGGCATTTATTATCACTCGCTTCAAGGGTCTGCTTTATATCACAAACAATGCGACCTGTACTACCCACTCCGCAAACGGAATTAATTTGAAAAACTCTCACTATTATTTCGACCTTTCAAAAGCTTTTAAAAACTGCTCAAAAGAAAGCATAAATTGATTGAGGGTAAATTTTTCCTCATAATACCTTCTGCCGTTCTCT
>JAGARD010000134.1 GCA_017622415.1 Clostridia bacterium | reverse complement strand
TAAGTAATTCACCGCCAACCAAACGGGAAATTTCGGGTGAGGTAAGGGGGAATTTTTTATCGGCACGCTTTGCCTCTACCTTAAAGGTTTTTACACCCTCCATAGCAGTTTTTAGGTACGGTACGCACTGCTTTAATATAACATCTATATTCTTTTCTACCGATGCAGCACGACAAAAGGCGGCAATTCCGAAAACCTTTTGTATACGCTCTAAAGCCTCTTCAAAGGGGTATTCTTCATCCATAGGCTCAATGGTAATTGTGGACTGAGCACGTGTTATGTTTGTAGCACCCAAACCGTTAATAGCTGTTTTTATGTTTTTTATAAGAGCATTTTCAAAATTCATACGGTTAAGACCCTTAAGGGCTAACTCACCGTTTTTTATAAGGATAATTTCTTTCATAGTATCTCCTAAATCCTTGATTTTCTAAGCTTTAAGGCAGTCTTTAAGCCAGCTATAAGCTCATCTATATCCGAAAGGGTGGTGTCACGGCTAAAGCTAAGTCTTATAGCACTATCCACCAGTGACTGACTAAGACCCATCTCTCTGAGAACATAGCTACCCTTTCCCTTACTGCAAGCACTTCCGCTTGAAACACAAACAAAGTACCTTTCTAAATGATGAAGCACCGTTTCAGAGCGATAACCTAAAAATGAAAAATTAAGTATATACGGGCTTGCGTTTTCAGGGGAATTTATAACAACATTTTCAAATTCCTTTAGCTTTTCTATGCAGTAGGTTTTAATTTTTAAAACCGACTCAAACGCCGATTGCAAATCGGGTAAAGCCTTTACTGCCGCTCCGAATGCCGCAATAGCGGGAACCGCCTCGGTCCCTGAGCGAAGTCCCTTTTCCTGACCTCCGCCCATTAAAAAGGCAGGTATTCTTACTCCCTTTTTAATAAATAAAGCTCCCGCACCCTTTATTCCGTGGATTTTATGTGCACTAAGCGAAATAAGGTCAGCACCCAAAGCCGATACATTTATTTTAAGCTTTCCAAAAGCCTGTACGCAGTCAATATGCACCAATGCTTTACTGCCTTTTTTCTGACAGATGCTTTTTATTTTTTCTACAGGTAAAACCGAGCCTACCTCATTGTTTACATACATAGCCGACACTAAAACAGTATCCTCTCGGATAGCCTTTTCAAACTGCTCTGCCGAAATAAAGCCTTTTGCATCGGGCGAAATTCTGGTAACCTCATAGCCCTTTTGCTCCAAAGCTGCAATAGGCTCCAAAACCGATGGATGCTCAATTGTTGTGGTTACAATATGCTTAGCAGTTCGGCGAAGTGCCTCTGCGGCACCGAATATGGCGGTATTGTTGCTTTCGCTTCCGCAGGAGGTGAAATATATTTCATCCTCGCGAGAACAAAGTGCCTTTGCAATACTTTGTCTTGCATCGGTTAATATATCCTCTGCCTGCATACCAAATTCATAGAGTGAAGAAGGGTTACCGTAACAGCTTTCCATAGCGGTCAAAGCCGCCGCCACCGCCTGACTGCAAGGCTTTGTAGTAGCACTGTTATCCAAATAAATCAGTCTTTCCAATCGCACACCTTCTCACAACAAAAATATTCTATTTTAGTATATCATAAACTGAGCTAATAAACAAGATTTAATTTTGAAAAAAACTATTTTTTAAGAAAAAAATAAAATAAATCCTTGCCCGCTTAATGACAAGGATTTATAAAAGTTCTATTTTTGAGTTTTTAGCCACGTTTTCATAACTAGCTTTACAGGAAGTATTTTATTCAATACATAAAGTATTTTATTTTGTTTTCCTACTATAGATAACATTCTACCCTTTTGCATTGCCCTTAGACCTTGCTTTACAACCCTTTCAGGGGTTTGCATAAAGGTATATTTTGTGACCGCTTTGGGATTTTTAGTATCGGTTGCGGTTTTAAAAAATGCGGTATCCACCCAACCTGGGCAAAGTGCCGTAACCGTTATTCCGCGAGGCTTTAGCTCTGTCCAAAGTGCCCTTGAATAGTTAAGCACAAATACCTTACTGGCGGCATAAACCGACATAAGCGGAAGTGGCTGAAAAGAAGAAATTGAACAAATTTGTAAAATTTTTGCTCCCCTTTTCATAAACGGCAAAGCAATATTGGTAATCCCAACCAATGCACGACAGTTTAAATCTATCATACCAAGTGCGGCAGAATTTTCAATATCTGCGTAGCTACCGAATTTTCCGTATCCCGCACAGTTTATAAGCACTCCTACCTCTTTGCCCGAGACTTTAAGCATCTGTTCTAAGGTTTCAATGCTTTTTAAATCGGTTAAATCAAGAGCTATTGGTTTTAAAGGGATTTTAGTTTTTGTCTTTAAATCCTCCAAAAGATTTTCACGGCGGGCTATTGCCCATATTTCATCAATGCCCTCGGCGTAATTTTCAAGCTGTTTTGTAAGCTCCGAGCCAATTCCCGATGATGCACCCGTAATTATTTCAATTGACATATAAAAATACCTCTTTATAAAAAAATACAAAAATATTTTACCACAGTTTTTTGGCTTTTTCAACTTGGAAGTTCTTTTTTATAAAAAAACACATAAAATTAAATATAAAATTAACCGTAAAACGAGGGACTGCTATGACAATGAATTTTTATTCACCGGAAGGAAGACGGGTTTACTGTAATGAAAATCGCAAATGGTTATCTTCTCCGCTCACCCTTACCGAAGCCAAATCCAAAGAAATTATTCTTGAGGCTATAGCACTTATGTGTGATTCCGAGCACAATTTGATTGTTGACCTTGGCTGTATGCAAGGAATTATTAAAAGGAACGAGGGTGCAGTTGGCATTGAAGAGGGCAAGGTGCGTGACATCGCTCTAATTTCCAGAGTTGGAAAATCTGTTTGCTTTACGGTGGAGCAAATAAAAACAGATGCTTCGGGCAAATTTTATGCCGAGCTTTCACGCAAAAGAGCTCAGGAAAAATGTATTGAGGAGTATTTGAAGCTACAAAAATCAGGAAGAATAATTGACGCAAGGGTAACACATTTAGAAAGCTTTGGTGCCTTTTGTGATGTTGGGTGCGGTATAATAGCTCTGCTTCCCATAGATGCCATTTCGGTATCCAGAATATCCCACCCAAAGGATAGGTTTTCGGTTGGAGATGACATAAAAGCCATTATAAAATCGGTAGACCCCGACTACCGAATAACCCTTTCTCACAAGGAATTGCTTGGCACTTGGGAGGAAAACGCCGAGAATTTCAGTGAGGGACAAACGGTAACGGGAATTATCCGCTCGGTTGAAAGCTATGGTGTTTTTGTAGAACTCGCTCCTAATCTTGCGGGCCTTGCCGAACCAAAAGTAGGTGTTCAAAAGGGTATGAAGGCAAGCGTTTACATAAAAAGCATAATCAAAGAAAAAATGAAGGTAAAGCTAATTATCATAGACACCTTTGAGGGGGAAGAAAAGCCACCCCTTAAATACTATACCGAGGATGAAAATATTGAATACTGGCGTTACTCCCCTGAAATTTCACATAAAAACATTTTTACCGACTTTTTAAATCAATAAAAAATTTTCATCGACAACTCGCTTAGACAAATCCCGCGGCAAAAATATTTTATAATTGTATAGTAAAACAGTTTTTGCCGAAAGGATGAAAAAAATGAAGGCTTCATCAACCGCCGAGATTATAAAAAACAAAACCTTAAAAAATGATACTACCGTTGGGGTGATGTTGCATATAGTTACTGCAATATGCGGATTTTTATTTTCAAACGCCTCAGTAATGAATAATCTGCTCCCATTTGGGACGGCATATACGGGTGGAGTAAAGCGAAAATATTTAGCCGCCGCCTCTGCAGGAACGGCACTTGGTTACATATTTAACCTTTCAAACGGAGGATTTCAGTATGCGGCATCAATTTTTGCAATAACCGCAATAAGGGTTATTTTGGGGAGCGAAAAATTTGCCCGCTCCCCTATTTTCTCAGGAATACTCTCATTTTTTGCGGCGGGAATTATACGCCTTGCCGTAAGCACTTCATACAGCGGTAGTCTGATAACCGCCCTTAGTGAAGCGGCTTTAGCGGGCACCGCGGCATACTTTGTAGCTATTGTTTTTTACATATCACCCACCCACAAAAGTGGCACCGATATAACCGAAACCGCCGCTCTTTCTTTTTTTGTTGGAGTAATTCTGCTGGCTCTTTCGGGATATGATATTCTAGGGCTATCTATAGGACGAATTTTAGCAGTTGCCGTAATTATTGCCACTGCCCGATACGGACAAGCTTCATACGGGGCGGTTAGCGGTGCAGTTATAAGCTTTATACTCGCAATAGCGGGTAACGAATATTTTACAGGGGCCGTAACCTTTGCTTTTTCGGGCCTTATTTGCGGAATTTTTTCGGCATTCGGCACATTTGGAATGATACCTGCCTACATTCTGACCACGGTAATATCCACCCTTATAATCGGCGAAGCAGAGCTAATTTCGGTTATGTTTTTTGAAGCAGTTATAGGTTCGGGAATATTTTTAATACTGCCAAAGACTTTAGTTGGTTACATAGGCGGTTTGCTTTCCCCAACCACCGAAATTTCAAGATTAGATAGCGTAAAAGGCTCACTTATTATGCGACTGGAATTTGCAAGCGGGGCACTAAAGGACGTTTACGAAACGGTTGAGGATGTTGCAGAAAAGCTGGGAAAAATCAACTGTCCCGACTTCGATAAAACCCTTAATAAAATTGAAAACGAGGTGTGCGGCGGCTGTAGTCTTAGGCGGCACTGCTGGGAGACAGCAAGAGAGCTTACCGCAACCGACGCCCTTGCCAGTTGGAACAAAATGCGGTCGGCAACCCCTATTCAAAGGGAGGATGGCTTAGAATTTAAGTGCCTTAGAACAAGTAAATTTGAAGAGTCTTTAAGACGTCACTGTGCCGAATATGACAGCAAAAAGGCGGCAGAATTAAGACTTAAAGAGGTGCGAAGCGTAATAAACGACCAATTCGACGGAATTTCCAAAATGCTTAGTGACCTTTCGGAAGAATTTAAATATGATGTAAGACACAATCACAAGGCGGCTGAAAATATTATTCTTTCTCTTAAAAATATGGGCTATCACGCCGTAAGCTGTGTAGCCGCCACCGATAAATTCGGCAGAATATCAGCCGATATTCACATTAAAGGGGTAGCTGATACCCCAATAAACAAAATGAGCATTGTAAAGAATTTATCCCTTGCAGTAGGTAGAGATTTTAACACTCCTACCGTTAGCGTAAGCTCTGACCAAGCCTTTATTTTCATAACCGAACGTCCCTGCTTTAAGGCAGAAATCGGTCTTACCCAAATACCCGAGGAACAAGGAAAGTTGTGCGGTGATGCTGCTAAATATTTCACCGACGGCAGAGGCAGATTTATTATGCTTATTTCTGACGGAATGGGAAGCGGAGGTCGTGCGGCGGTGGATTCCGCTATGGTTTCGGGACTTTTCAGCAGAATGCTAAGAAGCGGTTTTGGCTATGACTGTGCCCTTAAAATCATTAATTCCTCAATGCTTTTTAAATCCACAGACGAATCTCTTTCCACAGTTGATATTGCGGCAATTGACCTATTCGATGGTAGATGTGAGCTTTTAAAGGCGGGTGCCGCCCCAACATTTGTAAAAAGAAACGGAAAGGTCGGAAAAGCCGAAAGCACCTCACTTCCCCCCGGAATACTGCGTGATGTAGCCTTTGACAAGGCGATTATTAATTTAAAAACTGAGGATATTGTGGTAATGGTTTCGGACGGTGCTGTGACCGAAGACAGCGAATGGATAAGCAAAATAATTAATGAGTGGACAATAGGCTCTGCACAACAGTTGGCAGATGAAATAGCCTTTGCCGCTAGACGCAGAAGAAATGACGGCCATAACGATGATATAACCGTTCTTGTATGCATACTTAAGAAAAACTTTTAATATTACAAAATATAGCACAAAAAGGATGGCATAGGCTTTTTGCCTTATCCATCCTTTTTGTGCTATATTTATACTCCCTCATATTAACTTTTATATTTCTTTTCTTCCTTTGTTTTTACCCTTTCGGTAAGCTTTTGCTTATTACCCTTATCATCTACAATGTATGTGTTTTCAAGCTGGGCAACAAGACTTCTTTTATATGATTCTATATACTCTCTGCGAAGCTCTGCCTGCTCGGCTTTTTCCTCATCGGTTAAACCCTCAGCCTTTTGCTTTCTTGCAAGCTCGTTTATTCTTTTAATTTTATCATCAGTCATCATTCTTACCTCTTTTATATTCTTCAATTTTCTTTTGCTGACGCACATCGCTTCCGCAGAATTTTTTAATGTTATAACTGCCTATTATTCTGGAGGCAACCCTGTCATGATATTTGTTTGCAAGCTCCTCCATAGTAAGATTTGTGCTTATAATGGTAGGCTTAGCTGTTAAAATTCTGGTGTTTATTATATTGTATATAAGCGACTGAGAATAGGCGGTGGAAAATTCGGTGCCTAAATCGTCTAAAATTAAAAGGTCACATTCCAAAACATCATCTAAAATGGGGGTGTCGGAATTATAAGAAAAATGCTCCTTTTCCAACTTTTGAATGAGATTTTGAACCGGAGAATAAACAACACCCATCCCCTTTTCCAAAGCGGCGGCGGCTATTGCCAATGAAATATGAGTTTTACCAAGTCCCGTTTCGCCGAAAAATAAAAGACTTTCAGATTTAAGGCTAACATTTTCGGCATATTTTTTTGCCGATGCAAAAATCTTTTCCATAGCATCCTTATTTTCGCCGCTGTAATAATCCAAGCTGAAGTTATCAAATCGGCTCTCACCTATTGGCATTTCGGCAGAAAGCCCCGCAAAGGAAAGCTCTTTTGCCCTTTTTAAAACACATCCGCAGAGGTTCGAGCCAACATAACCCGTATCGGAGCATTTAGCGCAAAGTGGAGTGTAATCCTTAAGCTCGGTTTTTGCTTTAAGTTCATTTTGCTCCTTAACTAGTGCGTTGAATTTTGTTTGAAGTGCATTTAACCGCTCGGCGTTTCCCGAAAGAGCTGTTACACCAAGCAGGCTTCCGAGCTGCATAAACTGCTGTTCAATTTCCTTAAGTCTAGGCTCTTTATCTAAAATCTCCGCCTTTTGCTTTTCGTAAATTATACGTGCCTTATTGCCTTTTTCGACTATTTCATCCAGTGCTTTTTTTATGTACTGTTTATTATATCCCATT
>JAGARD010000133.1 GCA_017622415.1 Clostridia bacterium | reverse complement strand
CTATTGTTGCAGGCACTGTTTTAAGCCTCATTTGCAACTGTTTTTCTGAAAAAACAAACAATATTTTGGCAAGGATTTTTCTTTTTGCCTTGTCACTTATTTTTTCTGTTCAGGTTGTTTATTATTGGTGCTTTAATAAATATCTTATACTGTATTCGGTGGGTGTTGGCGGTGCCGACCAAATAATTGAGCAGGGAATTTTAGAAAAGACTCTTTCCACCATAAAGGCCTGCTTATTTCCCGTTATAATGCTATTTGCCCCTGCAATTCTAAGCTTATTTTTTACTGGAAAACGGGGTGCTAGCTTTCCTAAAATACACCTTAAACCACGACTTTGGGGTTTTGCGGGGTCGGTTGCAACGCATTTTTTTATAACCCTTTTAGTGATACTTATTCCAACTACAAATGAAATTTACTATCAAGCCTTTGACCCTAATCTTTCGGCTGCCTATTTCGGCCTTTTAAATACCGAGCTTGAAGACATTCACTACAATATTTTAGGCAGCGAGCATCCGTCGGATATTGATGTAGAGGTATCTTCGGAAATACCCGTTTCTACCAATCCCTCTGTTTCGCAAAAATACGGCACTTGGCAAATGAATATAGATTTTAACTCGCTTATAAAAAATGAAAAAGATGAAGAGGTTTTAACCCTTCATAAATATTTTTCGGAGCGTACACCAAGTAAGAAAAATCAGTACACCGGTATGTTTGAGGGGTATAATCTGATTTACATAACAGCCGAAGGCTTTTCGCAGTATGCAATACATAGTGAGCTTACACCAACCCTTTATAAAATGTATCAAAACGGCTTTAGGTTTAATAATTTTTACACACCAATCTGGGGAGTAAGCACCTCTGACGGCGAATATGTTAACTGCACAGGACTTATACCGAAATCGGGAGTGTGGAGTCTTTACCGTTCAGGCGAGCAAAAAAACAATATGTGCTTTACAATGGGCAGACAGTTTTTAAATAGCGGTGTAGAAAAGGTTTATGCCTATCATCCCCATACATATAAATACTATCGCAGAGATATTTCTCACCCTAATATGGGCTATGCTTATAAGGGCATTGGCAATGGCTTGGAGGGTAAAATAAAAAATTGTTGGCCTGAATCGGACTATGAAATGATAGCCGCTACCGCCGATGAATATATATCATCTGACAAAAGATTTCACGCATATTATATGAGCGTAAGCGGTCATTTGGATTATGATTTTAAAAACAATTCGATGTCTGCAAAAAACAAAAAATTGGTAGAAAAGCTCCCCTATTCCGACACCGCCAAGGCATATATCGCCTGCAATATTGAGCTTGACAGAGCGATGGAGCTTCTTCTTTCCAAGCTAGAGGCGGCGGGCGTTGCCGATAAAACCCTTATTGTTATTTCTCCCGACCATTATCCCTACGGGTTAGAGGATAAAACTGCAGATGATGAATACCATTATTTTTCCGAGCTTGCAGGACATACAGTAGATCCGAATTTTGAAATTTATAAAAGCGTACTGCTTATGTATTCTCCCTCTATGAAAAAATCGGTTGAGGTAAATAAGCTTTGCAGTAGCTTAGATGTTCTGCCCACAATTTCCAATCTGCTTAATATGGAATATGATTCAAGGCTGATAATGGGCAAAGACATTCTGAGTAACAGTGCACCGCTTGTAGTTTTTTCAGATAGAAGCTTTATAACCGAACGAGGTATGTATAGTGCTACCAAGCGTATATTTACCGATTTTAACGGCAAAATAATAGAGGATGAGGAATATCTTTCGGCCTACAAAACCGAGGTTAATAATATGTTTTTGGCATCGGCAGGCATACTCGATAACGATTATTACGGAATTGTTTTTGGCACACGAAAAACCCGTCTTAAATAAAAACGAAAAGTAGACCTCTTAGTCGTGCTACGCGACTAAGAGGTCTGTTTTTTAGATAAACAAAATTAAGCTATATTTACAAACGTTCTATTTATAAAGAGGGCCGTAGGCGGCACAGGCACGGTAGTCCTGACCCTCCTTGTCCATACCGAATGCATTCCAAGCGGCGGGACGGAAAATATCCTTTTCAGCTACGTTGTGCATACATACGGGTATACGAAGCATTGAGCAAAGGGTAATAAGGTCGGCACCAATATGACCGTAGGATATTGCACCGTGATTAGCTCCCCAATTATTCATTACATCATAAGCGGTTTTAAACGCACCCTTTCCTGTAACTCTTGGAGCAAACCAAGTGCAAGGCCAGGTGTAGTCGGTACGTGCCCAAAGCTTATCCGAAACCTCATCGGGCAGAGAAATTGTCCAACCCTCGGCAATCTGTAAAACGGGGCCGATACCCTTAACAAGATTAAGTCTAATCATTGTTGCGGGCATTTCTGCGGTGGTGAGGAAACGACTGGAATATCCGCCGCCACGGAAGTAACCTAAATCAGCATAGTTCCAGGTTGAATTTTCAAGAATTGCTTTTTGGTCGGCCTCAGTAACTTCAAACCAAGGCTTCATAACTCCGTTGCCGTTTTCATCCTTTGCGGCACCATTGGCATCCAAACAGCAGGCTCCCGAATTAATAAGGTGAATAAAGCCGTCGGCATCTTTAGCCTTGCCCTCAATATCATAGCCTGTAACACGCTTAACCGCATCACCGCTCCAATAGGTGCGAACATCGGCAAACATCTGGGCACGGTTGGTAAGTAACTTCATAAAGAGCATACCAAGACCGTTAAGTACATCATTTTCGGTAGCAAGAATATAGGGCTCTCTTGCACCGTTCCAATCAAAGGAGGTATTAAGCATAGCCTCAGGGAAATCACAGTTGGGGTAGAAGTCGGTCCACTGACGCTGACCTTGGAAGCCTGCGGCAATTGCATTGTGACCAACCATTTCCTCCTCTGCTCCCTCGGGAAGATTTTTGTTGCCGTTCATAAGGTCCTTTATAATAACCATCATCTTAACAACAAATTCCCAATCGCTGTCCTTATGCTCGCGTGAACGCTGTAATTCCTCGGGGTTTTTATCAAAGCCCTCTTTGCAGTTTTCTCTAACCCATTTATATGCCTTTTCATACTCAGCCTTATCGTAAATTTCCTCGGTCATTCTGCGGATAATCTCTACCTCGTCAACCGACTCAACACGCATACCAAGATATTCCTCAATAAAGGCAGGGTCGATAATCGAACCACCTATACCCATACAAATCGAGCCAATCTGTAGGTAAGATTTACCACGCATTGTAGCGGCGGCAACGGCGGCACGGCCAAAGCGAAGAAGCTTTTCCTTAACATCCTCAGGGATAGAGGTATCGCTCATGTCCTGAACATCGTGACCGTAAATGCCGAATGCGGGAAGACCCTTTTGTGCGTGAGTTGCAAGCACCGATGCAAGATAAACCGCACCGGGTCGCTCAGTTCCGTTAAAGCCCCAAACCGCCTTGATAGTTTTGGGATCCATATCCATTGTTTCTGCACCATAGCACCAGCAAGGGGTAACGGTAACGGTTATGTCAACCCCCTCCTTACGGAATTTGTCGGCACAGGCGGCTGCCTCGCCAACTCTACCAATGGTGGTGTCGGCAATAACAACCTTTACTGGCTCGCCGTTGGAATAGCGAAGATTGTCGGTAAAAAGCTTAGCCGCACTTTTTGCCATATTCATTGTTTGAACCTCTAGGGATTCGCGTACCTTAAGCACGCCTCTGCGTCCGTCAATTGTGGGGCGTATACCAATTACGGGATAATCGCCAATAAGTCTGTTTTCTGCCATAATATATACCTCCGAATTTTATTTTGAAAACAAAATATTATTTTCCATAATTATCATAACAGTTGAAAACAGAAAATACTTGTGTTATAATACTTAAAAATTATAACAATATCCAGATTTTTTAATATTTATGGCAGTTTTTAAACAATAAAACAAAACTTTTTGTATTGGAGGGATAAATTTTGAAATATTATTCTTACCGAGAAAACAAGCACCACGGCAGTGAGCATTTGCCTATTGATTATTACAATGTGGATGAGCATCACCCAAGGTACGAAATGATACACCACTGGCACAAGGAATATGAAATTATTTTTGTAAAAAGCGGTTGGCTGGAGCTTACTTTAGATGCCGATACTTTATTTTTAAGTTCGGGCGATATAGTGCTTGTAAATCCGGGTGTTATTCACAGTGCTGTTCCTAAAAATGCGAAATATGAGTGCGTGCTTTTTGGGCTTGATATAGGCATTAAACAGCATCTTGCACGCTATGAAGACGGCAAGGCAATTTTAGCCTCTGAAAGAACAATTCCCATTTTCACGGTACAGCAAAACCCCAAAATAAAGCAAGCGGCAATAGCTTTGAAAACTGCAATGGCAAAACGAAAGGCGGGCTATGAGCTGGATGCTCTTTCTGCAATTGCCACCATTTTTTCAGAGGTTATTTTAGCGGGTCTTTCGATTAAGTCGAGCGAGCAATCACTTAAATTTTATGAACGGCTTTTACCCTTTGAAAAGGCAATTTCGTATATTGAAAATAACTACGGCAGCCAAATTTCACTTGAAAAATTGTCTTTAATAGCGGGAATGAGCCGAAAATATTTCAGTGAATATTTTAAAAAGGTTTCGGGCAAGGGTGTTACCGAGTTTTTGAATTGCTATCGCATTGAAAGGGCGGCAGAAATGCTTGCTTTAACCAATGCGGCTGTCACCGAAATAGCTTTAGACTGCGGTTTTAATGACCTAAGCTACTTTATAAAAACCTTTAAAAAACAAAAAAACACCAAACCCGCTAAATACAGAAAGGAAATGCGTGGTGCACAAATGTAAAATTCAAAATGAAAAATTAAAATGCGGATAATGTTTTAAAATCGTAGGGAACAACCTATGTGTTGTTCCGTAAAAAATATAAATTGTGGTATTTATCTGTTCACATATAGGTATTAAAACGCCTCAGCTGATATTTCGGCAGCTGAGGCGTTTTTTCTTTTATAAAACTTCAATAACAATTTCGTTTATAACTACATCTTCTACGGGTTTGTCGTTGGGGCCTGTTTTAACGGTGGCTATGGCATCTACAACCTCCATACCCTCAAACACCTGACCGAAAACGGTATGACGGAAATCTAGCCAAGGTGTGCCGCCCATCTCCTTATAGCTTTGGGTTGCCTCAGGTGGGAAGCCCTGCTCGGCGGTCATTTGTTCCATCTGCTCAAGCATCTGTGCAGGAGTATCCTTTGCCTGAACGATGAAAAACTGGCTTCCGTTGGTTGATGGACCTGAGTTAGCCATAGAAAGTGCACCGCGAAGATTATGAAGCTCAGGGGCAAATTCATCCTTAAAAGGGGTGCCCCAAATGCTTTCTCCGCCGATACCCGAACCCATAGGGTCGCCGCCCTGAATCATAAAATCGGGAATAACGCGGTGAAAAATAAGTCCGTTATAATATCCGTTTTTGGAGTGGGTCACAAAATTTTCTACCGCCTTGGGTGCAAACTGGGGAAAGAGCTTTATTTTAATCTCACCCATATTGGTTTTCATTGTTGCAACGGTATCTCCCTCTACGGGCAATGCTGTTTGAATGTTCATATTTATTTTCCTTTCACAGGTTTATTTGCTGTTCATAGTACGGTTTTTGGCAGAATGTTTGGGAAGCTCAATCTGAGTTCGGCTGTCATACGGCTCTCCGCCCAGCTTAATTTCTTTATCATTTACGGTGATGGTAGCTTCATCCTTCCAGCCTGCAATGGCAGTTTTTGCACCAACCTGCCAATATACATTCTGCTTTTTCATTTCGGCATTTTCATCAATAGAAACAACCTCGCCTCTGATTGCGGTGTTTACCTTTTCCATTTTAACAAGATAAAGGCTAAAGGTGTTTTTTCCGTCGGGTGACATTACCGAATAAAGGAATTTACCCTTTGGAAGCTCGTCCATATCATAGCCAAAGGCATCCACCGCCATATAGGCGGCATTAAAAAGCATAGTAATTATAATTAAAAATACTAAAATGGGTTCCGCGTATTTAATTTTCACGGTTGCACCTTCTTTTCAAGGTTTTATGATAGTATACCACATAATTTTAGTAAATTCAAGAGCAAGAGTATGTTTACAAATCCTGCTTTGGTGATTTTCCAAAATACTTTTTATACAGCTTGCAAAAATATGATGTATTGTTAAATCCACAATTTAAAGCCGCTTCGGTGATACTGCTCTTATTTGATTTTAAAAAAGCCTTAGCACTTCTTAGCCTGATAAAGTTAAGGTGCCAAAGGGGTGTTTGTCCCGTTATTTCCTTAAAGCTGCGGCAAAAATAGTATTTGCTAAAGCCTACCGCCTTTGCCATATCCTCCACCGAAATATCCGATGCAAAATTTTCATACATATAAATAATTGCCTTTCGGGTCATATCTATTCGGTGACTGTCTGATGGGGAACTGCTTTCATAGCCTTGCTCATTGCTAAGACGAAAAAGATTAGAAAGCATTATTAAAATTTGTGCTTTTGCCTCCTGTTTATAATAAGAGGGTTTTTCGTTCAGCAAGGTAAAAACCGATTTATATGCATCAGTAACCGCTTTGCTTGTGCATTTAAGCGGGAATTTCCGCTCCTCCTTCTTAAACCAATCGTCATAAACGCTGTGGTCTATAATAAGGCAGTAGTATTCGCATATTTCGCTGATAGACCTACTTTTATGTATTCTGTTAGGAGCTATAACTGCAAGCTCATTTTCGTTTAAAATAACCGATTGGTCATCAACCCAGATTTCTGCCGAGCCCTTTCGCATTAAAAGAAGCTCCACATTATAATGAAGATGAGATAAAAAGCCTTTATTTTTTTTAAGTTCATCTATATGATGAATAATTTTAAGCTCATCATCCAAAAAACTATGGTACTCATAAAGCATAGCCGCTCCCCTCCTTTTAAAGTATTATACCTCAAAGGAGTGGAGCTTGCAACATTTAAAAGCAATATTTTGTTGTTTTTTGTTTTAAAAATGGATTTTAATGATTTTAAGAGCAATTTTATGCTTTGTGAAGAATTTTTGAAAGAAGAAAATAAACCACCGAGCCTATAACGGCATAAACTGCCATAAAAGCAATAAATTTGTTATTATGCACCGCAGATAGATAATGAAAGGTTGGGAAAAGGCTTTGGATGGGGCGAAGCACCTTTATATCCAAAAACACAGGACAAATAACAATAAACAGTAGCATCATTATAGGGGTTATGGCACCGAGTATTTTACCCGAGCCACAAATAAGCCTTACCGTCATACAAAAAACGGTGATGCAAATAACGTACAAGAATGCTAGCAAAAGCTCCCTTAAAAATCCTATCCAAAGTCCCGATAAATAAAGGGAGATGAGCATTGCAAGAGCGGTTATGGAAATGGGTATTAGGTGAAAAGCACCCGCCACAAAGGGCTTTGCTTTTTGGCTTATCCACGCAAAGGTGCCGTTTTTATCATCGGCTGTGTAGAACATTGCTGCGGCAAGTCCGCTTAAAACAAGCATTATTGCCATAAGTCCCCTTACAGGGGTTAAAAGATAGCCAGTCTCACGAGCGTCCTTGGTTGAATGTGCTTCATTTGTGTATGAAAACTCAAAAAGGTCGCCGTCCGATTTAATATCGTTATAATATTCCATAAGCCTTTCGTCCGACACCGAATTTAACTCTAAAGCATTTTCACGTACATATTTTATATAAAGTGAAGAGGAACAGTTTTTATAAATAACTCCGCTAAGCTTTTCTCTGGATAGCATAAGCGGTACTGTTTCTTCCCTTTCCAAAATGCGTATAACGCTTTGCTTATCATTAACAAAATTATTCAGCTTTTGTGCCAAATTATCGGGAAAAATCCAAGCCGCGTCCACTCTGCCGTCCTTTACTAGGTTTTCGGCTTCGGCGGGGGTGCTAGCAACCACAAAACGCATAAGGCGGTTATCTTGCCTGATTTCGTCTATAATTTCAGACACTAAGGCATCATTTTTATTTTCGGCAGCAAGTGCAACCGATATAATTCCATTATCCTCTAACGATACAATATTAAGTGCAACTGTAAGCAGAGGAATTATTAAAAGTATTGCCCAAAGCCCAACCTTTTTTAAAAATCGCTTATTTAAAAGGAAATACCATAAAAACAGTTTCTTAATTTTTCCCATTTTACGGTCACTCCTTTCCGACAATTCTATAACGCCGTACAATAACTGTAATTAGCATTATTACGGCAAAGTAAACCGCACCGGCAAGCACTAATTTATTATCGAAAGCATTACTAATACAGTTTGAAATGTGAACTCTTGCAATGCCCGACGGTAAAAGCTGTGAGAATTTTTGCACACTTTCGGGGAAAAAGTAAATGGGATAAAAGCAACCCGAAATATAGCCCAGTGCAACGGCGGTTAAAAACTGAAGCAAAACACCGCTTACGAGGGATGAGGAAATCTCAAAAAGCAAAAACTGTAAGGCGGTGATTAGAGCAACGGCGGGTATAAGTTTAATAAGAAGCAACGGTATATCTGCCAAAACAAGCCAGCTTATATCGGGAATAACATCAGAAAGGTCGGTAAAGCCCAAAATAACCGTTAAAACAAGGGAAACAATTAAAAATATAAGCAAAAAATAGGCTAGATATTCACTTGCTACCTGCCATAATGCATTGCCGCCCTTTGCACTTATAACCCTGCAAAGAGAATTATCCTTTTTAATGAAAACACCTGTTGCAACAATGCCCAAAAGCAGTATAAAAAGGGTTAAAATTCCGCAAAGGAAATATCCCGCAGTCGAAAGACCGCTAGAAACACCTAGAACGGATACGGTATATATTTCAGAACGCTTTAAAATAAGGGAAACATATTCAAGGCTGAGAGCAGTCATACGGTCACCTATATTACTGATTGAGGTGTTTTCCTGTAGGGCATCGCCGAAACCGTAAACCCCTTTTTGGGAGTCTACTAATATATCGGATATGGTTTTTGTAACCTCGTCCTTAAATATAGAAACAACACCGACTGCACTGTCGGTTGTGTAGTATTTAATTTTCATAATATCCCCGCGGTATGCCGCTTCGGCAAAGCCTTTGGGAATAACAACATAAGCGGCTAGCTTTCCGCTTTCTAAATTTTTTCTGGCAGTTACCTCGTCGGTCTGCTCAATTTCTACGGCAAAGCGAGTGGAGTCAAGCGTTTCAAGTGCCTTAACACCCATATTAAGGTAGCTGTCCTCGGTGCTGCCAACCACCGCAATTTTAAATTTTTGGTTTTTTGCGTCGTTTTTGTCATTTTCTATCATTCCGCCTAAAAAAACACCAAGCGCCAATGATATTACAAGGCAGGCGATAAGAAGCGGCGGTAAAATTTTAATCAGACGCTTTAATTGTAAATAAAAATATTTTCTCATAGTCTATTACAGGCTTTCGACTAGCTTTTGCAGATTTCCGTCAAATTCAAAGGGGGTAAGAAGTCCCTCTTTGATGATAAAAAGACGGTCGCAAAGCTCAAGCTCGAGTGGGTCGTGGGTGGTTAAAAACAAAATTCCGCCTGCCGCCTTGTAGCCCTTAAGATATTCGGCAATATCCTGTCTGCAGGCTATATCAAGTGCCGCGGTTGGCTCGTCAAGCAAAAGAACAGGGGGCTTTTTGGCTACGGCACAACCAATAGAAAGCCGTTTTTTCATACCACCTGACATCTTTCTTACAGGTACTTTTATAAATTCATTAATACCCAAAAGCTTTAAAATTCCGTTTTCAAGCTCCGCCTTTAATTCCTTTTTGGAATACCAAAGCAAAAGATTATCATAGGCAGTAAGCTCGTCGATAAGTGGAGTGCCCTGAGGCACATATCCCACCGTTTTAGAACGTAAGGACGAATTTTTAAATAGGTTTTCGCCGTTTAGTAAAAATTCTCCGCCCCCCGCCTTCTGAACTCCCGCAAGGATTGTAAGCAGGGTGGATTTTCCGCTTCCATTAGCACCTAAAATACCAATACACTCACCCTTTTCGGCAGTAAGACTTATATCGCGGAGAACCTGCTTTTTACCAAAGCTTTTTTTAATGTGATTTATTTCCAGTTTCATTTTAACACCTGCTATAAAAAGCGGCGCTGATTCATTTTTAGTGTATCAGCGCCGTAAATTAATGTTTATTTAGCATTAGCCAAAGCATTCAAACTTGAACTAGCCTGCCATAGCGGCGTACTGTAAAATGGTGAGAAGATTTTGTGGTACGCCAGCCTCTTTAAGATTATCAATAACCTTAGACAAATCAAGGTCGGAAATTTCAATCTCGTCAGAGCTTATTGTTTCACCGTCAGCTGGAACATCTGCAACAATAGCTTCGGTGGTTTTAGAATTTACAGAAAGCTTAAGGAATACCTTTTCGCCCGAAAGCACAGCAAAAGAAGAAAGGGCTTTATCTGCAGAACTTTCAAACTCCATTCTTAACGAAAGGTCAAGTAGTGAAAGGGTTGTGTAGGCACTGCTGTCCATAAGGTCTTTAACGTCCTTACCAAGCTTTAATACTATAGCTCCATTTAATGTAGTGTTTTCAATGTCTGAGGCAAGATTTTCGGTGCTGATAATAATAATTTCTTTTCCCTCTACAACCAGTGAAAAATCACCTGTAACAGCCTCGCCGTTTTTCTGAGCCTTGCCTGTAAAAGAAAGCTTGCCTGCAACAGAAAGCTCATAGCCTATGTCTTTGCCGTTTTCTGCTGAGAGAATAGATAAGGCGGTAGTTCCGTTTAAGGCAACCTCACGGCCTATAATCTCGTGAGAGCCGTTAACATAATCTATAAGGGAGAAATATTCTTTACCGTTGCCCTCTAACTCAGCAATGGTTTCATCAACATTTTCAAGAGCGTCATCAATACCCTTTTTATATTCCTCTACGGCGTTTCCTTCGATTTCGGAAATTTCCTTTATGCCTTTTTCAAATCTTTCTATAATAGCTATAATTTCTTTATCGTTCTTAGCCTCGGTTAAAACAGCCTTAACAACATTAAGCAAAAGCTTATCGGTAATATTAAGCTTTAAAACGGTACAGTTTTCGGTAATGCCGTTTGCTGTAATTTCGCCTGCTTCTTTTGTAACATCATCATCTGTTACCTGCTTTAAAACAATATCAATATATTTTTTAAGTAGCTTATCAAGCTCTTCCTCGCTTGGTGAATATTCCATTAAGTCATAAATGTTATTTAAAGCGGAAGAGGAAGCAGAATTTGCGGCAACGGTGGACATAGCTGTAAATGCCGAGCCCGACATATTAGGAATTTCAAATTTAATGAATTTATCGCTTAATTCCTTGCATCTTAAGTAGGCAACGCCCTTTTCGTTATCCAAAATATACTCAGCGTTAAGGACGGTCTTCTCACCCAAAACAAGAGCAAGTGTACCCGATGATTTATTACCTACGGTGTCAGCATCTATTTTAATTTTAATCTGCTTAAGCCAGCTTAAATCCATACCGTTTGCATAGCCCGAAAGCATTGTTGTAAGGGTATCGCCAAGCTCAATGGCCATTTCACCCTCTGCACCACCGCCGTTTACAATGTTGTTTTTACCCACACCGTAAAGGCTTGTGACGGTATTACTGTAGCCACTAAGGGAGGTGCCCTCAACATAAGCGAAATAGGAAGCGTTGGAGCCAAAATTCTTTACAAAAAATCCCGTGAGGGTGTTAAAGCAAAGAACTACTGCAAGCACAACTGCAAGTACGGGAATAGCTACAAATAACCATTTTTTAGATTTCTTTTTGGGTGCAGACTCATTTACCGCACCATCATTTATGTAGGTGGGAGCAACAGACTCCTTTTGCTCATACTGAGCGGTGTCTGCAGGTGCTGCTGCTTCAGCCTCTTCATACTTAGTAGTATCGGTAGGAGCTGCTGCTTCATATACAGATGCCTCAGGCTCGCTTACGGGAGCATCTTCGATTTTTACACCGCACACTCCGCAAAAAGCGGTACCTTCAGGCAATTGATTTCCACAATTTTTACAAATCATAAATTATACTCTCCTTTTCATTAAAAGTGTTTAAAAAGAAAGCTACTGCTTACATTTTTGATTATATATCAAAAAGAAAAGATTGTCAACATTAGGGCAGTCTTTTCTTTTAATGAAAAATGCGTTTTTAATGCAAAATTTTGAGAAAAATGGAAATATTTAATTGATAATATTTTAACACTCTTTAAAATTGACATTAAGCTGTTTTTAAGGTATAATAAACTGTGTATTTTTATGTGCAATATATAATTGCTTTTAATATTCCAAGGAGGATTTTTTATTATGAAAGACGCAACAAAATGCTTACATTCAGGCTATACCCCCGAAAACGGTGGCCCTGGTGTAATGCCCATTGTGCAAAGCACAACCTATGCTTTTAATACAACCAAGGAGGTAGGTGACCTTTTTGATATGCCTACCGCACACATGTATTCCCGTTTTTCAAACCCCACTACCGATGCGGTTGAGAAAAAAATAGCCGAGCTTGAGTGCGGCGTTGGTGCAATGTGTACCTCCTCCGGTCAGGCGGCTTCGCTTCTTTCCATTTTAAACCTTTGCTCAGCGGGGGAAAGCTTTTTATGCTCTACCGTTATTTACGGCGGTACGGTAAATCTTTTTGCTGTTACCTTAAAACGTTTTGGCATTGAGTGTATTTTCTTTGACCCCGATTCCTCTGACGAGGAAATTGAGGCTCTTATTAAACCAAACACTCGCTGTGTGTTCGGCGAAACGCTTGCAAATCCCAAGCTAGCCGTTATGGATATTGAGCGTATTGCAAAGCTTGCCCACAGAAACGGTATGCCCCTTATTATAGATAACACCTTTCCAACCCCCATACTTTGCAAGCCCATTTCCTTTGGTGCAGACATTGTTATTCATTCCACCACAAAATATATGGACGGTCACGCCTTGCAGGTTGGCGGTGTTATTGTAGACAGCGGTAATTTCAACTGGGAAAACGGAAAATACCAAGATTTCTGTACTCCCGATGAATCCTATCACGGCGTTGTTTATACCAGAGATTTCGGTAAGGCGGCATTCATCGCAAAGGCAAGAATGCAGTTAATGCGTGACTTTGGCTGCTACCCCTCTGCCCATTCCTCATTCCTACTTAATTTGGGACTTGAAACTCTGCCCATAAGAATGAAGCAGTACTGTGAAAACGCATTGACCGTTGCAAAGTTCTTTGAGGAGTCGGGATATTTTGATACAGTTTCCTACCCTGGTTTGACCTCGGATAAATATAATGATTTAGCTAAAAAATATCTGCCAAACGGCACTGCGGGTGTAATTTCCCTTACCATTAAGGGAGGCAGAAAAAAGGCAATCGCCTTTATGGACGGACTAAAGCTTGCAAGAAACGAGGTTCACGTTGCAGATATTCGTACCTGCGTGCTTCATCCCGCAAGTGCAACCCACCGTCAGCTTACTGATGAACAGCTTGTTGCGGCAGGCATTAACCCAGGACTTATTCGCTTCTCAGTAGGCTTAGAGGATGTTAACGATATTATTGAAGATATTAAAAAAGCCTTTAAAGCAGTAGATACAGTAGAGGATTAAAAGTAAATTCACTTTTATTTCATTAATAGGGAGGTATATTGGTGAAAAAAGGAGAAAGCATTTTAAAGCCTTTTGGTAGGGTAAGGGGTGGCGTACGTCTGCCCCACAACAAAACCACCGCTGAAGCAGAATCGGTAGTTTTAACCCCTCCCGAAAAGGTAATAATCTCTATGTCACAGCACATAGGTGCACCCTGTGAGCCTACCGTAAAGGTGGGAGATAAGGTTTATGTAGGTACCACAATTGGCGATACCGACGCCTTTGTGAGTGCACCCATACACTCATCCGTTTCGGGTGAAGTTAGTGAAATAACCACAATTCGTATGCCTGCAGGCAATGAGGTTAAGGCGGTTGTTATTACTTCTGACGGTGAGATGACCCCCGACCCCGAAATCAAGCCGCCCAAGGTGGAAACGGTAGAGGATTTGCTTTTAGCCGCAAGGGCATCGGGCTTGGTTGGTCTTGGAGGTGCGGGCTTCCCAGCACACGTAAAGCTAAAGCCCTCGGCAGATAAGCCGCTCGATACTCTTATTATTAACGGTGCAGAGTGTGAGCCCTTTATTACCGCCGATTACAGAGAATGTATGGAGCATCCTGAGGATATTTTGGGCGGTGTTTATCTTGTTAAAAAACTGCTTGGAATTGAAAGAGTAATTATTTGTGTTGAGGACAACAAGCCCAAAGCCATAAAAACCCTTTATGAAATTGCCTCAGATAAGCAGGATGCCGATGATAAGGTTAAGCTTATGAAGCTTAAATCCCGTTATCCTCAAGGAGCAGAAAAGGTACTTATTTATTCAGCAACCAAAAGAAAGCTGCCGCTTGGCAAGCTTCCCAGCGATATTGGTTGCATAGTAATGAACATAACCAGTATTTCATTTTTGTATCGCTACATTCAAACAGGTATGCCACTTGTAAGCAAGCGTATTACGGTAGACGGAAATGCCGTAAAGGAGCCCAAAAACCTTATTGTTCCTATTGGTACGCCGATTTCTTATGTTTTAAATCAGGTTAAGGCAGAAAATCCTGAAAAGGTACTTATGGGCGGTCCTATGATGGGTATTGCCATTTATGATACCTCCTTACCTGTTTTAAAGCAGAACAACGCAATTTTAGCCTTTACGGGAAAACAGGCTGAGAGCAAGCCTATGACCGACTGTATTCGTTGTGGCAGATGTATGCGCACCTGTCCTATGGGTCTTACTCCTGCAGGGGTGGAATTCGCGGTTAAAAATCCAAAATTAGATGAGCTTAATGCCCTTAACGTTATGTACTGTATGGAGTGCGGAAGCTGTGCATTCGTTTGCCCCGCGGGAAGACCCCTTACAGCCGTAATGCGACTGGCTAAAAATGAAGTGAGAAAGGCGGGAAAATAATATGCAAAAAATGAATATAACCTCATCCCCCCATATCACTAATACAGATAACACCTCAGGCGTTATGCTGGATGTAATTTTTGCTCTGCTTCCCGCTACCATTTGCGGAATTTTCTTTTTCGGCTTTCACGCACTGCTTATTGTTGCCGTAACGGTAGCATCGGCGGTGGTGGCTGAATATATATGGTGCCGTGCCATTAAAAAGGAACCCACTCTTCGTGATTTAAGTGCAATAGTTACGGGCCTTTTACTTGGTCTTAATCTGCCCCCTACACTTCCCCTTTGGATGGCGGCTTTGGGAAGTGCCGTTGCAATAATCGTAGTAAAGCAGATGTTCGGCGGTTTGGGTCACAACTTTGCCAACCCTGCAATCACAGCCCGAATTACGCTTATGGTTTCTTTCCCAACGGCTATGACTACATTTGTGGACCCATTTGTTGCTTCCGATGCTATTTCTACCGCCACACCCCTTTCGGGAAGTCAGCAAATCCCTACCGATATAACAGGCCTTTTCTTTGGAAACTATCCAGGCTGTATTGGCGAAACCTCAGCCCTTTTACTCCTTGCAGGCGGTATTTATCTTGTTCTTCGCAAGGTAATTACCCCCGAACTACCCCTTGCATTTTTCCTATCTGCCGCCGCTTTATCGTGGGCTCTGGGCGATGACCCGCTTCGCACACTTCTTTCGGGCGGTTTAATGCTAGGTGCGATATTTATGGCAACCGATTATGTTACCTCTCCCCCTACAAGATGGGGTAAGGTAATATTCGGCGTAGGTGCAGGTCTTATTACGGTTGTAATTCGTCATTTTGGAAATCTGCCCGAGGGTGTTTCCTTTGCAATTTTACTTATGAACATATTAACACCCCACATAACCCGTCTTACCACCTGTAAGCCCTTTGGAACGGAGGTAAAACGAGATGAAAAATAATGTGTGGAACTTTTTAAAGCCCATTATTGTTTTAACCCTTATAGCCGCCGTTATGGCAGGACTGCTTGGCGGTACAAATCTATTAACCGCAGAAAAAATAAGTCAGCTTGAATGTCAAGCCGAAAAGGCGGCGGTTGAAAAGGTTATTAAGGCAGAAAACTACGATAAAGCCGAGCTTACCTATAATGATACAAAATACACCTATTTTAAGGCTCAAAACGGCAGTGATACGGTAGGCTATGCCTTTACTCTTTCCTCCAACGGCTACGGCGGTGCAGTAAAATGCGTTGTAGGAATTGATGCTTCGGGCAAAATTACCGCTGTTGAAATTACTGATGTATCAAACGAAACACCAGGTCTTGGTCAAAATGCAGGAAGAGCTTCATTTACCGACCAATTTAAAGATAAAAATGCCGAGCTTTCGGTTGTTAAATCGGGAGCAAAGGAAAATGAAATTCAAGCCGTTACAGGTGCTACCATAACATCAAAAGCCGTTACAAATTCGGTTAATTTAGCTATGGAGCTTTACAAAAACTTAAAAGGGGAGGGTGACAAGTAATGAAAAAAGACGGTGCTTTAAGTATTTTTACCAAAGGCATCATAGCCGAAAACCCCGTTTTAAGACTTGTTCTTGGTACATGTCCGACCCTCGCCGTTACCACCTCTGCTTTAAACGGTATAGGTATGGGTCTTTCGGCGACCTTTGTCCTTGTTTGCTCGGGAGCGGTGGTTTCTCTGCTTCGCAACATTATCCCCTCAAAGGTTAGAATTCCCGCCTACATTACAATTATTGCGGGCTTTGTTACGATAGTTCAAATGCTTGTTAAGGCATTTTTACCCGATATTGATGCGGCACTTGGAATTTTTCTTCCCCTTATTGTTGTAAACTGTATTATTCTTGCTCGTGCCGAAATGTTTGCCGCTAAAAATCCCGTTTTACCGTCAATTTTAGACGGTCTTGGTATGGGAATAGGCTTTACGGCAACCCTTACCGTTATGGGTATTATCCGCGAGCTCATAGGTGCAGGAACAATTTTCTCTTTACCCATTACGGCAAGCTTTATAGACCCAATGCTTATTATGATTTTACCCCCGGGAGGCTTCTTTGTATTCGGTATTCTTGTTGCCGTTTCTAATGCCATTGCTAACAAAAAGGGTAAGCCCGTAGTAGAAAGCATAGGCTGTGACGGCTGCTCACAAAATGGCAATTGTCCCTTTGCCGGTGATGCCGAAAAGTGCGAAAAAAGCGAAGCCACTCCCCCTGCCGAAAAAGGAAAGGAGGAAGATGTAAATGCCTGAGCAATCATTATGGTCAATGGTTATAGCCGTATTACTCGCAGGAATTTTAACCGATAATATGGTGCTTTCAAAATTCCTAGGTATTTGTCCCTTCCTTGGGGTTTCCAAAAAGCTTAATACCGCATTTGCAATGGGTATGGCGGTTATTTTGGTAATGCTTTTAGCCACCGCAGTTACCTACCCCATTTATGTATTTCTGCTTATCCCCGCAGGACTTGAATATCTGCAAACAATCGCCTTTATTTTGGTTATTGCCGCACTTGTTCAAATGCTTGAGGTTGTAATGAAAAGGTTTTTACCGCCCCTTTATAAGGCACTTGGTATTTATCTTCCCCTTATAACCACAAACTGTGCGGTGCTTGGTATTACCTTACTTCACTTCACCAATCAAAGAATTATAGATTTTGCCGCGGCAAGTGGTGGATACGAAAGCGGCAAGGTGTTTTTGGTTTGTATGGCAAATGCCCTTGGTGCAGGTGCAGGCTTTTTGCTTTCTATGATTCTTTTTGCGGGTGTGCGCGCCCGACTTGAAAATCCAACGTACCTAAGTTTTTACAAGGGTTACCCATAACTCTTATAGCCGCCTCCATTGTTGCATTGTCCTTCTTGGGCTTTGCAGGTGTAGCTTAGGGAGGTGCTTTGCAATGAATGATATTTTAATAGCAGTAGCAATTATTGGCGGAATTGGTCTTATAGGCGGTATTTTGCTTGCCGTAATATCTCATTTTTGCGATAGCGGTGAGGAAAATGCACGTCTTGCCGAAATCCGCGATGCTTTGCCTGGTGCAAACTGTGGAGCTTGTGGCTATGCTGGTTGTGATTCCTATGCCGAAGCGGTAGAAAACGGCTCTGCCGAGCCTAATCTTTGTGCTCCCGGCGGTAAGGATGCCGCTTTAAAGCTTTCAGAAATTTTAGGTGTTGAGATTGAACTCACCCAAAAGGTTGCAAGAGTAAATTGTAACGGTTGTACTGACAATGCTGAAACAAAATACAATTACTTTGGGTTGCAATCCTGTAAGGCTGCTGCGGCTTTAGGCGGAGGTATGAAATCCTGCGATTTTGCCTGTCTTGGTCTTGGCGACTGCCAAAACGTTTGCGAATTTGGTGCAATATCAGTTAAAGACGGTGTTGCAAGCGTAAATGAAGAACTTTGCGGCGGTTGCGGTCTTTGTGCTAAAACCTGCCCCAAACAGGTGATTTCAATTGTTACCAAAAAAGCATCGGCAGTTGTTCCTTGCAGCAACAAACAAAAGGGCGGCGTGGCAAGAAAGAACTGTAAGGTCGCTTGTATAGGTTGCTCGGCTTGTGTAAGAGCCTGCGAATTTGGTGCCATTACGGTAGAAAACTTCCTTGCAACTGTCGATACCGAAAAATGTACCGCTTGCGGAAAATGTGTAGCCGCCTGTCCTCAAAAGATAATTTCTATTGTAAAATAATGCTTTGGCTATAAAAAACCGAGATTCACTTATTGCGGTGAATCTCGGTTTTTTTATAGCATTTTATTAAGCCTTATTTTTAATATTTTAAAATTTCTATTCCTGATTTGCCTTTTGAATTATCTTTTGCTGAATAGGTGCAGGTGCATCCTCATATCTTGCAAATTCAGTAGTAAAGGTGCCTCTGCCCTGAGTTATTGAACGCATTGCGGTGGAGAAATCACCCATTTCTGCCATAGGAACCTCTGCCATAACCTCCTGCTTGTGTCCGTTTAAGGGATTCATACCTATAACTCTGCCGCGACGCTTATTAATATCGCCTATAACATCGCCCAAATTATCATCGGGAACAACAGCGGTCAGAGTTCCGATAGGCTCCAAAATTGTGGGAGAAGCATTAGAAATACCCTCTTTAAAGGCTATAGAAGCAGCGGTTTTAAATGCCATTTCAGATGAGTCAACAGGGTGGTAAGAGCCATCTACTAAAACTGCCTTAACACCTACCATCGGGTAGCCTGCCAAAACGCCCTTTTTCATAGACTCCTGAAGTCCCTTTTCAACTGCGGGGAAGAAGTTCTTAGGAACTGCACCGCCGAAGATACGCTCCTCAAATACAAGTCCGTCTTCATCACAGGGTGAAAATTCAATCCAAACATCACCAAACTGACCGTGACCGCCCGATTGCTTTTTATGTCTGCCTTGAACCTTAACCGATTTTCTAATGGTTTCACGGTATGCAACGGCGGGAGTTTTAAGCTCAACCTCAACACCGAATTTGGATTTAAGCTTGGAAACAATAACATCCAAATGCTGTTCGCCAAGGCCCGAAAGAACAGATTCCTTGGTTTCGCCGTCTATTTTATAGATAACGGTGGGGTCTTCCTCCGAAAGACGCTGAAGACCTGATGCGATTTTTTCCTCGTCTCCCTTTTTCTTAGGATAAACAGCCATAGAAAGTGTCGGATTTGGGAAAGGTACCGTAACGGCGGTAACAACCTCGCCCGCCGAAAGAGTATCGCCCGTAACAACGTTACCCAGCTTGGAGGCACAACCAATATCACCTGCGGTAATAGCCTCTGCCTCCTCCTGCTTGCCTGCCTTTATGTAGGAAAGCTTGGAAAGCTTTTCTTCCTCACCTGTGCGACTAACCTTAACCTTCATATCGCCCTTAAGTGTGCCCTTGAGTACCTTAAAGTATGAGAGCTTACCAACAAACGGGTCGGCAATGGTTTTGAAAACAACTGCGGTTGCGGCTCCGTCGGGAGTGCTGTAAGCAACCTCCATATCCTCACCCTTACTGATTTTAAAGGGAACATCTGCGGGAGAGGGTAAAATTTCAGAAAGAATATCAAGCATAGGAATAATGCCGTCGCCGCTTTGACCAATTCCGCTGAATACGGGACAAATATCGCCCGAAAGCATCCCCTTTTTAAGGCCGTCTATAATCTCCTGTTCGGTTAATTCCTCGCCTGAGAAGTATTTTTCCATAAGCTCCTCATCGGCAGAGGCAACAGCCTCAATCATCATACTTCTCATTGCTTCAATGTTTTCGTCTGTGCCTGCCTCGCACTCCTTGGGAGTAAGACCGTCAAAGGTATAACCCTTACCGTTAATAAGGTTAACATAAGAAACAACATGGTCGCCTTCTACAACGGGTACGAAAACAGGACAGATAACAGCACCGTAACGGCCTGTAAGTATGGAAACTATACGATAAAAATGTGCGTGGGAGGAATCGAGCTTGGATACGAAAAATGCGGTTGACTTGCCCTGCTCACGAGCAAGCTCATAGCATTGCTCCGCACCTACAGTAAGACCCGATTTGCCCGAAAGAACTATTAAAGCCGATTCGGCGGCGGTTAAAGCCTCACGAACGCCCGATGCAAAGTCGAAAAGACCGGGAGCATCTAAAAGATTGATTTTTTTATCCTTCCATTCGATGGGGTAAACAGCGGTAACAACCGATGTTCCACGTTTTTTCTCTTCTGCGTCATAGTCCATTACTGTGGTGCCATCGGCAGTTTTGCCAATACGGTCGGTTCCGCCTGCGGCAAAAATCATAGCATCTGCCACGGTAGTTTTACCTGAGCTTGCGTGACCAAGCAAGGCCAGATTTTTAATAAATTCGGTTTGATACTGTTTCATTGTGGTTAACCCCTTTGCTTATGAGATATTTTAAGACCGACCAATTTTAATCGGATTAACATATTTTCGTCTGTTTTAGCATCGGAAAAGGTGTTATAGATAGATTATATCACACCGCTTTGTGATTTTCAACCAATTTTTATAAAAAATGTTAGATTTTTTTAGTAAAAATAAAGCACAGACAGAATTATTATGTTTTATATGTAAAACTTTTGATTTAGTAATATTAAAGCCTCCGTTAACATATATTTTTAAAAACGGAGGATTTTAAAATGAAAAATACAAGCAGTAAAAAGACAAAAAATAAGACAAGCATACTGGAAGCCATAAACCAAAACAATTCTCTTATTTTTATGGTGTTTTGTCTAATACTTGGTTTTTTAGCAGGAGTTCTTATTTTTAAAACTAAAAATACCGTATCGGGATATTATTCCAAAGAGTTTATAAATTTATACAATAAGTTAAATTCGGGCTTTGCTTTAGCAATTTTTAATTCATTTTTGGACCAGTTACCCTTTGCGGCGGCGATTTTTCTTTCGGGCACCTGTATGGTGGGGGCAATTTTAGTTCCATCTGCCTTGGCAATAAGGGGTGCGGTTTACGGAATGACCTTTGCCTACACCTACTTTACATACGGCTTAATGGGTATAGTTTTTAGTCTTTTAATATTAATTCCCGCGGCTGTCATAGCCTCTATAGGACTAATTTTAGCCTCACGCGAAGCAGTTGGTTTTTCTCTTTCTCTTGCCAGACTTGCCTTTCCCGAAACAAAAAAGCCCCGCATTGAGCAGGACTTTAAGCTATACTGTATGCGTCAGCTTTTTGTACTGATTTTCTTTGCAACATCCGCCTTTGTCGAGGCACTTATGTCGACTTCGTTTATATCCTTTTTTAATTTTCTAAGTTAAAGGAAAATAGCATTTTATTTTTTTGTTCATCAATAATAGCTTGAGGTAGATCGATATAAATACATTCACGGCATTGCCCCAGTATATCAAGCTCGATTTCTTCCAAAATGCATTCATTGTTTTTTTGATACACACAAAATAAATTCTCACACTTCATTTATATCACCGATTCTATTTTAACATAGTATAACCATTTTTGCAACTATATTTGGTTATATAATTAAAATAAATTTTAACATACTATTGTAGTAGGAGTTGATACTATGTTTAAAATAAATAATGAATTTAAAGCTGCAAATATTTCCCGTACCGTACGCTTTACAGAACCGATTTTTGAACAGCTTAATCAAATTGCAACAGAAAATGAAATTTCTTTTAATTTATTGGTATTGCAGTGCTGTAAATACGCACTGGATAATTTAGAAAAAGACGAAAAATAAATAGTGATGAATTTAGTACCCACATTTTGCAAGACAGTATTTTCTTGTAAAATGTGGGTAAAATCTTCCTTGCTGTTTTTATAATAAATTTTCAAAAACGGTATTGCTTTTATTCCAATTTTGGAATATAATCATACATAAAGGAGGGGGCTTTTATGTTAGCATATATGACAGCAAGCGAAGCAGCCGAAAAATGGAATATTTCACATAGACGAGTTTTAACCTTGTGTAAAGAAAACCGTATTAACAACGCTGCAACTCTTGGAAATATGTGGATTATCCCCATAGATGCTAAAAAACCCGAAGATGCACGCAGCCTTCGTTATAATAAAACTAATGAAAAGACCGTAAAACCTTTTTTGAAATGGGCAGGCGGTAAAGGTCAGCTTCTTAAAGAAATTGAGCAGTATTATCCTTTTGCGGATGAGCATATTACAAAGTATGCAGAGCCGTTTGTTGGCGGTGGTGCAGTTTTATTTGATATACTCAGCAAATACAATTTAAAAGAAATATATATTAGCGATATTAATGCTGAACTTATAAACACTTATCGTATAATTCGTGACGATGTTGATGCGTTGATAAAAACGCTTTATGTTATGCAAAATGATTTTATTCCGCTTAACACAGATGAACGCAAAGCATATTATATGCAAAATCGTGAGCGATTTAATAATTTAAAGGTCAATGGAAACAAGAGCATCAGTATAGAAAAAGCAGCATTGATGATTTTCCTTAATAAAACTTGTTTCAACGGTCTGTTTAGAGTAAATAAAAAAGGTTTGTTTAATGTTCCTATGGGAGCATACAAAAATCCTATGATTTGCGATGAAAATAACCTTAGAGCAGTATCAGAAAAATTGCAGAAAGTAACTATTGTATGTGGAGATTACAGAGAGTCGGCTGACTTTATTGACGAGAATACTTTTGTTTATTTTGATCCCCCATACAGACCTATTACCGATACGGCAAGCTTTACTGCATATACCGAGAATTTGTTTAACGACGAAGAGCAAATTAAGCTTGCACGATTTGTTGATGATATTCACAAAAAAGGTGCAAAGATTGTAATTAGCAACTCTGATCCAAAAAACTCAAATACAGAAGATAATTTCTTTGATAATATTTATTCTGCACATAAAATCAAACGTGTTGAAGCAACTCGAATGATTAACTGTAATAGCGAAGCAAGAGGAAAGATAAAAGAACTGCTAATCAGCAATTTTTAAGGAGAATATATATGAATAGAGATTTTAATACGTGGTTATCTGGTTTTCGTGATAGTATTGCCGACTATGGCTATTACATAGACTTCGAAAAAGTTCACAGAAATGTGAATAGCATCAAGGTTGAACTTAATATCTTAAATTCTCTCATTGGCTCTAAAAATATCGAAACTGATTTTGAGAATTTATTAAAAAAGTATCCTGAGGTGCTGAAATGTATTCCTCTGCTTTTAGCGGTTAGAGCGAATGAAATCTACTGTCAGGATGAAAATGGCGGTCATTTATTCCAATTCGATTTTGGAAAGTATCCGCCAAATAGTCACGCTTATTATGAGAGATACAAATATTTTATGAGAGAAACCGGATTGTTTGATTTGCTGGAAAATCATATCGTGAATAATTTGGTAGACTATGCAACGGGCGTTGAAACAGGTCTTGATTCCAACGGTCGAAAAAATCGTGGCGGTCACCTTATGGAAGATTTAGTTGAGAGCTTTATTCAAAAATCAGGATTTATTAAAGATGTCAACTATTTCAAAGAAATGTATATTCATCAGATAACTGATAAGTGGAATATAGATTTATCTGCTATTTCAAATAAAGGAAAAATGGAAAAGCGTTTCGATTTTGTAATCAAAACGCCGGATATGATTTATGGTATCGAAACTAATTTCTATGGCAGTGGCGGAAGCAAATTAAACGAAACGGCACGTAGCTATAAGACGCTTGCTCGGGAGACCGAAGAAATAGACGGCTTCACATTTGTTTGGTTTACCGATGGAAAAGGTTGGACAAGCGCAAAAAATAACCTCGAAGAAACATTTGATGTTATGCAACACATTTATAATATCAGGGATTTGGAAAATGGTATAATTAGCGAGGTTTTCAAATAATGGCAAAGAAAATAACAAAATGGGAGCCTGATGATTTTGAACTTGAAATGACTACCCATTGGTCCTTCCCTAAACGTGGTGATTGGGCAACCCACGATGCAAAGTGGCGGGGGAATTGGTCACCATATATCCCCCGAAACATTCTGCTCCGATATTCAAAAGAAAATGATTTGCTTCTCGATCAGTTTGCAGGTGGCGGCACTACTCTTGTAGAGGCCAAGTTGCTTAATCGGAATATTATCGGTGTAGATGTGAATGATGTGGCTCTTGCTCGTTGCAAAGAGAAAACCGCATTTGAACACGAAGGTGCAAATGGAAAAGTATATTTGCACAAAGGTGATGCCCGAAAGCTTGACTTTGTTCCCAATGAAAGCATTGATTTAATTTGTACTCATCCACCCTATGCTGATATTATTAAGTACAGTGAGGATATTCCAGAAGATCTGTCTTTGTTAAAGGTCAAAGATTTTCTTGAGGAAATGAAAAAGGTGGCAGCAGAAAGCTATCGTGTCCTGAAAAAAGACAAGTTCTGTGCGGTTCTTATGGGTGATACTAGACAAAAAGGTCACATGATACCTATGTCATTCGATGTTATGCGTATTTTTGAAGAAGTCGGATTTAAACTCAAAGAATTGATTATCAAAGAGCAACACAACTGCAAAGCAACAGGATATTGGAAAACCAATAGCATAAAATATAATTTCTTACTTATTGCACACGAGTATTTATTTGTATTTAAAAAGTAAAAAAAACAGTGAGCCTTCGTTTTAAAGGCTCACTGTTTTTATCTTAAGTTGTTAATACAACCGTTGATTTTACAATACTTTTCTGTTATAATAACTGTAATCAACAAAAAGGAGGTAGGCAAATGAAAACGCCCCTTGCCGACCGTGTTCGCCCAACCGATATTGAAAATGTTGTTGGTCAACACCATCTGCTGGATGAAGGCAAAATCCTGCGTCGCATTATTGAAAGCGGTGAAATCCCCAATTTAATATTCTATGGACCGTCGGGTGTTGGTAAAACCACCGTAGCAAACATCATTGCTAAAAAAAGCGGTAAAACCCTTTACCGTCTTAACGCAACTACCGCTTCAACCTCCGATTTAAAGGAAATTATTGCAAGCCGAAGCGATTTGGAAAATCAAAACGGCATTTTGCTTTATTTGGATGAAATACAATATTTCAATAAAAAACAACAGCAAACTCTGCTGGAATACATAGAAAATGGCGATATTACGCTTATCGCCTCCACCACCGAAAACCCATATTTTTATGTTTATAACGCAATTCTCAGCCGCTCCACCGTCTTTGAATTTAAATCCCTTGAGCCTAAGGATATTGAAATTTTTATATCCCGTGCATTTAATATCCTCGCTGAGGAAAATGGTGCCGAGCTTTGCTTAGATAACGATGTTTTAAAGATTATCTCCTACGGCTCGGGTGGCGACCTTAGAAAAGCCCTTAATTCTACCGAGCTTTGCTTTTTAACGGGCGAAAGAGAATTTACGGGTGGTAAAACCAAAATTACAATCAGTAATGAAATTTCCGATACCCTGACCGAGCAGAGCGGTATGCGGTATGACCGCGAGGGTGACGACCATTATGATGTTATCTCAGCCTACCAAAAATCAATGAGGGGAAGCGACCCCGATGCCGCACTTCATTATTTGGCAAGGCTTTTGGCGGCCGGAGATTTACAATCGGCCTGTCGCAGACTGCTTGTTACTGCCTGCGAGGATGTGGGTCTTGCTCATCCCAACATTATTCCTATTGTTAAAGCCGCGGTAGATTCGGCACTTATGCTCGGTCTGCCCGAAGCCCGACTTCCCTTAGCCGATGCAGTTATTTTGGTTAGCATTAGTCCCAAATCCAATTCGGGACACGATGCAATTGCCGCCGCAATGGCAGACGTGGAAAAAGGAGTGGCTGTATCGGTCCCCCGCCAGCTTCAAAACAAGCATTTTGACGGTGAGGATGCCGCCGTTAAGGGACAGTTTTATAAATATCCGCACCTATTTTCAAATCATTATGTGCCTCAGCAATATTTACCCGACGAAATAAAGGACCGCACATATTATGAGTACGGTCCTAACAAAAACGAGCAAAGCTACAAAAAATATTGGGATGAAATTAAAAAAACATAAAAAATGCGGAAGAAGTGAAAATTAAAACTTCTTCCGCATTTCTTTTAAATGTATTTACCTTATTTTATAAATTTTCTAGATGGCTTAAGCTTTTTATAGCATCTTACATTTTAAAGCTTTTTAGCCGTCTCTAAAGCTAAAATCATCATTTCATTAAAGGAGGTTTGCCTTTGCTCGGCGGTAGAGGCTTCACCCGTTACAAGGTTATCCGAAACGGTGCAAATTGCAAGAGCTTTTTTACCTAGCTTTGCCGCATTAAGATAAAGTGCCGCCGCCTCCATTTCCACCGCAAGTACACCTACAGATGACCATTTTTCTGCGAAATTCGGGTCACCGTAAAAAATATCGGTGGAGAATAAATTGCCTACACTGAATTTTACTCCTCGTTTTTTTGCAATCTCGCAAAGGGTATTTAACAATTCGTAATCGGCAATGGGGGCAAAGCCTTTAAATCCGCTTTCCTTTATAATTGCTGAATTGGTGCAAGCTCCCATACCAACCACAACATCACCGATATTAAGGTCTTTATTTAAACCGCCCGCAGTACCTACACGAATAATATTTTCTACCCCATAGCCCTCAAAAAGCTCATAGGAGTAAATACTTATTGACGGCATACCCATTCCGCTTGCCATTACCGAAACGGGTGTGCCCTTATAATTTCCGGTAAAGCCAAGCACATTACGCACCGAATTTACCTGCTTTAGGTCATCAAGATAGGTTTCTGCTATATATTTTGCCCTTAAAGGGTCGCCTGGCATTAAAACAGTCTTTGCAAAATCGCCCGCCTTTGCATTAATATGCGGAGTAGGTATACTAAGTGACATTTATAAATCTCCTTTTACAAAAATAATCCGAAAGCTGCTGCCTGCGGTCGGATTATTTTTTATTTTTATTATTTTCTCTCATTAAGAGGAGTATATTCAACCTGCGGAGAAACGCTTATATAAGCCGGACGGATTATTTTACCCATATTTATAATCTCTTCAATGCGGTGTGCACTCCATCCCGCAATACGGCTTATAGCAAAAATGGGTGTGTAGAGCTCTAAGGGGAGGTCTAGCATATCATAAACAAAGCCACTGTAAAAATCTATATTAGCACTAACGCCCTTGTAAATTTTGCGTTCCTCACCGATAACGCGAGGTGCAATTCTTTCTACCGCCTTATAAAGATTATATTCCTTTTCGCGGTTCTTTTCAGCCGAAAGAATACCAACAAAGTCTTTGAATATTTTAGCTCTGGGGTCGCTTAGTGTATAAATTGCGTGACCCATACCGTAAATCAGACCCGACTTATCAAAAGCCTCTTTATGGAGCAGTTTTCTTAAATAGTCGGCAATTTCATCCTCATCTTCCCAATTTTTAAGGGTTTTTTTCATATCGCTGAACATTTGAACAACCTTAATGTTTGCACCGCCGTGACGGGGTCCCTTAAGACTGCTGAGTGCCGCCGCCATTGCAGAGTAGGTATCGGTGCCCGAGCTGGTTACAACGTGTGTGGTAAAGGTGGAATTATTACCGCCGCCGTGCTCGGCATGAAGCACCAATGCGAGGTCTAAAATTCTAGCCTCTGCCTCGGTATACTTACTGTCAGGACGGAGCATATGCAAAATGTTTTCAGCCGTGCTTAGGTTGGGGTCGGGGTTGTGAATAATAAGGCTGTTATTTAAAATATAATGATTGTATGCCTGATAACCGTAAACCGAAAGAAGTGGGAAAAGTGCAATAAGCTGTAGACTTTGACGAAGCACATTGGGAACATCGTTCTCATTTGAGTGATGATCATAGCTATAAAGGGTAAGAACACTTCTTGCCAGTGAATTCATCATATCTGCACTGGGAGCCTTAAGAACAACGTCACGAACAAAATTTGTGGGGAGGGTACGATTTGCCGCTAAAAGCTCGTTAAATTCACTCAGCTGTTCAGAAGTTGGCAGTTTACCGAAAAGCAACAAGTAAATGGTTTCCTCAAAACCAAAACGCTTTTCGTTCATAAAACCGTTTGTAAGGTCGCGAATGTGCACGCCACGGTAAAAAAGCTCACCCTCAATAGGAGTTTTTACACCGTCAATCATTTTAAAGGAGTTAACCTCACTAATTTCAGTAAGACCTGTGATAACACCGTTTCCGTTTTGGTCTCTTAAGCCTCGGTTAACCTTGTATTCTGTATAAAGCTCAGCCGGAATTACACTTCGTGATATACAAAGCTCGGCAAGCTCTTGCATTTTAGGAGTAACATTAAAAAGCGCTCTATCCATATTTATCATCTGCCTTTCAGGGATTGCTTTTTTCTATTTTTGTTATTTTACCATATTTTCTTATGTATTGCAACGGAAAAAGCGAAAGTTTAACGAACTTTTTATAATTTTAATGGTATTCATTCAAAATTTCGATAATAAACGACCTCTATTAACAAAAAAGTGTTGCATAAATATTATAATTTATGTATAATTAATTTGGGTTTGTTTGCGAGCATACCCATTGCATTTTTTAAAAAGGAGCAAATAAATATGGATTTAGCAGCAGTTCTTTTTCCTGTTTTCACCCTTTTGGGCGGTCTTGCTTTCTTCCTTTACGGAATGAATGCCATGTCCGACGGTTTGGAAAAGCTTGCAGGTGGTAAACTGGAAAAAACACTTAAAAAAATGACATCTAACAAGCTGGGCAGTATGGGTCTTGGTGCTGGTATTACCATTGCAATGCAGTCCTCCTCCGCCCTTACCGTTATGCTGGTTGGCCTTGTAAACTCAGGCATTATGGCACTTGAACAAACAGTTGGTGTTATATTCGGTTCCAACATTGGTACAACCCTTACCGCTTGGATTTTGTCCCTTGCGGGAATTGAAAGCGGTGAAGGCGGCGGTATTGGAAATTTCCTTATATCCCTTTTAAAGCCCGATAACTTCTCCCCTATAGTTGCTCTTATTGGTATTATTTTAATAATGATGGCTAAGAGTGAACGCAAAAAGGATATTGGTACCATTATGGTAGGCTTTGCGATTTTAATGTTTGGTATGGAGCTTATGGGAGATGCCGTTAAGCCTCTTGCCGCTGACGAAAATATTGAAGCCTTTAAAGCCTTTGTTGATATATTCAACAATCCCCTTATAGGTGTTGCTGTTGGTGCAATCTTCACAGGTGTTATTCAAAGCTCGGCAGCAAGCGTTGGTGTTTTACAAACCCTTGCAATAGAAACAGGAGCCATTACCTACAATATGACTCTTCCAATTGTTATGGGTCAAAATATTGGTACCTGCGTTACCGCACTTATCTCTAGTATCGGCGTTACAAAAAACGCAAAACGCGTTGCGGTAGTACATATACTGTTTAACATTATTGGTACGTTTATTGTTCTGCTTATTTACTATCCTATTTATTTATTTGTAGCTCCCGTTAAGGAATTTTTAAGTGTTTCTGCAAACGCTCAGGGAATTGCCCTTTGCCACACCATATTCAACCTATTTACAACACTTTTACTTCTTCCCTTTACCAACCTCTTGGTATACCTTGCAAGAAAATTCATTCCCGATGCAAAGGAAGAGGAAAAGAAATCCTTTATCGACGAGCGTCTTCTCAACACCCCAACCTTTGCTCTTGCTGAATGTGATAACTACACCGTAAAAATGGCAAAAATTGCAAGAGATACCTTTATTAATGCAACCAATCTTGCCCGCAAGGCCGAGGACGGTAAAGGCTTTGACGAAAAACTTGCCGAGCAGGTTCGTATTGATGAAAAAATGCTTGATAAATATGAGGATAAGCTTGGCTCATTCCTTGTTAGAATTTCGGGCAAGGAGCTTTCGACATCAGATAGCCGAGAGGCTTCTAAGCTACTTCATACCATTGGCGATTTTGAGCGTATAGGCGACCACGCGGTTAACCTTTTGGGAGTAGCCAAGGAGATTGCAGATAAGGGCATTTCCTTCAGCGAACAGGCAAGAGAGGAGCTTAAGGTGCTTTCCTCTGCACTTGAAGAAATTATTACCCTTACCGTTACCGCATTTGAGGAAAACAATCTGGAGCTTGCTAAGGATATTGAGCCTTTAGAGCAGGTTGTTGACCGTATTGCCGCACAAATTAAGGCAAATCATATTGCAAGACTTCAAAAGGGCGACTGCACAATCGAGCTTGGCTTTGTGCTTTCCGACCTGCTTAACAACTTTGAACGCGTTTCTGACCATTGCTCCAACGTAGCGGTTGCTATGATAGAGGTTGCACATAACAGCTTCGATACACATAAGTATTTAAGAGCAGTTAAATCAGATACAAATGCAGACTTCAGCGAACGCTATAACGAGTACGAAATTAAATATAAAATTAACTGAATTTTATAATGCATAGCGGCAGAGAGATTTTTTTAACCTCTCTGCCGCTGATAATTTATATAGCCAAATAATATATTTATATTTCAGGAGCAATATAACCCCGTTTTTTTAAAGCAATATCTATTTTGTCAAGAATTTCTTCTGACTCGGCTCGAATTGTGTGATAATGATACCCACCTGTAATGTTCATAAGCTCTGTGGATTTTCCCGTTCTGACACCCTCAATAAACTGCTTGATATGAAGAGGTGAAAAAATATTAAGCTTTGCGGACATTTTGCCATATACCTTATGCCACACAAATACATCAACTACCGTACCGCCGAGCTCAACAATTAAATTCAGTTCATCCTCGGTTTGCTCGGTAGTATGATAGAGCTTAAACACACGTTCCTTTAGCGGAGACTGTTGCATAATGTAACCGCTGTGAGTGGAAAAAATCTCATATCCTGAGCCCTTTAAGACTGCTATATCCTGAACAATAATCTGCCTTGATACACCAAATTCTTCTGAAAGTTTACCACCCGATACAGCTTCTTTGGAGGATAAAAGTAAATTTGCAATAGCTTTTCTTCTGTCTTGAGTCTTCATTAATTCACTTCCTATACAGCGTGAAGATTTTTAAGAGAAAGATCTAAAATGGGTGCAGAATGTGTGAGTGCTCCGCTTGAAATATAATCTACTCCAATATCGGTAAGCCTTGCAATATTTTCTTTTGTTACATTTCCGCTGCACTCGGTTTCAGCCTTTCCTGCACAAAGGGCAACAGCCTTTTCCATATCCTGAGTGCTCATATTATCAAGCATAATAATATCGGCACCAGCCTCAAGAGCTTCTTTAAGCATATCCAAGCTTTCTACCTCAACCTCAATCTTACGAACAAAGGGTGCGTATTCCTTAGCCATCTTAACAGCCTCTTTAACACCGCCCGCAGCACCAATATGGTTATCCTTTAAAAGAATACCGTCACTGAGGTTATAGCGGTGGTTATATCCTCCGCCAACCTTAACGGCATACTTTTCAAATATACGCATACAAGGGGTTGTTTTACGTGTATCCAAAAGCTTTGTTTTACTTCCTTTAAGTAGGTTAACGGTATTACGTGTATAGGTTGCAATACCGCTCATACGCTGTAAGAAATTCAGGGCAGTTCTTTCGCCCGAAAGAAGCACGCGAATATCACCGCGAACAATACCAAGCTTCTGTCCTTTTTTCACTTCATCACCGTCTGTACAGCTAAAGGTCACTTCGGTTTTATCGTCAAGTAGCTCAAATACTCTTTTAAAAACATCAAGCCCTGCAATAACACCGTCTTCTTTGCAAATCAGTTCAACCTCACCAAGCTGATACTGCCTCATAACAGCGTTTGTGGTAATATCCTCACTTGTAATATCCTCCTGCAAGGCAAGAAGAATAAGGTTGTCTGCGCCCACCTTCATAGAAATATTATTCATGGCTATTTTTCTCCTTTTCAATTGCGTCCAAAACTATTTTCTTATACTTTTCCTGATACCCCTCATACTGAGAAGCATCAACCAAAATCTTATTAAAATGTTTTAATGAAGTGTAATTATCTGTAATGTGCATTGCCGCTCTTTTGGCAAATACAAGGCTTTCAAGCAGAGAATTACTTGCCAAACGGTTTCTTCCGTGCACCCCATTGCAAGCCGTTTCACCTGCCGCATACAAACGGCTCATTGATGTTTTGCTGTATCGGTCAACATCAATACCGCCCATAAAGTAGTGCTGAGACGGTACAACAGGAATAGGCTCCTTAGTGGCATCATAACCCGCCTCAAGGCAACGCTTATAAATGTTAGGAAAGTGTGATTTTATTTCCCCTATGGGAATAGGTGCCATTGAAAGCCAAACGTGCCTGCTTCCTTCTTTTTTCATTTCTTCAAAAATGGCGTTTGCAACTACATCACGTGGTAGTAGCTCATTAACAAACCGCTCTCCCTTACTGTTTAGAAGAATTGCACCCTCGCCACGTACCGACTCGGAAATTAAAAACTCTCTGCCCTCGTTTTCGGTATAAAGCGTTGTAGGATGAATTTGAATATAGTCGATATTTTGTAGCTTTATGCCGTGTTTCAGTGCCAAGGCAATCGCATCACCCGTAAGGTGCTTGTAGTTGGTAGAATGTTCGAAAACGCCACCTATTCCGCCCGTTGCAAGAACGGTATAGTCGGCTTGAATTGATGAGTATTCACCGTTTTCATCGTGTCCGATAATTCCAAAACACTCATTGTTATCACAAATGAGGTCAACCATAGTATAATTTTCAATTAGCTTTATGTTTTCTCTATTTCTTGCTGTCTCAAGAAGATGTGAGGTAATTTCTTTACCTGTTTCATCTTCATGGAAAAGAATACGAGGACTGCTATGTGCCCCCTCTTTTGTATATGTAAACTCTTTTCCGTTCATTTCAAAACGAACACCAAAGGATATAAGGTCAGAAATAACCTCTCTGGAGGAGTGAATCATAATGTGGACCGAATCGGGATTATTTTCATAATGACCCGCTTTCATTGTATCCTCATAAAAGGCATCATAATCCTTTTCATCACGAAGCACACATATACCGCCTTGTGCAAGATAAGAGTCACTTCTGCAAGCCTTGTTTTTTGTTACGACGATTATGTTTTTATCCTTAGGAAAATTTAGTGCACAGTAAAGCCCTGCCACACCGCTTCCTACAACCAAAATATCTGTTTTCATATTATTTAGCAAGCTCCAACATTCTCTCCAGAGGAAGAAGTGCACGCTTACGAACATCCTCGTCTACGATTACTTCTTTATCTTCCTTTTCCAGCACCGACAAAACGGCACCTGGTGTATTCAGCTTCATATCAGCACAGCAGGGATGGGGATTTGGATAGTAAAAATGCTTGTTTGGATTATCGGTAATCAGCTTATAATCCACACCATCCTCAGTAACAACAATAAACTCTGTCGCCTTGCTATTATTGGCATAGGCAATTATATCGGCTGTGCTACCAATATAGTCAGATAAAGCAAGAACCTCTGCCTCACATTCGGGGTGGGACAATACCAATGCTTTTGGATGCTTGTCTTTTTCAAGTTTAATCTGCGATGCAGTGATGGCGGCGTGGATTGGACAACAGCCATCATTCAAAATAATATTTTTTTCCGTAACCTGCTTTGCAACAAAGCTTCCCAGATTATGGTCAGGAATAAAGAAAATATTTTTATTTGGCAGTGCCTTTACAATTTTCACCGCATTGGAGGAAGTAACGCAAACATCACTCTTGCATTTTAGCTCTGCGGTTGAGTTAATATAGCAAACAACAGCAAGGTCATCATATTTTGCTCTCATTTCTTCTATAACGCCGTATGCCACCATATGTGCCATAGGACAGTCTGCTGTAAGGTCGGGCATAAGCACCTTCTTATTAGGACTTAAAATCTTCGCACTCTCCCCCATAAACTGAACACCGCAAAAAAGAATTATATCTGCATTAGATTGCTTTGCAATCTTGGCAAGATAAAACGAATCCCCAACATAGTCGGCAATTTCCTGCACCTCGGCAGGGGCATAGTAATGGGCAAGAATAACAGCATTTTTCGCTCTTTTTAATTGTTCGATTTGATTTTTCATATCATTTACCTCATCACACGAACATACAGTAATTTGAGAACAATTATAACACCTTTATTTACAGATGTCAACTTATCTGTAAACCTTATGCAAAAAATATTTACTGTGATAAAATACCGCTTTATCGCACTTGACGGCGAAGCCCTTTTTTGATATAATATATTTGATTATTTTTTAACAAAGAGGAGTAATGAAAAATGGGTATGACAATTGCCGAAAAAATACTCGCCGCACATATTGTAGACGGCGAAATGAAGCAAGGCACAGATATAGGTCTTAGAATTGACCAAACCTTAACTCAGGATGCCACAGGAACTATGGCTTACTTAGAGTTTGAAGCTATGGGAGTTGACCGAGTTAAAACCGAACGCTCGGTAGCATATATTGACCATAACACCCTACAAACAGGCTTTGAAAATGCCGACGACCACCGTTTTATTCAGTCCATTTGCAAAAAGCACGGTATTTACTATTCTCACCCAGGTAACGGTATATGCCATCAAATTCATTTGGAGCGTTTTTCAAAACCCGGTAAAACCCTTATCGGCTCTGACTCCCACACCCCCACCTGTGGCGGTATGGGTATGCTGGCTATGGGTGCAGGCGGTATGGACGTTGCGGTTGCTATGGGTGGCGGTGCCTACTACATTCCTATGCCTAAAATGCTCAGAGTAAATTTAGTGGGCAAGCTTCGTCCCTTTGTTTCAGCTAAGGATGTTATTTTAGAAGTGCTTCGTCAGCTTTCTGTTAAGGGTGGCGTTGGCTACATAGTAGAATATGCAGGCGAGGGCGTTAAAACCCTTTCGGTGCCCGAGCGTGCAACCATTACCAATATGGGTGCAGAGCTTGGTGCATCTACATCAATATTCCCCTCGGATGAAATTACCCGTCAGTTCCTTATCGCTCAAGGCAGAGAAGAAGATTTCACCCCCCTTGCAAGTGACCCTGACGCTGTTTACGATAAAGAAATCACCGTTGACCTTTCGGCATTAGAGCCTCTTGCCGCAATGCCCCATTCCCCCGATAACGTTAAAAAGGTTTCCGAAATCGGAGCAATGAAGGTTGACCAAGTTCTTATTGGAAGCTGTACAAATTCATCCCTTTTAGATATGTTAAAGGTTGCCGAGATTTTAGACGGAAAAACAGTTCACCCCGACGTTAGCGTTGGTATTGCACCAGGCTCCAAGCAGGTTTTATATATGCTAAGTGAGTGCGGTGCTCTAGCTAAGCTTATTGCCGCGGGTGCCAGAATTTTAGAGTGTGCTTGCGGTCCTTGTATTGGTATGGGTCAGGCTCCCAACTCGGCAGGTATTTCACTTAGAACCTTTAACCGCAACTTTGAGGGTCGCTCAGGTACTGCCGATGCAGGCGTATTCTTAGTTAGCCCCGAAACCGCTGCGGCAGCCGCTTTAACAGGTGTTCTTACCGATCCTATGACCTTGGATGCCGACCTTACATCCATTACACTCCCCGAAAAATTTGTTATTAATGATAATTCTATTGATGCACCTGCTTCTATAGAGGATGCAAAATCAGTAGAAATTCTTCGCGGTCCCAACATTAAGCCATTCCCAAAAACTGAGCCGCTTGCCGACTCTATTGCAGCAAAGGCAATACTCAAGGTTGGCGACAACATAACAACCGACCACATTATGCCCGCAGGTGCGAAAATTCTTCCTTTCCGCTCTAATATTCCTTATCTTGCAAACTTCTGCTTTACAAGATGTGACGAGCAGTTCCCCGAAAACTGCAAAAAAGAGGGCAAGGGTATTATAATCGGTGGCGAAAACTACGGTCAAGGCTCCTCGCGTGAGCACGCCGCACTTGTTCCCCTTTATCTTGGAATTAAGGCGGTTGTGGCAAAAAGCTTTGCAAGAATACACGTTGCAAACCTTGTAAACGCAGGTATTGTTCCTCTCACCTTTAAAAATACCGAAGATTACGATAAAATCGAGCAGTTTGACGAGCTTGAACTTCCCGATATCCGCAAGGCTATCGAAAACGGTGACGAGGTAAAACTTGTTAACAAAACCAAAGGCGAAAGCTACACTCTTCTTTCTGCCGTTTCGGAGCGTTCTGCAGATATTCTGCTTAGCGGCGGTCTGCTTAGCTACACAAGAGAAAACAATAAGTAATGGAGGAAAATAAAATGAGCGATAAAATTCAAATGAAAACTCCCTTGGTGGAGATGGACGGAGACGAAATGACCAGAATTATCTGGAAGATGATTAAAGACATTTTGCTCACACCCTATGTGGACCTTAAAACAGAATATTATGATTTAGGTTTAGAGTATCGCAACGAAACAAACGACCAGGTTACCTTTGACTCTGCCGAGGCTACAAAAAAATACGGTGTTGCAGTTAAGTGTGCCACCATCACCCCCAACGCTGACCGTATGACCGAATATAATCTTAAAGAAATGTGGAAATCCCCCAATGGCACCATCCGTGCTATTTTAGACGGCACCGTTTTCCGAACTCCCATTATTGTAAAGGGTATTACTCCCTTTATTCCCACCTGGACAAAGCCCATTACCATTGCCCGTCACGCTTACGGTGATGTTTACAAAAACACCGAAATGCAGGTACCCGACGGTGCAAAGTGTGAGCTTGTTTGCACTACTCCCGACGGTAAGGAAACCCGTCAGCTTATCCACGAATTCAGTGGCTCTTCGGGTATTATTCAGGGTCTTCACAATATTGATAAATCTATCTCATCCTTTGCAAGAAGCTGTTTTAACTTCGCACTTGATACCAAGCAAGATATTTGGTTTGCTTCTAAGGATACCATCTCTAAAAAATACGACCATCGTTTTAAGGATATTTTTAACGAGATTTTTGATGCAGAATACAAGGAAAAATTTGCTGAGGCAGGCATTGAATACTTCTACACCCTTATTGATGATGCCGTTGCCCGCGTAGTTCGCTCCGAGGGCGGATATATCTGGGCTTGCAAAAACTATGACGGCGACGTTATGTCGGATATGGTTGCCACCGCTTACGGCAGTCTTGCAATGATGACTTCTGTTTTGGTTTCTCCCGACGGCGTTTATGAATATGAAGCCGCTCACGGTACAGTTCAGCGTCATTATTACCGTCACTTAAAGGGCGAAAAGACCTCTACAAACAGCGTTGCAACTCTGTTTGCTTGGACAGGTGCACTTCGCAAGCGTGGCGAGCTCGATAACACTCCCGAGCTTTGCCGTTTTGCCGATACCCTTGAAAAGGCTACCATCCGCACCATTGAGGAGGGCGTTATGACGGGTGATTTAGCCGCTCTTTCCACCTTGGAAAACAAAAAGACGGTAGATACCGAAACCTTCCTTAAAGAAATTGACTTAAGACTTAAGGAAATGCTTTAATTTATGATTTTTAAATATAAAAAGGAGGAAAGCGTATGACAAATTCACAAGGTATTTCAGAGCTTGTTATAAACAGATTACCCCGCTATCACAGATTTTTAGGCGAGCTTTTATCAAAGGGTGTTCAACGCATTTCTTCCCGCGAGCTTTCAGAAAAAATGGGACTTACCGCCAGCCAGATAAGACAGGATTTAAACTGCTTCGGCGGTTTTGGTCAACAAGGCTATGGCTATCACATAGAACAGCTTAGAAATGAAATAGGCAATATTTTAGGTCTTAACAAATCCAACCGTGCTATACTTATAGGTGCGGGCAATTTGGGACGTGCCATTGCAAGTCATATGAATTTTGAGGGCAAGGGCTTTCGCCTTATCGGTATATTTGATAAAAAGGAAGCCCTTAAAGGTCAAATTATCAAGGGTCTGCCCATTCGCCATATCGATGATTTAGATGAATTTTGCCGTGAAAATCTGCCTGTTTGTGCTATTCTTTGTATTCCACAAAACGATGCGTATGAAATTTGCAACGCCCTTATTCATTTGGGAGTTAAGGGCTTTTGGAATTTCTCGCATTATGATTTGGCAGTAAATCATCCCGAAATCGCTGTGGAAAATGTTCATTTGGGCGACAGCCTTATGAAGCTATCCTATAAAATAAAAAATGATTGATACCGTTTAAAAATGCAAAATCTTGGACACGGGGTAAAAGCTACGCCGTTTCCAAGATTTTATTAATAATAAAAGTGTTGACATTTTTCTACTTTGTGTTACAATATATATGTTGAAAGTTAATACCCTTATCAAGAGTGGCGGAGGGACAGGCCCTGTGATGCCCGGCAACCTGTATAAAGCAAGGTGCTAAATCCTGCGGTTTTTACCGAAAGATGAGGCTGAAAAACCCCTGCCCATCTATGGGCGGGGGTTTTTGAAGTAATAGGTAAGAAGTAAAAAGTAAAGGTATTATCTTAAAATTATACAAATTTTATAAAGGAGAATTTTTTATGTCTAAGTGGCTTTTTACATCCGAATCGGTAACAGAGGGTCATCCCGATAAAATAAGCGACAACATTTCCGATGCCGTGCTTGATGCTATGCTTGAGCAAGACCCTATGTCCCGTGTTGCCTGTGAAACCTTTTGCACCACAGGTATTGTGACCGTTATGGGCGAAATCACCACCAAAGCCAAGGTGGATATTGCAAAAATTGCACGTCAGGTGGTTTGCGATATTGGCTATGATTCCCCCGAAAAGGGCTTTGACGGCAACACCTGTGCCGTTATGGTTGCTTTGGATGAGCAATCTCCCGATATTGCTCTCGGTGTTGATAAATCCTTAGAACAAAAATCGGGCGAGGATGATGAGCTTAATTTACACGGTGCGGGCGACCAAGGTATGATGTTTGGCTTCGCCTGTGATGAAACACCTGAGCTTATGCCTCTTCCAATTGCACTTGCTCACCGTCTTGCAAAAAGGCTTACCGCCGTTCGCAAATCGGGCGAGCTTAGCTATCTTCGTGCCGACGGCAAAACTCAGGTTACGGTTGAATATGAGGACAGCAAGCCCATACATATTGATACCGTTGTTGTTTCCTCTCAGCACTCTGCTGACGTAAGCATTGAAACACTTCGTGCTGATATTTTGGAAAAGGTTATTAAAGCCGAGCTTGAAAACGAGCTTTTTGACGATAATACAAAAATATTCATTAACCCCACAGGTCGCTTTGTTGTGGGCGGACCGCAAGGTGATACAGGTCTTACAGGCAGAAAAATTATTGTAGATACCTATGGTGGCTACGCTAAACACGGTGGCGGTGCATTTTCAGGCAAGGACCCCACAAAGGTTGACCGTTCTGCCGCTTATGCAGCAAGATATGTTGCGAAAAATATCGTTGCCGCAGGTCTTGCAAAACGTGCCGAGGTTCAGCTTGCCTACGCTATTGGCGTTGCAAAGCCCGTATCGGTTATGGTGGATACCGCAGGTACAGGTATTGTGGATGATGAACTGATTGCAACTGCAGTAAATAAGGTATTTGACCTTCGCCCCCTTGCAATCATCCGCGATTTAGACCTCCGCAGACCTATCTACCGTCAAACCGCCGCTTACGGTCACGTTGGCAGAACAGATTTGGATTTGCCTTGGGAAAAAACCGACCGTGTAGATGCCCTTAAAGCCGCAATAAAATAAAATTTAAACCTTTTTTTACATCAAAAAAACGGAGCAGAAAATTCTGCTCCGTTTTAATGGCTCTATAATAAATGTTGGGGTAACCAAGTAGAGCCTACGAAGAAAAAATGAAATAAAAGAAAAAAAGTAGAGCATATTTGGAAAAAATCCGTTAAAATGGAAATGACTAGTAACCATGAACGGAGGACCAAATATGCT
>JAGARD010000132.1 GCA_017622415.1 Clostridia bacterium | reverse complement strand
GCTGGATATGCTGGTGGAGTGGATAAACACCGACCCAAGAGGAGAAAAATATCGCTATTTAGATTGGTCAGAGGAATATTATATGGCTGAAAACGGCGACCCCAACGATACACAGACAATGTTATAATAGTCATAATCTATACCCGCACATTAATATAGGTGTGGGTATAATTTTGTTTTTAACATTTTTTAACAAACTTAAAAAAATATGATAGACATTTTAAGGTTTGTGTGTTATACTGACTATGTACCCAAATGGGAAAAAGAAATATTAAGGAGTTATTTTTTATGCAGACAGAAAAGGCTTATTTGCTTGCAAAAGAACAGTATGCTAAAATCGGTGTAGATACCGATGCAGTTTTAGAGCGTTTACAAAAAACCGTTATCTCTATGCATTGCTGGCAGGGTGATGACGTTAATGGCTTCCTTTTTAAGGATATTGAACTTAGCGGCGGTATTCAAACCACAGGTAATTATCCAGGTGCCGCAACTACTCCCGATGAGCTTCGTGCCGATATTGAAAAGGCAATGTCCCTTATTCCCGGTAAGCAGAAGTTAAATCTTCACGCAATTTATGCCGATACCGATGAAAAGGTGGATTTAGATGAATTAGAGCCCAAGCACTTTGAAAAGTGGGTAGAGTGGGCAAAGAAAATGGGTATAGGTCTTGATTTTAATCCCACCTGCTTCAGCCATCCTATGGCAGATAGCGGCTACACCATCTCCAGTGCTGATGAAAATGTTCGTAATTTCTGGATTCGTCACTGCAAGGCATCTAGAAAAATTGCTGCATATATTGGTAAAGAGCTTGGTCAAACCTGTGTTACCAACCATTGGTTCCCTGACGGCTCTAAGGATGTTCCTGTTGATAAGGAAGGTCCCCGTGCCCGTATGATGTCCGCTTTGGACGAGGTTTTCTCGGTTGAGTATGATGAGGCTTATACTAAAGACGCTTTGGAAAGCAAGGTATTTGGTATCGGTGCCGAAAGCTATACCGTAGGCTCTAATGAGTTTGCTTTAGGTTATGCAATCTCCAGAAACAAAATGTACTGTCTTGATGCAGGTCATTTCCATCCTACCGAGGTTATTTCCGATAAAATCCCTGCAGTTTTACTCTTTACCGATAAATTACTCCTTCACGTAAGCCGTCCTGTTCGTTGGGATAGCGACCACGTAGTTGTTATGGATGATGAGCTTTTGGCAATTGCACAAAATCTTGTTCGCACCAATCTTGTTGACCGTACATACATCGGTCTTGACTTCTTTGATGCTTCCATCAACCGTATTGCAGCTTGGGTAATCGGTACACGCAATATGCAAAAGGCACTTCTCCGTGCTATGCTTGAGCCCACAGCCGACCTTATGAAGCTAGAGCTTGATGGTGACAACACCTCCCGTCTTGCACTTACCGAGGAATACAAAACCTATCCCTTTGGTGCAGTTTGGGATTACTTCTGCGAGAAAAACGGTGTTCCTGTTGGCGCTGATTGGCTTAAAGAGGTTAAGACTTACGAAAAGGATGTTCTTTTAAAAAGATAATTTAATTTATTTATAACTATTAAAGGCAGTTCCAAAACGGAACTGCCTTTAATAGTTTATTTCTCAATAATATTATAATAATCTTTCATTTCTTTAGGTGAAATATCAATTTCTGTGGCTTTGCCGTTTTCCCACTTAAGGTTAATGGTAGCACCGCCTGCAATTTTTATTCCTTTTATTTCACCGCTTTGCCATTTGTCGGGTAGGGCGGGCAAAATATATAAATCTTTATCGTTTACCTGTATCAGCATTTCTATTATTGCCGCCGTTGCACCAAAGTTCCCATCAATTTGAAAAGGGGGATGGGCACAAAGCATATTGGGGTAGGTGCCGCCTGCTAACCAGTGAGCATTGGGGTCAGGTGCCACATAGGTAAGCTGATTATCAAGCAGATTTAGGGCACGGTTACCGTCAAAAAGTCTTGCCCACATATTGGCTTTCCAGGCTATGCACCAGCCACTGCCTTTATCACCACGCACATAAAGTGATTTTCTTGAAGCATCGGCAAGCTCAGGGGTATTATAGGGTGTTATTTCCCTTGCGGGGTGCAATCCGTAAAGGTGAGAAACATGGCGATGCTCTATTTCAGCCTCAGAATATTCATTATCCCACTCCATTATTCTGCCGTCGGTTGTTATTTTGTAGGGTGCCACTTTTTTGGCATAGTTTTTATAACGCTCGGCAGCTGCATCTTTTCCCATAATTTGTGAAAGCATTGCAGCCGAATAAAGGGTATCTCGGCATATAGCGTTGTTAATGGCAGAATGCTTTGCAAGTGCACAGGCAGAGCCATCTTCTAAAAGAAAACTGTTTTCGGGAGAGGTAGCGGGGGATAAATATAAATTACCGTTTTCATCTTTGGTGAAAAGACTAATATATGTTTCGGCACATTCTGTGATTAGAGGATACAGGGTATCGGTTAAAAATATATTATCCTTGGTTATTAAATATTTTTCTTTAAGACCCCATAAAATCCAACCAAAGGATGTGTTAAAAAAACTCCAAATATGACAGTCTTTAACCATACATCCTACGGGATTTGCCATACGCCATATATCGGTGTTATGATGGGAAATGATGCCATCTACACCATACCATTCTTTAGCGATTTTCCTACCGTTTACCGCAAGCTCCTTTGCAAGTCTTTCGTACGGCTCAAAGCATTCAGGCAAATTAAGGGGAATTTGAGGCAGATAATTCATTTGGGTATTGATGTTTATGGTATAATTGCTGTTCCATGGTGGGCAAATATGCTCATTCCAAATGCCCTGCAAATTCATTGGCTGTCCGCCCTCGCGTGAAGCCGAAATGGTAAGGTATTTACCTACGTTGAAAGCAAGTTCGTACAAGGCGTTGCTTTGATGTTCTTTTAAAATCTCGTCTGTATTAAGTTGTGAATTGTTATTGCAAAGGGTAAGATCGGTGCGACTAAAAAGAGAGGAAAAATCTTTAATATGTGCAGATTTTAAAGTTTTGTAGCTTTTCTTTTCTGCTGAAAGCATATATTTGTTGCAAATGTTATCGCAGTCGACGCCCTCAAGATATGGGTGTTTATCAAATCCGTTATAGGAGGTTGCGGCAGTAAAATAAATTGTCGCCTCTTTTGTGTTTATAAGTTCAAGCACATCACCGTTTACAAGCAACTCACCATCACATTCAGCCTTTAAAATGCCCGTATAGCGTATGCCTCTTTTTTGCTCATTTTCGTAGTAGGTAAGGCGTTTGGTTTCTAAAGCGTGTCTGCGTCCCATAGGATGGTCATGAACGGGTGCAGTGCCTCTTAAAATGATTTTTTCATCGTCAGAGGTGTAGATGTTGCATTGCAAAGAAGACTCAAGATAAATGTTCGTTTGCTCTACATTTTCTTGCTTTATTTTAATCACTAAAACACGGTCGGGATTGCTTATAAATGCTTCCCTAATTACTTTTTGTTCACCTTTAGAATAGCCAACAGTAGCAATTCCTGTTTCCAAATCTAAGGTGCGATAGTATGTATCGTAATTTTTAATATTGGTTTCAATTAAAAGGTTGCAAAGAGGTAAATAAGACTGTGAAAACTTACCTGTAAAGCCTTTTTCAATGGTATTGGCGGCCTTTGCAAACTCACCTTTTGCGGCTAAATCACGTGCTTCATTTAAAGCTTTTTTAGCTTTGGGATTATTAGCCTCTTCGGGAAAACCAGTCCAAAGTGTAGCCTCATTTAAGCTGTATCTGTCAATATCTGTACCGCCATACAAGGCAGCACCTAAAAATCCGTTACCAAGCAGTAAACTTTCCTCAAAGCAGGATGCAGGGGAACTGAATTTTAAAATTTTGTTCATAGCGTATCGCCTCCAACAAAATTATACTATATTAAAATTTACAATACTATTAAAATATCCGTTTAAAATATAAAAAAAGTCACATAATCAAAGCATTTAAGGCTAGTTCAAGTTAAATAAAAAATTCATTCAGAGCGTTTTTTTAGTGCATCTTCGTTTCGCTTAATTACGGTATATAATTAAGCGGAGGGGAGTTTTTCTTGCGGTAGGTAGCGGGAGACACTCCAAACTGCTTTTTAAAGCAATGGGAAAAATAAACTAAGTCGTTAAATCCGCTGCGGTATGAAATTACGCTAATAGGTTTGTCGGTTGTGGAAAGCAGAACCTGAGCTTTTTCAAGACGTAGCAGATTTACATAGTTTGTGACCGTAAAGCCTGTATATTCCTTGAATTTGCGGCATAGATAGGATTGGTTGTAACTAAATGTTTGTGCAATACCCGGAACACTAAGGTCAACGGTATGTCCATCATCGTGTCCAACGTACTTATTTATATAATTAACAATTTCATAAAACTTTTCATTTGTAGGTATTTTTATTCTGGAGCTGTAATACCCTTTGCTGAAAAACAGTCCCAAAAGCATATACAGACTTCCCATTAAGCAGGGGGAATTACTATTTGAAAACTCAATCAAACGGTCTGTTTCATTAATAATATCATTATCCTCAAGGTAGTCGCTTAAAACAATTATTTGCTCGCGCAATGGAATTAAGTGTTCTTTTGTAAAGGTAGAATCGTTATAAAGCCTATCCGCATCAAACATAATTGCATAACACTTTACGCCGTTTTCCCCTGAAAAGCCCGTATGCATATCATAAGGATTAACAACAACAATCGAGCCTGCTTTTGCAATAATCTTTTTTTGATTAAGTGTTATAATAAGCTCGCCTGAAATTACCCGCAAAAACTCAAGTCTTAGATGACAGTGGGGCTTGAAAACCAATGAGCCCGGAATACTTTTTTCCAATAGAGAAACTTTTATAGATTTTTCTCCGTTTGATATTTGATTTTGATTTATTTCGGTGTTTTGCATTTTCATAAAACAG
>JAGARD010000131.1 GCA_017622415.1 Clostridia bacterium | reverse complement strand
GTACGTGACTCACGAAAACCTTGCTTCATTCGTCTTTGGTATCTTGCCAAAACAAGTATCATAACGGGAATTACGGCAAAAACAATAATTGTTAGGGGAACATTCATTGTGCAAAGAATAATAAATGATGCTATTATTTTTATTCCTGCAATAAAAAATTCCTCGGGACAGTGATGGGAAAACTCGGTAACATCAAAAAGGTCGTTGGTAATTCGTGACATAAGTGTACCGACCTTAGCTTTGTCGTAATAGGTGAATGAAAGCTTTTGCAGATGAGAGAAAAAGTCACGACGCATATCAGTTTCTATTTTCGCACCCATTATATGACCTACCGATGCCATATAGTAATTGGCTAAAGTGTCTATTATTCTTAAAATTATGTAAAAAACAGTCCACGTTAAAATAAAACTCGTTGTAAGCCCAGCAATATTTTCAGTGGCATAACCTGTTATCTGCCTTGCTATAAGCGGTAAAACAAGCTCACATACGGTTGTAAGTGCCGCACAGAACAGGTCTAAAATAAGTGTTTTTCGGTAGCTTTTATAGTAAGGTAAAAACCTTTTTAAAAGATGTGGATTTTGTGGTTTGACTTGCTTTTTCATTTATTATCCCTCTGTTAAGATTTGTTGTAATTATTATAATGCACTCTTATATAAATTTCAATATATTAAATATTAAAAAGCCCCTTTGCGGAGCTTTTTTTGAGAAGTCCAGATTAAATTTTTACTATTCCAAAAGCATCTAAAACGGAGGAAAGTAAAACCAAAACAAGGCAAATTGGGGCAACGTATTTTATCATTATGTTAAAAAGCCGCTTTAATTTGAATTTGCCCGAAAGCTCTACCTCTTCTTCAATTGCTTTGGGTTTAATTATAAAGCCAACAAATATGCAGGTGAACAGAGCAACTATCGGCATAAGTACACCGTTGCTTACAAAGTCAAAGAAGTCTAAGAAATTTTTACCTAAAAGCTTTATAGAAGCCCAAGGACCGTGACCGAGTGAAGAGGGGAGTCCCAATGCAATGCAAACTAAAATTACAATAAGGCAGGAGAATTTTCTGTTCCATTTGAATTTATCTTGGAAAATTGAAACGATGGTTTCCATAAGAGAAATAGATGAAGTAAGTGCCGCAAAAAGCACAAGCAAAAAGAATACGGCTCCAACTATTGTTCCACCAGGCATACGCTGGAATATTGAGGGAAGCGTTTCAAACATAAGTCCCGCACCCGCTTGATTTCCAAGCTTATCGGGGCTGAAAATAAATACGGCAGGGATAATCATAAGTCCCGCTAAAAAAGCAATTCCTGTGTCAAATATTTCTATTTGGTGGGCAGAGCTTTCAATGCTTACATCCTTTTTCATATATGAGCCGTAGGTAATCATAATTCCCATTGCAAGTGACATTGAATAGAAAAGCTGACCCATAGCGGCAACAACCGTCATAATAGAAAATTTAGAAAAATCTGGGGTTATATAATATAATAAACCGTCTAAAGCACCTGGTATAAACATTGTGTAGATTGCAATGCCTATAGAAATAAAAATTAAAACGGGCATCATAATTTTGCTTACCTTTTCAATGCCCTTTTCTACACCCAACAAAACAACAATTGCGGTTATCCCTAAGAAAACAGCAAACCACAAAAGCGGTTCGGAGGGGTTTTTAATAAAATTTGAAAAATAGTTGCTGTTTGCGGCATTGACAGCATCACCCGAGCAGTAGGCGAATAAATATTTTGTAACCCAACCGCCTATAACAGAATAATAGGGTAAAATTAAAACGGGAATTATAGCCCCCAAATAACCAATAAAGGAAAATCTTTTGTTTAATTTTTTGTAGGCACCAACTGAGCTAAGACCTGTTTTCCTTCCAATTGATATTTCTGCAATCATAAGTGCAAAGCCAAAGGTGACCGATAAAATTATATATGTAATTAAGAATATTCCGCCACCGTATTTGGCAGCAAGGTAGGGGAATCTCCAGATGTTACCAAGACCTACAGCAGAGCCTGCCGCAGCAAGCACAAAACCGATTTTACCTGTAAAGCTGCTTCGTTGTTTTTTTGCATTAATTTCCATAATAACCCTCTTTAAAAATATAATTCCATTTATTATCTCATAAAATTACATATTTTGCAACAACAAAAGATATAAAATATTAAAAAAGTTTATTTTACACAAAAAACCTCTTTGGGGTTATTGACATAAAAAAAGCTATATGCTATTATCTATGGGTAAAATACTCTTTAGGGGGATTTAAAAATGTCGGTTAGACACGATTTTATGTGGGGTATGCTTGTTCATTTAGGTACTAATATGTGGTATGAGCCACAGGATAAGGGTCATGAAGCTTTTACTCAGCTTTGGGAAATTCCCGGCTCTGATGAGATGCGGCTGGACAAAGCCGTGTGGGACAGATATATGGAATATCTTAAGGCAAGCGGTGTTAATACCTTGGTTATTGATTTAGGTGACGGAATTATATACGATTCCCACCCCGAGCTTGCAATAAAAGGCTCTTGGACAAAGGCAGAAATGAAAAAAGAGCTTAATAAGCTTAATGATATGGGCTTTGAGGTTATTCCTAAGCTTAATTTTTCATCCTGCCATGATGCTTGGATGAAGGAATATTCCCGTATGCTTTCTACACCTACTTATTATAAAGTGTGTGAAGACCTTATAAATGAGGTCTGTGAGCTTTTTGATTATCCCCGTTACTTCCATATAGGCTTTGATGAAGAGGATTATGAAACACAAAAAAACTACAGTTATGTTGTTGTTCGTCAGAATGAGCTTTGGTGGTCGGACCTTTTAAAAATTATAAGTGCGGTGGAAAAAAACAATGCTCGAGCTATCATGTGGTCGGATTATATGCGCCATCACCCTGAGGAATATATTAAAAAATGCCCTAAAAGTGTTTTGACTTGTAATTGGTATTACGGTAATAATTTTGCTTTGGAAAGAACACACGATGACGATATTCGCATTAATCCCTATGAGATTTTAGATGAGCATGGCTTTGACCAACTACCTGGTGGAAGCATAAATGTGTGTAAAGAAAATTTTGAAAACCTTACTGAATACTGTAGTAAAGTTATTTCAAAAGAGCATTTTAAAGGTATGCTTCAAACCACCTGGACAATGGTGACTGAGCCTTGGTGGGAACAGCTTGCCTTGGGTGCTGACCTTGTTTGCGAAACAAAGAAAAAATTTAATCTTTAATTTTAAAAATTAAGCATTATATCGTAAAAAACAAAAAATATAAAAAGGATTGTTTTGTTAAAATTTAAACCACTATCCACCACTATAGTTTAAATATTTTAAAAATAGAGCACTACACTATATATTGTGTAGTGCTTTTTTTGTACCACAATTTTATAAAAATTTTTTTGAAAAAATCATAAAAATATTAAAAAAACACTTGCATTATGCGGTTTGTTTATTTATAATATAAACATCAAGGTGGTGGAAAGTGGTTTAAAAATCCATTTTGAGTAAATAATTGTGGTGAAAAGGAGGGACGATAATGTTTTTTGGTGAGTTTCAGCATAGCGTAGATAAAAAAGGCCGTGCGTTCATACCGTCAAAATTTCGTGAAGAATTAGGCGAAAGCTTTATGATTTGCCGCAGTATAGATAGTCGTCCCTGCCTTCGTGTATATTCTTTAGAGCAATGGGCAGTGTTAGATGAAAAGCTTCGTGCACTTCCTGCAAGAGCGGGTGGATTTAAAAGAAAGATATATTCCAGTGCAACAACTGTGGAATGTGATTCACAGGGTCGTATTCTTATCCCTTTAAAGCTTCGTGATTTTGCCGAGCTAAAGGGTGATGTATGCTTTATAGGTATGTCCGACTTTTTCGAGGTTTGGTGTCCTGACAATTGGACTCGTGAGGATTCAGAGTGCAGTGAAGAAAGTATGGATGCTATTGCCGAAGAGTTTAACTTGTAGAGGTAGCATATATGGAATTTTCGCATATCTCAGTTTTGCTGGGCGAATCCATAAACGCACTCAGCATTAAAGAAAACGGAATATATGTTGACGGAACAGCAGGGGGCGGAGGTCATTCATTTCATATAGCGTCTAAACTAAAGAGCGGTAAGCTGATTGCGTTAGACCGCGACCCTGATGCCATTAAAGCGGCTGGACAAAGGCTTAAAGGTCTGCCTGCCGAGGTAGTTCAGTCAAATTTTAAAGATTTTGATAAGGTATTAGACAGTAAAAACATACCTTTTATTGACGGAATGCTTTTAGATTTAGGTGTTTCCTCGCATCAGCTTGACGAAGCAGAGCGTGGCTTTTCGTATCATAACGATGCACCCCTTGATATGAGAATGGCACAAAGCGGTACAACTGCTGCCGATTTGGTTAACAATCTTTCGGTGGAACAGTTAAGTGATATTTTAAGTAGATACGGTGAGGAAAAATTCAGCTTTAGAATTGCAAAGGCGATTGAAAGGGAAAGAAACATATCTCCCATTGAAACCACTGCCAGACTTGCAGAAATTATTTCGTCGGCAGTTCCTGCGGCGGCACGTCGCGACGGGCATCCCGCTCGCAAAAGTTTTCAGGCTATAAGAATTGCCGTAAACGGCGAGCTTGAAGCTCTTGAAGAGGTTTTGAAAAAAGCCTTTTACAGATTAAATAAAGGTGGAGTTTTGGCTGTCATCACCTTTCACTCGCTAGAGGATAGAATGGTTAAGCAGGCATTCGCCGAGCTCACAAAAGGTTGTACCTGTCCATCAGATTTCCCCGTTTGTGTTTGCGGAAAAACGCCTGATGGAAAATTAGTTTCAAGAAAGCCTATAATACCAAGTGATAGTGAGATAAAAAATAATCCTAGAAGCAGAAGTGCAAAGCTTCGTGCAATTGAAAGAATAAAATAAAAGGCAGGAGAATAAATTAAATGAATAATTTAAAATATTATGAAGACGGTTTAGCCTACGATTTTTCAATGTTTACTCCGGCTGAAAAGGTTGCACCCTCTAAAAAAGGAAAAATAATTGATATTCCCGAAGAGCAGAAAAAAAGAGCACTCCGTCGCAAAAAGGCGGCTTCGGGCTTATCAGGTAAAATATCGGTTATTCTTGCTACCGTATTTATTATAGGTATGCTCGGCGGAAATATATTTCTCCGTTCTCAAATAACCGAAACTGAACAAAAAATAACTAAAATGGAAAAGCAAATCTCTCTTGCAGAAAGCAAATTAGCTTCGGTTAATTTTAAAATGGAGCAAAAGCTTTCATACAATAATTTGGAAGAGGCAGCAACAGCTTTGGGTATGAGAAAGCTTTCTAAAAGTCAGATTGTTTATATCAGAACAAATCAGGATAATAAGGCGGTTTTAGGTGAGGGAGAATTATCCGCTGAGAATAATTAATGAAAATAAAACATAATCTAAAATGATACCGGCGGGAGTTAAAATTATTTAACTCTCGTTTTGGGCATTAAAAAGAAGAATTTTTTGGAGGTGAAAACCGTGGCAAAAATGGGACCAAGCAGACAAATGCTTAAAAGAATTATGATAATTATGCTTGCTGTTGTTATAGCAACCGTAAGCGTTACAAGCTTTAGATTGGTTACAATTATGCTTATCCGCGGTGAGGAGTATCAAAGTAAAGCCTCAGCTCAGCAGTTGCACGATGCTTATATTGCCGCAGAACGCGGAAATATTTATGATACAAATATGAATGTTTTGGCTAAAAGTGCTACGGTTTGGACCATATATGTTACTCCTAACGATTTAACTAAGCTTTCCGAAGCGGAGCGTGAAAAGGTAAAGACGGTAATCGCCGATAATTTATCTACCATTCTTTCGCTTGAAAAAGAGGATATTATAGAAAAGCTTGAAAAAACCTCCAGATATTATGTGGAAATAAAGAAAAAAGTCAGTGAGGACGATGCCGATAAAGTCCGTGAATTTATAAAGGCAAACAAGGATTTAAAAATATCAAATTATGTTGGTATTGATGAAGCTACAACCCGTTATTATTCAGAAAATATCGCATCAACCGTTTTAGGCTTTGTAGGTGATGATAATCAAGGCCTTTCGGGTTTAGAGCTTACCTATGAAGAAGAGCTTACAGGTGTTGCGGGTCGAGTTGTTGCGGCTAAGAATGCTAACGGTGCAGATATGCCTTTCAGCTATGAGAAGATTGTAGATGCCGAGCCGGGTAATTCCTTGGTTTTAACCATCGACTCCTATATCCAGTATGTAGCAGAAAAGCATCTTGAAACAGCAATTGTAAATAACAGCGTGGCAGAGCGTGGTGCTTGCCTTATTATGAATGTTAATACGGGTGCAGTGCTGGCAATGGCAACAAAAGGCGATTTTGACTGTAACGCTCCTTTTAAATTAAGTGATACAGACCAAGCCTTGGTAGATGAGCTAGAGGGTGAGGAAAGAAGCAAAAAGCTTGCAGAGCTAAGAAATCGTCAGTGGAGAAATAAAATAATTTCAGATGCCTATGAGCCAGGCTCGGTTTTCAAGGTAATAACCGCCGCAATAGGTATTGAAGAGGGACTTGCAAACGTTAATACTTCCTGTAATTGCCCAGGATATATAGTTATTGCGGGTCAGCGCTATTCCTGTCATAAAAAAATCGGTCACGGAATGCAAAATCTTACCCAGGCAACACAAAACTCTTGCAACCCGTTCTTTATTTCCTTAGGTCAGTCAATAGGTGTAAGCACCTTTTCAAAATATTTCAAGGCCTTTGGATTAACAGAAAAAACAGGTATAGATTTGGTAGGCGAGGCATCCTCGCAATATCATAGCGAAAAAAATATGGGTCCTACCGAGCTTTCGTCATCTTCTTTTGGTCAGACCTTTAAAATCACTCCTATTCAGTTATTAACCGCTGTTTCTGCCGCAGTAAACGGTGGATACCTTGTTAAGCCTCACGTTGTAGATAAGATTATTGATTCTGAGGGAAATATTGTAAAAAGTAATACTACAACAGTTAAAAGGCAGGTTGTTTCTAAAGAAACATCTAAGCTTGTTTGTAAGCTTATGGAGGCCGTTGTAGATGGTGGCGGCGGACAGAACGCTTATGTTCCAGGTTACAGAATTGGCGGTAAAACAGGAACCTCGCAAAAGGTTTCCGAAATGCTTGATACAGGCAAAAAAAGACTTTACGTAGCTTCTTTTTGCGGTGTAGCTCCAATTGATAAGCCCGAAATAGCTATGCTTTTTATTTTGGATGAGCCACAGGGCGTGAATTATTACGGTGGTACCATTTCGGCACCTCCGGGAGGACAGATTTTATCTGAAATATTACCTTATTTAGGTTATGAGCCACAATATTCAGAGGATGAACTTAAAAAGTTGGCTAAATCGGTACCTAACGTTTCGGGTAAAACTCTATCAACTGCTAAGGATATGATAACCGCTGAGGGTCTTACCTATAAAATTATAGGCGAGGGCGAAACGGTTGCAAAACAGCTTCCCGAAAACGGAAGTATGATACTTGATGGCGGTGTTGTGCTTCTTTATACCGATAAAGAAGCTAAAGAAGTAAAAACAACAGTTCCGTCGTTTGTGGGTTACACTCTGTCACAGGTTAATACCTTAGCAACTCAGTACGGATTAAATGTTCATTTTAAAGGAAATATTAATAGTGATAAGGCTGTTGTTTCTTATCAGCAAAGCATTGCGGAGGGAACTGAGGTTAGTAAGGGCAGCGTGATTGAGGTTCACTTCAGAAGTAATGAAACAGGGGATATAGGAGCTTAAAAATATTCCCTTTTAGTAACTTGTTTTTAGCGAAAGGTAAATGTTATGAAACTTAAAGATTTAATTTCAAATTGTCCCGAAACTTTTCTTGATGTAGAAATAAGCGGCGTTACAGATGATTCCAGAAAAGTTGCTAAATCAAATCTTTTTGTTTGCGTAAAAGGTCCCGTTGCAGACGGTCATAATTATGCACAAAAGGCAATAGAAAGCGGTGCGGCAGTAGTAATTACTGAACGTGATTTGAAGCTGGAAAATCAAATTATTGTTGAGGATACACATAAAGCTTTAGCAGAGGTTTGCGGTAATTGGTTTGGCAATCCCCAAAACAAGCTTCGAGTTATTGGCGTAACAGGTACAAACGGAAAAACCTCGGTTAGCTATATGCTTAAAAAAATATTTGAGCATTCGGGTTATAAAACGGGGCTTTTAGGTACCGTTCAAAATATGATAGGTGATGAGGTTTACCCCTCGAAAAATACAACCCCAGGTGTTTTTGAGCTATATTCGCTTTTTGCAAAAATGGTTGATGCAGGCTGTGAATATGCCGTTATGGAGGTTTCTTCACACGCACTCGACCAGCGTAGGGTAGAGGGTGTGCATTTTGCCGCCGCTATATTCACAAACCTAACTCAGGACCATTTGGATTATCACGGCAATATGGAAAACTATTTTGAAGCTAAAAAGCTTTTATTTTCCCACTCTGATTTAGCAGTAATAAATTTTGATGATGAATACGGAAAAAGAATAATAGATAATTCCTCTTGCAGAACTGCAACCTATTCTGCTGTAAGCAACGAAAGCACCTATACAGCAAAATGTATTAATTACCGTCCCGACGGTGTCGATTATGAGATGGTTGGTTTCGGTCTTATCGGTCGCATAAAGCTTAAAACAGCAGGTAAATTTTCAGTTTATAATTCTTTGGCGGCGGCTGTATGTGCTAAGGAACTTGGAATGCCCCTTAATGAGGTAACCGACGCTCTTAACAGTCTTGAAGGAGTTAAGGGTAGGGCAGAGGTAGTACCCTGTGACAGAGATTTCACAATCATAATAGATTATGCCCACACTCCCGACGGTCTTCACAATATTTTAAATACCTTTAAGGAATGTCCTAAAAACAGATTGGTAGTGCTTTTTGGATGCGGAGGCGACCGCGACAGAACAAAACGACCCAAGATGGGCACTGTTGCGGCACGTCTCTCCGATTACGTTATCGTTACAAGTGATAACCCCAGAACCGAAGAGCCCAAAGCCATTATTGATGATATATTAGAGGGTATGAAGGATATACCCACACCTAAAAAGGTTATTGAAAACCGAATAGAGGCAATAAATTTTGCTATTGCAAATGCCAAAACGGGTGATATAATAATATTAGCGGGTAAGGGTCACGAAACTTATCAGATAATCGGTACTGAAACCATTCATCTTGATGAGCGTGAAATTATTGCCGATGCACTAACTAAGTGCTAAAACGGTCTTTACCTAATATTAATTGACAGGGGAATTTAAAAATGTTTGATTTTTTACCTTTTTTTGCTGTGTTGGTAGGCTTTATAGCAACCTTTGTTCTTGGCTTTTTTGTTATACCCTATCTTAAAAAGCTTAAATTCGGTCAAACTATACGCGAAGAAGGTCCAAAATGGCATCAAGGAAAAAGCGGAACTCCCACAATGGGCGGAATTATGATATTCGGCGGACTTGTTGCTTCAATAGTTCTTTCGCTTATATTTACCTTTATCACATCGGGTAAGCTTAGTATGGAGTTTAATGATTCAACACGTACCGCACATTGGTTTGCCGCATTTGGTCTTGCAGTTGGAATGGGTGCAATTGGCTTTGTTGATGATTTTATTAAGGTTGTTAAAAAACGCAATTTAGGTTTAACAGCACGTCAAAAAACCTTTGCACAGCTTTTAGTTTCTGCAACATATCTTATTGTGCTACTTTTCAGCGGTATGCAAACAACATATATTCCTTTTGTCGGTAATGTTAATGTACTTTCAGGTATAGGTCTTATTTTTTGGCCCATTGCTCTTTTCTTTATTTACGGATTTACTAATGCGGTTAATTTAACCGACGGTGTAGATGGTCTTGCTTCATCTGTAACACTTGTTGCTTTATGTGCTTTTATGATAATTGCAGGCTATAGTAATTTTTATGGAGCTAATATGCTTGCCGCTGCCGCCGCGGGTGCTTGCGGTGGATTTATAATGTGGAACGCACATCCCGCAAAGGTCTTTATGGATGATACAGGCTCTATGATGCTCGGTGGTCTAATAGTAGGTATTTCATTTGCTGTAGGCAAACCTATATTGCTCATTTTAGTGGGAATTATATATTTAATTGAAGCCTTTTCGGTAATGCTTCAGGTTGCATATTTCAAAAAAACCAAAAAGCGTATTTTTAAAATGACTCCTATCCATCATCATTTTGAAATGTGTAAATGGAGCGAGGAAAAAATTGTTTTTGTATTTTCGGTTGTTACCTTGATTGGCGGCTTGCTTGCCATATTACCTGTTGTGTTAGGATGGTAGTGTATTTTATAAGGAGGAAAGCTTAAGTGGAAAACGGTAGAAAAAGGGTGCGTAAAAAAAGCGGAATATCTGGCGTAATTCAAAAGGGAAAAATGGATATTGGCTTTTTTTCGCTTGTAACCATTTTACTTACCGTTGGTCTTCTTATGCTTTTTTCTTCAAGCTATGCCTATGCACTTGCTTATTTCGGCGATAGCTATCACTTTATAAAAAAACAGTTGTTTTTTGCCATTGTCGGTTTCGTGCTGATGATACTGATTTCAAAAATTGATTATCATGTTTATCGCAGATTTGCTTGGATAATATATATCATTTCTATTATTATGCTTGCGGCATTGCTTATTCTTCCGCCAATGGTCCCTGGAGCTACGCAAAAACGTTGGATAGCAATAGGCTCTTTTACCTTTCAGCCGTCTGAAATAGGCAAATTTGCAATTATACTTTTGTTTTCTCATTTAATATCTGCAAATTATAGGCAGATGAAAACATTTAAATTCAGCATTGTAATTTTGGGCTCACTTCTTGCTCTTGTTTGTGGATTAGTTGTTGTTGAAACACATTTGTCGGCAACCATTTTAATATTCTGTATCGGCGTTTGTCTTATGATAGTCGGTGGACTAAAGGGCAGATATATAGGTGCAGGTGCAGGTATAGGAATTGGCGGAGTAGCTTTAATGATAACTACTGGTATAGTTGGCTACGGCTCGGACAGATTTAAATATTGGTTAGACCCTTGGGCAGATGCAAAGGGTAAGGGCTACCAAACAATTCAGTCGTTACTCGCAATCGGCTCAGGTGGCTTGCTCGGCCGCGGTTTTGGACTTTCAAGACAAAAATATCTTTGGGTACCCGAACCGCATAATGATTTTATCTTCGCAATTGTTTGTGAAGAACTGGGCCTTGTAGGGGCAATGGTAATAATTATTTTATTCTGTGCACTGGTTTGGCGAGGATTTATGATTGCTATGCGTGCTACAGATAAATTTGGTACTTTAATGGCAGTAGGTCTTACCTTTCAGGTTGGCTTGCAGGCGATTTTAAATATTTTGGTTGTTACTAATACAATTCCAAATACAGGAATAAGCTTACCGTTTTTTAGCTACGGCGGTACAGCACTAATTCTTTTAATGGCTCAAATGGGTATTGTTCTTTCAATATCCCGAAGCAGCAATATTGAAAAATCTAACTAAAGGGGCGAGGGCTTTGCATATTTTATTTGCAGGCGGAGGAACTGCGGGACACATCAATCCTGCTTTGGCAGTTGCACAGTATATTGCAAAAAAACATCCCGATGCAAAAATTAGTTATATCGGTAAAAAAGGCGGTATGGAAGAACGATTGGTTGCCGCCGCGGGATTTGATTTTTACGGTATTGACGTTGCGGGATTTCAGCGTAAGCTTACAGTAAAAAATGTTGTAAGAAATATAAGTGCCGCCGAAAAAGCACTAACCTCTTCGGCACGCTCAAAAAAGCTTTTAAAACAGCTTGCTCCCGATGTTGTAGTTGGTACGGGCGGTTATGTAAGCGGTCCTGTTTTGCGTCAGGCGGCAAAGCTTGGAATAAAAACTGCCATTCATGAACAGAATGCATTCCCAGGTGTTACTACAAAAATGCTTGTACCGCTTGTGGATACAGTTATGCTTGCAATGGTAGAAGCAAAACCGCGTCTAAAGCTTAAAAAAGCTCCTGTGGTTACAGGAAACCCCGTTAGAGAGGATTTTCTTTCTATATCAAAACAAACTGCAAGAAAAGAAATGGGACTTCCCGATATGCCTGTTTTACTTTCTGCAGGCGGAAGCTTGGGTGCCGCACCTATAAATAATGCAGTTTTGGATTTAATTACCGCTAAATGGAAGAATAATGATATTCTGTTTTTGCACGCTACAGGTAAGGGCGGCTATGATAATTTTATAAAAGAGCTTAAAAATAGGGGAGTAGACCTAAACGCCCCCAATATTATAATTAAGGATTATATTGATAATATGGGTCAGTGTATGGCTGCTGCCGATTTGGTAATAGCAAGGGCTGGTGCAATTACCTTAAGCGAGCTTTCGGTTTGCGGAAAGCCCTCGATTTTAATTCCATCACCCTATGTTGCGGAAAATCATCAGTTCCATAATGCTATGTCCCTTAAAAGGGCGGGAGCCGCAGAGGTTATTGAGGAAAAGGATTTAAGCGGCGAAAAACTTATAAATACAGTTGAAAATATCATTCATAATGTACCTAAATTAATACAAATGGGAAGCAGTGCAAAGGAAAACGCTATTCCCGATGCTTCTAAACGAATTTATGATGAGATTATGAGGCTTTATACTACTCATTAAACACCAAAATTGATGCATCGCATAAAATAAAAATAGGAAAGTTTTTATTTTGAAGGGTGCGTTGATATTATGGCAAAAATAACCATAAATGGTGGTAAAAAGCTTAACGGTGCCATAAAGCTTCATGGTGCAAAAAACAGTGTGTTACCCATTCTTGCGGCAACGGTGCTTCTGCCTGGGATAAGTGTTATACATAATTGTCCCGAACTTTCTGACGTTGAAGCCGCTGTGAGAATTTTAGAGCATTTAGGAGCTAAGGTTACTCGCGAAAACAATACCGTAACGGTTGATTGCGGTGATTTAAAAAATCATACTATTCCCGATGATTTAATGCGTGAAATGCGTTCTTCAATAGTGTTTTTAGGTGCAATTGCCGCACGTATGGGTAAGGCATTTCTTTCAAGTCCTGGCGGCTGTGAATTAGGTCCAAGACCTATTGACTTGCATTTAACTGCACTTAATGAGCTTGGACTTAATATTGAAGAGGAGCACGGGATTTTAAGCTGTGAATGCTGTGACGGTATGAAGGGAACAGATATTCACTTATCATTTCCAAGCGTAGGTGCTACTGAAAATATTATTCTTGCAGGTGTTACAGCCAAAGGCACTACTGTTATACACGGTGCTGCAAAAGAACCTGAAATAAGCGACTTAGCAGATTTTTTAAACGGGGCGGGTGCCAATATTCAAGGTGCAGGGTCGGATAATATTGTTATAATCGGCACACCATGTCTTCACGCCGCAGAGCATACCGTCATTCCCGATAGAATTGAGGCAGCAACCTATCTTGCCGCTACGGCTGTAACGGGTGGTAGAATTACCCTTTTGGGTGCTATACCCGCACATTTAACCCCTGTAATGAGTGTTTTGAAAACGGCAGGCTGTGAACTATCTGTAAAACAAAATGAAGTTTCGCTTATAGCACCTGTCAGACTTAAAAGGGTGCCCGTTATACGAACTATGCCCCATCCGGGTTTTCCAACCGATGCGGGGTCTCCCCTTATGGCAATGCTAAGTGTTGCAGACGGGTCCTCAATGTTTGTGGAAAATATATTTGAAAATAGATTTCGTATTGTAGATGAGCTTAAACGTTTTGGTGCTAAAATTTATACAAACGGTAGGGTAGCTGTTATCGAAGGCGTAAAAAGTCTTTCGGGAGCCTCGGTAGAATGTACCGATTTAAGGGGCGGTGCGGCACTTGTTGTTGCGGCACTCGTGGCAAACGGAACAACAGAGATTAATAAAATTCATCATTTAGATAGAGGATATGAAAGATTAACTGAAAATTTAAGTGCTTTAGGAGCTTTAATAGAAAGGTGTTGAAAAATATGGCAGTTACCCCTAATGATGCAATAGAAGAACGCAGAAGAGAGATACAAAATAGGCGTAAAGCTCAAAAAGCAAAGCACAGAAAAGCTGCCTTAAAACGTTTTTTTGTATTCTTGTGCATTGTTGCGGTTATTACTCTTGCCATACTTTCACTCACCGTATTTTTCCCCGTTGAAAAAATAACAGTAGAGTCAAAAAGCTCTGCTTATACAAATGAACAAATAATAAAGGCATCAGGCATTGAAAAGGGTAAAAATCTTTGGATGACTGGATTTAATGCGGAGGATAACATTCCTGTTAAGCTTCCCTTTATTGCCGAGGCTGAGGTGATACGAAAATTCCCCTCAACAATCATTATAAAAACAAAGCCAGCCAAAGCGGTTTATGCATTAAGTAATAAAAAGGATTACTATATTTGTGACGGTGATTATAAGGTCCTTGAAATAAAAAAAGAGCTTAACGATAGTCTTATATTAATATCGGGTGTTCAGGTAAACAAAACTAAAGTGGGGAATAGGGCGTCCTTTGCTGATGATAAAAAGCAAGAAACGCTTGAAAGGATATTCGCACTTCTAACAGAAAAGAAAATCAACGTAAATTCGGTGGACATCGCTGAGCTTATGGAAATGAAAGTAAGGGTAGAGGGAAAATTTGACGTTCACTTTGGTTCTTCAGCCCATCTGGATTTGAAGATAGCACACCTTGCAGGAATGTTAAAAAAAGTTGATAAGGACGTTCGCGGAAGCATAGATTTATCGGAATATACCCCTGAAAATGATCGCGGACTACTCACAAGAGAGTAAAAAAGCATAATTTTTTAAAATTTTTGAAAATTTTTTAAAAAAATACAATAAAAGTGTTGAAATTCAATTTTGTTTGTGTTATTATTTTAAATGTGTGTTTATGTAACTAAATAACCGCGTTTAATGTATAAATTTGGAAGGATGATAAAAGTGCCATTTGATGTTTCTAACGAATTGGTAGAAGATGTTGTTCAAATTAAAGTTGTAGGTGTAGGTGGCGGCGGCGGAAACGCAATCAACCGTATGGTTGAGGCTGGCGTACGCGGCGTAGAGTTTGTTGCTATTAATACAGACCGTGCAGCCCTTTACCTTTCTAAGGCTAATCAAAAAATTCAAATCGGTGAGCGTGCAACCAAGGGTCAGGGCGCAGGTGCTGATCCTGAGCGTGGCCGTGCAGCTGCTGAAGAATCTCGCGATGAAATTACCGCAGCAATCCGCGAGGCAGATATGGTATTTATTACCGCTGGTATGGGCGGTGGTACAGGTACTGGTGCTGCTCCCGTTGTTGCTCAGCTCGCAAAAGAAATGGGCATCTTAACTGTTGGTATTGTTACCAAGCCCTTCGCTTTTGAAGGTAAAAGAAGAATGGCTCAGGCTGACGAAGGTATCGCAGCTCTCAGCGAGTGTGTAGATAGCTTAATCGTTATTCCTAATGAACGTTTACAGTTTGTATCTGAGCAGAAGATTACTCTTAAAAATGCTTTTGAAATTGCTGATGACGTTCTCCGTCAGGGTGTACAGAGCATTTCTGAGCTTGTTAACGTTACTTCGCTTATCAACCTTGACTTTGCTGATGTTAAGGCAATTATGAGCGATTCTGGTCAGGCACACATGGGTGTTGCTACCGCAACAGGTCGCGATAAAGCAGAGCAGGCAGCAAGTGCAGCTATTAAGAGTGCTCTTATCGAAACCTCTATGGAAAATGCTACCGGCGTTATTATTAACATTACCGGTTCTGTTGATATCGGTCTTGAAGAGGTTACTCAGGCTTCCAGCATCGTTTCTGATATGGCTAATGCTAACGCAAACGTTATCTGGGGTGTTCAGCTTGACGAAACTCTTGAAGATGCAATGCGTATCACCGTTATCGCTACAGGTCTTGGCGAGAAGAAGGAGAAAAAAGAAGGCGCAGCAGGTGCCCTTGAGGATATTATGTCTGCCGCATCTGATAAATCTTCTTCTGAGGATGATGTTGTTTATACCGAGCTTTTCGATATGATTAATAACCGCAACTAATTTTTTAGTAAACATATTTTAGCCCGCCGTTTTTCGGTGGGCTTTTTTGTGTTTGATTTGTTCATAAATTTATGTTATACTTAATAATACTGAAATGTTTAATAAATGGGTGAATTAAATGGCACAAAATAAAGATGAACTTTTAAAGCAAAGAATACTTTCGGTTGTTGACGATCTTTCAGTAGAGTGGATAAAAGAAAAAATTGATGAGTTTGCAAGGCTTATGACCTACTATCGTTGTGCTATGATGGAAATTGAAACAAAATTCAATGTTCTTAATGAAGAGTATTCCTTGGCGTATGATCGCAACCCTATAAATTCAATAAAAACAAGACTGAAATCCTTTCCAAGCATAAAGGAAAAGCTTGAACGCAAAGGCGTTAGCGACAGTATTGAGTCAATAGAACAAAACCTTAATGATATTGCAGGAGTTAGGGTTATTTGCTCTTTCCCTGAGGATGTTTATGAACTTGCAAATGCCCTTTTAAAGCAGGACGATATTGAGCTTATTGAAAAAAAGGACTACATAAAAAATCCAAAACCTAACGGATACAGAAGTCTGCATATAATAGTTGGTATTCCCATATTTTTAGTACACGAAAAACGCATAATGAAGGTGGAAATTCAGCTTCGTACCATAGCAATGGATTTTTGGGCTAGTTTGGAGCATCAGCTTCGTTATAAAAAGGATACTACCTTTACAAAAGAAATGGCAAACGAGCTTTTGGAGTGTGCCGAAATGAGTGCCAAGCTTGATAATAAAATGGATATTCTTCGCAAAAAGGTATTATCCTAATATATATAAGACATAAGGGAGTGTGAATTTTTGAAACGATATAATGTAACGGGAATGAGCTGTGCCGCGTGTAGTGCCAGAGTAGAAAAAGCCGTAAAATCAGTTCAGGGAGTGCAGTCTTGTGCCGTAAATCTTCTTACAAACTCTATGGATGTAGAGGGTGTGGCCGACGATAGCGCCATTATATCGGCAGTTACGTCAGCGGGCTACGGAGCTTCTTTATTGGATGATAAAACTAAGCAACCAAAGGAAAATAACAACAAAATTTCTAATACGGTTTCATATTTAAAAAGATTTTTAGTTTCACTTATTTTTTTGTGTCTGCTTATGTATCTTTCAATGGGGCATATAATGTGGAATTTCCCACTGCCTGAGGTGCTTGCAAAAAATCCTATTGCTATGGGACTTTTACAGCTTTTGCTTTCTGCCTCGGTAATGATAATAAACCAAAATTTCTTTATAAATGGGTTTAAAGGTTTAGTTAAAAAAGCCCCTAATATGGATACTCTTATTGCAATGGGGTCGACCGCCGCATTTGGATATAGCACAGCTTCTCTTTTTAAAATGATTTTTGAAATCGGTGCAGGCAGTAGCGGTATGGAATATTTGCACAATCTTTATTTTGAATCAGCCGCAATGATTTTAGTGCTTATTACTTTGGGTAAAATGTTAGAGGCAAAAGCCAAGGGCAAAACAACAAGTGCGCTTGAGGGTTTAATGCAGCTTGCACCTAAAACAGCTATAATAATAAAAAATGAAAAGGAAATTGTAGTTTCTGTAGAGGATGTAAAAAAAGGCGATATTTTTATTGTAAAGCCGGGGGCTGCCATCCCTGTTGACGGCGTTGTTTTGGAGGGAAATAGCTCGGTTGATGAATCGAGTCTTACGGGTGAGAGCCTTCCCGTAGAAAAAACGGTTGGTGATTTCGTTACCTCGTCGACTGTGAATATTTCGGGCTTTATGCGTTGTGAGGCAACGGCGGTAGGTGAGGATACAACCCTCTCTAAAATTATAAAAATGGTAAGCGACGCATCTGCAACCAAAGCACCTATTGCAAAAATCGCCGATAAGGTGTCGGGAATTTTTGTTCCTGTGGTAATCGCAGTAGCCTTAATAACCTTTTTCGTATGGCTTATTGTAGGTCAAAGCTTTGGTTTTGCGGTAGCACGCGGTATTTCTGTGCTTGTAATAAGCTGTCCTTGTGCATTGGGACTTGCAACCCCCGTTGCAATTATGGTAGCAAGCGGTGTGGGAGCTAAAAACGGCATACTTTTTAAAACGGCGGTCTCCTTGGAGCATACTGGCAGAACAAATATTGTTGTGTTAGATAAAACAGGTACCGTAACCAAGGGCGAGCCAACCGTTACTGATGTTGTTACGGCAGAGAATGTTAATGAAAAAGAATTTATATCTCTTTCATACTCGCTTGAAAATAAAAGCGAGCATCCTTTGGCAACGGCGGTTATAAAATATGCTGCCGAAAAAAGCACCCCGCTTTTAAATGTTGAAAACTTTACCTCTGTTACAGGTAAAGGTCTTACGGCTGAGTATAACGGAAAGCTTTTAGCGGGCGGAAATCTAAATTATATATCTACTCTTTGTGAAATATCCGACGAAATTAAGTTAAAATCGCAAAAAATGCAAAATCATGGAAAAACAGTTCTTTATTTTTGCTTGGACGAAAAAATTTTAGGCTTTATTGCCGTTTCGGATGTTATTAAGGAAGAAAGTGCGGCGGCTTGTTTTGAGCTTAAACAAATGGGTATCAGAACTGTAATGCTTACGGGTGATAATGAGCGTACCGCCAATGCGGTTGCAAAGCAGGCGGGTATAACCGAAGTAATAGCGGGAGTTTTGCCAAGCGGTAAGGAAGCGGTTATAAAATCCCTTAAAAAAGAGGGCAGAGTAGTAATGGTCGGGGACGGCATTAACGATGCACCGGCCCTTACCTCAGCCGATGTTGGTATAGCTATTGGAGCAGGCACCGATATTGCCATAGATGCCGCAGATGTTGTGTTAATAAAAAGCAAGCTAACAGATGTTCCTGCAGCAATAAAACTAAGTAGACAGGCACTAAAAATAATTCATCAAAATCTGTTTTGGGCGTTTATATATAATGTAATAGGAATACCCTTGGCGGCAGGAGCCTTTATTCACCTTTTTGGGTGGGAAATGAATCCAATGTTTGGTGCCGCCGCAATGAGCTTTTCAAGCTTTGCAGTGGTAACAAATGCCCTTAGACTTAATTTCTTTAATATGCACAAAAAACAAAAATCAAAAATAAAAAAGGAGAATAAAGCTATGGAAATCACAATAAAAATTGAAGGTATGATGTGTCCCCGCTGTGAGGCACACGTAAAAAAGGCTCTAGAAGCTATTGATGGCGTTGCCCTTGCAGTACCAAGTCATCAAAAGGGCGAGGCAGTTGTTACATTAAATAAAGAAGTACCCCTCGAAACCCTATGTGCCGTAATAACCGAAGCAGGGTACGAAACTAGAAACTAGAAGCTAGATACTAGATATTAGATGCTAGCCCCCTAAACCGCAATCTTTAGAATATAATTGTAGGGGAGAATATCATCCTCCCGAAAAAACCAATTTTTTATTCGGTAATATTAATCATTTTTTGCACAAATCTTTACGGAACAACACATAGGTTGTTTCCTACAAATTACTGGGTTAATTATACTGTAGGGAATGACCTGCGTTGTCATTCTGTAAAAATCATCGCAATTTATATCTTATATTTGGTGGATATTTTCATCGGGCGATTAATAATTGTCCCTACAAATATATATTATATAATATGGAATATAACCACAATTTTTTAAATATAATGTAGGGGGATGTAAAAAATAAAACCCCAATAAATTGATATTTGACGTGTAAATTTGCCCATT
>JAGARD010000130.1 GCA_017622415.1 Clostridia bacterium | reverse complement strand
TGGTTTTAAAGCAAATTAATAAATTGCTTGAAATTTCTACCGATTATGGCTTTGACGGTAATTTATGGCAAAATTATCTAACCTTTGTTTTGATTACTAACGAAAATCCTTTTAGCCTTACAAGTGAAAAAATCGGTGCAAAGCAGGGGAGTGTAAACACCTTTGCAAAGCAGGATTTTGAGCTTTTTATGAAGCTTTTCCATTATGATTTCAGTAGCTTGGAAAAGCTTTTGGGTGTTAATTGCTTTAGCATAATAACAAGCTATTCGGCTATTGAAAAACCTGAGCTTATGTATAATAAAAATGTAAGTCTTCGCGTAAGGGAGCTTTCGGTAAAGCTTGCTAATGCCTATAATTCCGATGAATTTTTTAATGCGGTTACAGAATTTTATAAAAATTTTGGCGTTGGTATGTTCGGCCTTAATAAAGCCTTTCGTATTGCTGATGGCACCGATAAACCTATTGTATTTCAGCCTATTAACAATATGGAACAGGTTGTACTTTCTGACCTTATTGGTTATGAGGAGCAAAAGCGTCAGCTTGTAGAAAACACAAAAGCCTTTGTTGAGGGCAGAAAAGCAAATAATGTTTTGCTTTTTGGTGATAGCGGAACAGGTAAGTCTACAAGTATAAAGGCAATTGTTAATGAGTTTTATCTTGATGGTCTTAGAATGATTGAAATTTATAAGCATCAGTTCAAAAATCTTTCGGATATTATTGCAAACGTTAAAAATCGCAATTATAAATTCATTATTTATATGGATGACCTTTCCTTTGAGGAGTTTGAAATAGAGTATAAATTCCTTAAAGCAGTTATTGAGGGCGGTGTAGAAACCAAACCCGAAAATATTCTTATTTACGCAACCTCTAACCGTCGCCATTTAATAAAGGAAACTTGGAGTGACCGAAACGATATTGAGGTTAGTGAAGATTTACACCGTTCAGATACAATGGAAGAAAAAATGTCGCTTGTTAACCGTTTTGGTGTTACTATTTGTTATTTAAAGCCGGGTAGACAAGAGTTTTATGATATGGTGGAAGCCCTCGCAAAAAAAGCAGGACTTAATATTCCTCGCGAAACCCTAGACCTTGAAGCTAATCGCTGGGAAATGCGACACGGCGGTATATCTGGTAGAACTGCACAGCAGTTTGTTAATCATTTGCTTTCGGTAGAAAAAAGCGTTTAAGTATTATAATAAAGCCCACGCTTGAAAGCGTGGGCTTTATTCGTTAATAGTAATATCAAATTATGCTTTATCGTTGCAACCAAGAACGTTTTTAATCTTGTGCTCAACCATACCCTTAATAGCGGTACGACCGTCGCCAAGGTATTGTCTGGGGTCAAAATGCTCTGGGCTTTCAGCAAAGTGCTTGCGGATAGCACCTGTCATAGCCAAACGAAGGTCAGAGTCGATATTGATTTTGCAAACCGCCATAGTAGCAGCCTTGCGGAGCATATCCTCAGGAATACCAATAGCATCTGGCATTTTACCGCCGTAGGTGTTAACCATTTCAACAAACTCGGGAACAACTGAAGATGCACCGTGCAAAACAATTGGGAAACCAGGCAGACGCTTGCTAACCTCTTCGAGAATATCAAATCTAAGCTGAGGGTTCTGACCGGGCTTGAATTTATATGCACCGTGGCTTGTACCAATAGCAATAGCAAGTGAATCAACACCTGTGCGTGTTACAAAATCCTCAACCTGATCGGGATCGGTGAAAGAAGCATCCTCAGCGGAAACATTAACGTCATCTTCAATACCTGCAAGCTGACCGAGCTCACCCTCAACAGTAACACCGTGAGCGTGTGCATAATCAACAACCTTTTTGGTAAGAGCAACGTTTTCTTCATAATCAAGGTGAGAACCATCAATCATAACTGAGGTAAAGCCGCCGTCAATACAGCTTTTACAAAGCTCGAAGGAATCACCGTGATCAAGATGAAGAGCAATAGGAAGACCTGTTTCTTCAACAGCAGCTTCAACAAGCTTCACAAGGTAGGTATGATTAGCATACTTTCTGGCACCTGCAGAAACCTGAAGAATCATAGGTGCGTTAAGTGCTTTACCTGCTTCGGTAATACCCTGAATGATTTCCATGTTGTTTACGTTGAAAGCACCGATAGCGTAACCGCCCTCATAAGCTTTCTTAAACATTTCTTTTGTGTTTACTAATGGCATATTTGTCACACTCCAAATAATAATTTACTTTATTATTATACTATATATTTTTGAAAAAATAAAGGGGTAAAATCATTTTTTAATTTTTGGATATTTTATGCAACCTTTTAAATGAAAATTGATATATTTTTAACAAAGGAACTTTCATTTACTATCATCAAATGTGATTTTTTCGGTTCGGGCATAGTGAAAAATATACTGCTGAATTACTCCTGCACAATCCTCAAGTCCCTCAGGAAGCTTATTATTAAACAAAACTGCCATTGCACGTTTCATCCAAACATCCATAGGAAAAGCTTCCAAAAAACCTAAGCCAAATAATAGCGTACAATCAGCAACCTTTGGTCCAACACCTTTAATTGTCATTAAAATGTTGCGTGCTTCATCAATATTAAGTGTATGTAAACCGCTTAAATCAATTTCTTCCGAGCATTTTTTTGCAGCACTTAAAATATATTTTGCTCTAAATCCTGAGCGGAGGGGGGCTAAATCTTCTACAGTTAGGCTAGCTAGCTTTTTGGCTGTTGGGAAGGTAAACCCTCCTTTGATTTTTTCACCGAAATTTGCACATAAACGCTCAATAATGCCTTTTATTCTAGGTATATTGTTGTTTTGTGAAATAATAAATGAGCAAAGAGCTTCCCAAGGGTCTTGCTTTAAAAGGCGAATACCGCCTGAGCTTTTTGTAATTTGATTTAAAAGCTCATTTTTTTGTGCTCTTGTAAGAATTGCTGTATAATCTCGTTCAAAATCGAAGTACCTTTTCCAAATATCATTATATTCATCTTCTGTTGTATTGTAAAAAATTATATCCTCTTTATTTTGTTTAATTTTTAAATATCTTCCCATTGCGATGCCTTCAAAACAGCCATCATCTGTTTTAGTCCAACGAAATGCTTGTCCGCAATCAAGAGTTAATTCCAAATCAAAAGGTGAAACGTTTTTTATAATTAAATCTTTACCCATAAAAAACTCCTAAAATTTTTTATATAGTATAACATATTAAAATTTTATTGTCAAAATAAGTTTTTTGTCATACTTATTAAGAATATTAATGTTTTTTTACTATTGATATTTTTTTTTATAAATGATATACTTAAATAAACCATAATTGTTGGGGTGTTAATATGAACGAAAAATTCAAAATAAAATTTATATCAGCACTTGAAAAGTGCTTTAAGGATGAAAGTATAGACTCAAAACCTGAGCTAAAAAACATTTCTATGTTTAAAAATGAGCATTTGTCAGTTCAGTTAGCCTATACATATACTGATCCTGAATTAACTATGAAAAATATTAACAAGGTGCAGTTTGACTCTCCTTTAAAGGACTATATTACAATTAATGTTGTTGAGGAGGTTAATGTTCCTTTTCCAATATATCACAATGTTACTGACGAAAATTATCTGCGTAAAAAGCCCGGTCTTTATCCTGACCTTTTAAGACCGCTTACTTATGATAACAGTATTGCTTATATTTATAACAGCCTAAGCTCTTTATGGTTGGATATTAAGCCCGAAAGTAATTTTGATGCAGGTATGTATCCTATCACAGTTTCATTTTTAGATAAAGATGAAGTTTTAGCCTCAGCAACTCTTGAAGTGGAGATTATCGGTGTTGATTTACCCGAACAAGAATTAACATATACTCAGTGGTTTCACGCTGACTGCCTTTCCAGCTATTACGATATACCCGTTTACAGCGAAAAGCATTGGCAAATTATTGAAAACTTTATAAAAGTTGCTGCTGATGGTGGCATCAATATGATGCTCACACCCGTTTTAACCCCTCCGCTTGATACTATGGTTGGTGGTGAACGTCCGACCTGTCAGTTGGTTGATATATTCTTAAATAACGGCGAATATTCTTTTGAATTTTCTAAGCTTGACCGTTGGATAGATATATTACTTAAATATAATTTTAGATATATTGAAATATGTCATTTATTTACCCAGTGGGGATGTGCCCATGCACCTAAGGTTATGGCAACTGTTGACGGTGAGTATAAAAAGATTTTTGGTTGGGAAACCGATGCTCACGGTGAGGAATATGGTGAGTTCTTAAATAAATTTTTGAGTGCGCTTCTTGACTTTTTAAAAGCAAAGGGCGTTGATAAAATGTGCTGGTTCCATATTTCGGACGAGCCACATATCGAGCATTTAGATAATTATCTTAATGCTAAAAAGCAAATTCAAAACGTTTTAGATGGGTATCCTATTTTAGATGCTCTTTCAAAGCTTGATTTCTACAAAACGGGTGCAGTTGATAATCCTGTTCCCGCAAACATATTTATCAAACCGTTTTTAGAAGCTAATGTTCCAAACCTTTGGACATATTATTGTTGCAGTTCAACTACAGATGTTTCAAATCGTTTTGTTGCAATGCCATCCGCCCGAAACAGAATTATGGGTGTACAGATGTATAAATACAATATTTTCGGATTTTTACATTGGGGCTTTAATTTCTACTATAATCAATTTTCCGATTCGGTTGTAAATCCTTATCAAGATTCTTGTGCTGAATATTTTGTTCCTGCTGGCGATGCCTTTAGTGTTTATCCCGCAATAGACGGAACGGCTCTTAATACAATTCACTTTCTGGTATTTAAGCACGCAATAGAGGATATGCGCGCCTTTGA
>JAGARD010000129.1 GCA_017622415.1 Clostridia bacterium | reverse complement strand
TTTTTTTGAAATTTTTTTAAAAAATTTTTTAGAGGGTAAAAATGAGATTTAATAAATGGGAGATTACCCAAGTTAATAAAGAAATTGCAGGCAAATTAGCCGAAGAATGTAATATTGAACCCTTTCTAGCACTAATGGCTTACAGCAGAGGCTACACAGACGAATTTGCATTAGATGAATTTTTGTCTCGTGATGTGCCCGATTTTGACCCGTTTGAATTTCCTGATATGGAAATCGGTGCTAAAAGAGTAAATGACGCTATTAAAAATGGTGAAAAAATATTAATTTACGGCGATTACGATTGTGATGGTGTTACCTCAACAGCTCTTTTATATTTGTTTTTTAAAAATATGGGTGCAGATGTTTCATATTATATTCCTTCACGCACTAATGAAGGATATGGTATGAATTGTGAGTCAATTAAAAGAATTGCAGAGGATGGAGTAAAATTAATTATCACCGTTGATAATGGTATTACCGCCAATGAGGAGATTGAGCTTGCAAACTCTCTTGGTATTGATACAGTTGTTACGGATCATCACATTCCTACTGATGAATTACCCAATGCTGTTGCCGTTATTGACCCTCACAGAAAAGACTGTATTATGGATTTCAAGGATTTCGCTGGGGTTGGTGTAGCTTTTGCACTAGCATTGGCAATTTCAGGTGCTTCGCCCGAAACAATGCTTTTTAAATATTCCGATTTAGTGGCTATTGGTACGGTTGCAGATGTAATGCCGATAAAGCACGAAAACAGAAGTATTGTTTGGTACGGTATAAGAAAAATTAATCGTAACGCATCAACCGGTGTTAAAGCGTTACTTGGTGCTTCGGGGGCAAAATTCGGTGAAATTACCACAGGCACACTTGCGTTTACTGCCGCACCAAGAATTAATGCCGCAGGCAGAATGGGTGATGCTTCCCGTGCAGTTGAAATGCTCATTTCAGATAATTATGCCAAGGCTACCGAAATCGCCGTAGAGCTTGATGATGAAAATGCTGCTCGCCAAAAAATTGAGCAGGAAATTTATAAATCTGCTTGTGAAATTATAATTAAAAACAAGCTTTATAACAATCGTATTATTCTAGTTGCTGAAGAAGGCTGGCATGAGGGTGTTCTTGGTATTGCCGCCGCGAAAATTGCTGAAACCTTTTCAAAGCCGACCATTTTAGTTAGCAGAGCTAGTAATGAATTACCCTTTAAAGGCTCTGCACGAACGGTTGGTGAGTTTAAAATCTATGATGCTATTAAAAGCGGAGCAGAATATCTTGTTAAATTTGGCGGGCACGATAAAGCCGCAGGTCTTACGGTTGAAAGTGAAAAGCTTTCTGCATTTTATGAAAAGATTAATGAATATGCTGATACTTTAGATTTGCCTGTTAATATTATTAATATAGATTGCCGTTTAAATCCAGCCTATGTTGTTCCTGATTTGGTTTACACCTTAAAACCGTTAGAGCCATACGGTACCGAAAATGCTAAACCTATTTTTGGATTGTTTGGTATGTCACTAAAAAGCGTTGTATCAATCGGCAATGGTAAGCACATTCGTATTATTGCTCAAAAAAATAATACTACTATAGCTATGGTAATGTTCGGTATGAAAAAAGAGGATTTTCCATTTAAGGAAAATGAAATTTTGGATTTTGCCGTTAGTATTGATTTAAAGGAATATCAAGGTCAAGAACAACTTAGCGTTTTTGTTAAGGATGTTAGACCAACTGGCATTAATGACGATGATGTTATTTCTCAATTGCTTTTATATGAAGCTTTTTTAAAAAACAGATTGGATAATGAGGATGCAAGACTTCTGTGCTTTGACAGAAATGAGCTTGCAATCGCATACAAGGCAATTAAAAATGGTGCTAACACATTAACAAAGCTCAAGTTTGCCGTTAAAGATTTGCTGGAAGCAAAGCTGTATGTTATGGTTGATGTAATGGAAGAGTTAGGACTTGTTTCAACTGAGTATATAATTGATGAAAAGCATATAAGGCTTAAAAACAGCGGTAAAGTTGAATTGGAAAATTCTAAAATTTTAAATAAACTGAAAGAAAAGGCGGTGACACTATGACAGAATATGAAAAAAACTTAGCTGAATTAGAAGGGCTTATGAGAAAACAAGGCGGTAACTATGATTACGCTTTGGTTGAAAAGGCATATAGATGCTGTGTTAATGCTCATAAGGGTCAGCGACGCTTATCGGGTGAGGAATACTATATGCATCCTTTTTCGGTAGCTAAAATTTTGGTGTCTCTTGGAATGGATAGCGAATCTATTGCCGCAGGTCTTTTGCATGATGTTATAGAGGATACCGATATTTCTGCCGAGCAGGTTCAAAAAGAGTTTGGCTCTGCTGTATTAACCTTAGTCGACGGTGTTACCAAGCTTGGTAAACTGCCTATTTCTGCAAAGGAACAGCAGTCGGAAAATCTTCGAAAAATGCTTATTGCTATGGCACAAGATATTCGTGTAATTATTATAAAGCTTGCAGATAGACTTCATAATATGCGTACTATTGATACGAAGCCCGAACAGCGTCAACGTGATATTTCTTTGGAAACAATTGAAGTTTTTGCCCCAATTGCTCACCGTCTTGGTATTCGTGGTGTTAAAGAGGAGCTTGAAGACCTTTCTATTGCACATCTTGACCCAGTAGGTTATAGCGAGATAGAAAAGTTACTCAGCGTTCAAAAGCAGTATCGCGAAAAGCTTTTGGAGGATATAAAGGAAAGAATTAAAACCCGTCTTGAAGAAACTATGCCTAATGTTAAGGTGCAGATTGAAGGTCGTGTTAAATCTATTCACGGCATATACCGTAAGATGTATATTCAGGGTAAGGATTTTGAGGAAATTTATGATATTTATGCCGTGCGTGTAATCACTGACTCGTTGGCTGATTGTTATAATATATTGGGTGTAATGCACGATATGTTCCGTCCTATTCCAGGTAGGTTTAAGGATTATATTTCTACGCCTAAGCCTAATCTTTATCAGTCGCTCCATACTACTGTTTTGGGCAGAGAGGGTATTCCTTTTGAAATTCAAATTCGCACTTGGGAAATGCATCATACTGCTGAATTTGGTATTGCGGCACACTGGAAATATAAAGAGGGAATTAATAAGGTCGATGCTAAAATCGAGGATAGACTTCTTTGGATTCGTCAAATTTTAGATAGTCAAAAGGATGCCGATAATCCCGAAGATATTGTTCAAACTATTAAAACAGATTTGCCTATTGAAGATGTATTTGCCGTTACTCCTAAAGGTGATGTTATTAATCTTCCTGCAGGCGGTACTGTTATTGATTTTGCTTTTGCTATACATTCGGCTGTTGGTATTCGTATGGTTGGTGCAAAGGCTGACGGAAGAATAGTTCCACTTACTCATAAAATTAAAACAGGTGAGATAATAGAGATTTTAACAACCAATCAGCCCGACCACGGACCAAGCAGAGATTGGCTTAATATTGCTGTTACTACTCAGGCTAAAAGCAAAATACGCAACTGGTTTAAAAAGGAAAAACGCACAGAAAACATTGCTTCGGGTAAGGCTCAGATTGAACGCGATTTTGCCCGTAACGGAATTCGTCTTTCAGAGGAGGAATATGCAAGTTTTCTTGCCGATATTGCAAGGCGACAAAAATTTCCTAATATTGATGAATTTTATGCCGCAATCGGCTATGGCGGTGTTTTATTGTCCCGCATTATGCCTCGCATAAAAGAAGATTATTCAAAGCTTAATGCACAAAAACAGCCAAAACAAATTAACGATATTATTCGCCCCTCTACTACTAAAGCACACGATGGTGTTATTGTTGAGGGAATTGAAAACTGCCTTATTAAATTCTCACGCTGTTGTTCACCTCTACCGGGGGATGATATTATTGGATTTATCACTCGCGGTCACGGTGTTTCGGTGCATAAACGCGATTGTAATAACGTTCCGCGTGATATTTCTACCGCCGAAGAGCCCGAAAGATGGGTGCATGCATATTGGGCAGAAACCAGACAAGAAAGCTTTAAGGCAACATTGCTTATAAACGGTATTGATCGCAACGGCTTGCTTGCAGATGTTACTATGATTATAGCTGGTGTTGGCGTTCCAGTTCATAATGTTAATGCACGTCAGACCAAGGGCGGTAACTGTATAATAACTCTAACAATTAGTGTTCAAAGTCTTGAGCATTTGCGTTCAATTATTCAAAGGATTGAAAAAATCGAAGGTGTATATCACGTCGAGCGTTCAAATATGTAAAAAATGGGTGTTTAAATGAAAGCGGTTATTCAGCGTTGTATATCGGCTTCTGTTATTGCTGATGGAAAGCCTGCAGGCAGCATTAATAAAGGTTTGCTTGTTCTTGTTGGTGTTACTGAAGCAGATACTTCAGCCGAATCCGAGCTTTTGGCAAATAAGGTTTCTGCACTGCGTATTTTTACTGATGATAATGATAAAATGAATTTATCGGTCGCTGATGTTGGCGGAAGTATTTTAGCTGTTTCTAATTTTACTCTTTGTGCCGATAGCAGAAAAGGAAATAGGCCGTCTTTTTCTGCAGCTATGGAGCCTAATTCGGCAAATGATTTATATAAAGAATTTTGTAAAAGGATTGAAAGCAACGGTATTCTTGTCCAAAAAGGAGTTTTTGGTGCAGATATGCAGGTTTCAATGGTTGGTGACGGTCCAGTTACTATCGTTTTGGATACAGATATTTGGAGTAAAAAGTGATTATGCAAATAAAAACTTTTGTTGCGGTAGATTTTCCTGAAAATTGTTATGCCGCCAAATGTAACGACGGAGTTTTTTTAGTCGACCCTGGTGAATATACCCCTGAGCTTGATTATTATGTTAAGCAAAACCAATCTGCTATAAGGTATATTTTACTTACACATATGCATTTTGACCATATTCGTGCTACGGCTGATATAAAAAAACTGTGTCCCGACGCAAAGATTGTTATTCACTCTTTAGATGCTGATGGGCTTAAATCACCGCAAAAAAATCTCGCTTTTTATTTCGGATTTGATACTAAAAATATCGTCCCTGATATTCTTTGCGATGATTTAAGTGTAATCGAAATGGGGGAAACAAAAATTAAGGTATTACATACTCCCGGTCATACCGAGGGCGGAGTTTGTTATATCGTTGATGATGTTATTTTCAGCGGTGATACCCTCTTTGAAGGTAGCTGTGGTAGAACAGATTTCCCAGGCGGAAATGGTCCAGATTTGGCAAATTCACTTAAAAAGCTTAATAACCTCAAGGGTGATTATAAGGTTTTTTCGGGTCACGGAAATCCTACAACATTAAATAACGAGCGTAAATTTAATCCGTATATGAGGTCTTTATAATATGATAATTTATACCAACAAAATTCCTTTTGAATATGAAATTGAAAAGCTAACTCGTTTATTTTTTCCTTTTGAAAAAATTGAGTTTTCCTATACCGTTCAGCCTAAAAGTTCAAACGAGCTCTTTGCAGTCGCCAAGGTAAAAGAACAAAATGGTAAATATATTTTAACGGCTTCTGCAAGCTTAAAAGGAAAAGTAGCTAGCAGATGCACACTTTTTGATACTTCAAATTCTAAAGACCCTAATAAAGAGAAAGATTTAGAACGTGCTTTGGCTGTAGTCCTTTTTGAATGCTACTCTGAGATAACTGGCTATTCACCAAAATGGGGTATTTTAACAGGTATTCGACCCGCAAAGTTGTATAGGAAGTTTTCAGAATTACTGGGTGATAGCCAAGCAACTGAATTTTTTAAGGAAAGCTTTCGTGTTAGTGACAAAAAATTAGATTTACTTAAAGAAACTGCAATCAGTGAAGATGATATTATATTAAAATCGGGCAAAAAAAGTGTAAGTATTTATATTTCAATTCCGTTTTGTCCATCAAGATGCAGTTATTGCTCTTTTGTTTCGCACAGTATTGAACGTGCGTCAAATTTAATACCTCAGTATTTGGAATTTTTAATAAAGGAAATTCATTCAACTGCTGAAATTGTAAAAAAACTCGGCTTAGAGGTTATGACCGTTTATGTTGGCGGAGGCACACCAACAACCCTTTCAGCTGAACAATTAACACTTCTTTTAAAAACTGTTCACGACTGCTTTGGTAATAATTTTAATGAACTCACTGTTGAAGCAGGCAGACCCGATACAATAACAAAAGAAAAATTATTAGCTCTTAAAAATGGGGGAGTCGGCAGAATTAGCATTAATCCCCAAACAATGAACGATAGTGTTTTAAACATTATTGGCAGAAAGCATACAACAAAGCAAACTATTGATGCATTTAATCTTGCTAGAGAATGCGGATTTGATAATATAAATATGGACCTTATTGCAGGGCTTCCCAGTGATACGGTAGAAAGCTTTAAAAATACAATAGATAGTGTTATTAATCTTAATCCTGAAAGCGTCACCGTTCATTCTCTTTCACTTAAGCGTTCCTCAGGAATGGGTCAGGATAAAGATTTTTCTTATCTTAAAGATGGAATTTTAGCAAGCGAAATGGTCGATTATGCTGAACATAAGCTTAAATCTGCAGGGATTTTGCCATATTATATGTACCGTCAAAGTAAAACAGTGGGCAATTTAGAAAATGTGGGTTATGCTAAAAAAGGCTATGAAGGCCTTTATAATGTATATATAATGGATGAAACTCATACAATACTTGCGTGCGGTGCATCTGCGGTGACTAAGCTTAAATCAGTAACAGACGGTCAAATTGAGCGTATCTTCAACTTCAAATATCCGTATGAGTACATATCCCGTTTTGATGAAATGAACGACCGCAAAAAAAGAGTGGAGGAGTTTTACCGTGAACATCCTATCAAAAATTAATAATATGGCATTAAATGAACCCGAAAGGTTAATTGAACTATCAGAAAAAAGGTATGACAATGAACTAAGCGAGGTTTGCGATAGGATTGTAAAAAACAATGATTACAAAATAATACTGCTTGCAGGTCCTTCGGGCTCTGGAAAAACCACTACGGCACATATATTAAAAAATAAACTTTTAAATGCGGGTAAAAAAGCAGAGGTTATTTCCCTAGACAACTTCTTTTTACCTATGGATAAAATGCCCTTACAGGAAAACGGTGAAAAGGATTTTGAATCGGTTTATTCATTAGATATACCCGAAATACACCGTTGCTTTGATGAGTTAATTTCTAAGGAAAGAACAGATATTCCTGTTTTTAGTTTTCAAAAGCTTTCAAATAACGAAAGATTAGCTATTGATATATCTGACGGTGGGATTTTAATTGTTGAGGGTTTGCATGCGTTAAATCCAATTCTTACAAATGAGCTTGATAATACTAAGCTTTTAAAAATTTATATTAGTGTTAACCGAAATATTGTTGATGAAAAAGGCAATAGTATTCTTTCCAGTAGGCAGCTACGGCTTATTAGAAGAATGTCCAGAGATTTTCTTTATAGAAATACCAGTGCCTTAGGTACACTTAAGCTTTGGACCTCTGTTGTAAAAGGTGAAGAAAAATATCTATATTGTTTTAAGGAAACTGCCGATATTAAGCTATTTACCTTTCACAGCTTTGAGCCGTGTATATTTAAAAATATAATTATAGAGCTACTAAAGGATTTGCCTAAAAGTGCCGATAATTACGATTATATTATGAATGCCAAAAACAGCCTTGAAAGGTTTGTTCCCATTGATGCAAGCTTAATACCCGAAACGTCTTTAATTAAGGAATTTATATCGGGTGGTACTTATGAATTTGATAAATAAAAAATGGAGATTTTTTAAATGCAATCAACTGATTACAGTAAATTTTACAATAAAATCTTTAAAATATTGGGCGACTTAACCCCTTTAAAAGTCGATTGCGGTGTGCTTTGTAACGGTGCTTGCTGTAAGGG
>JAGARD010000128.1 GCA_017622415.1 Clostridia bacterium | reverse complement strand
TTTCCTTCTGTATTTCGGTATGAACACTATGTGATACTTGCACATCCATTTTGTGTGCGATAAACTATTTGTTTGATTTGCCATAAAAACATCACCTTTCTTTAGTTACAATAAGCTTGAACAACTTTATTGTACCAAATATGTGATGTTTTTGGTATAACCTTTGTTTCCCACCCGCACAGCGGGTGGTTTTTTTTTGCGTGTAACAACACGCAACTGTCTAAAGACACTAAAGGAAAAACACAACGCTTGCCATAAGGGTAAGCGTTGTGTTTTTTTTATGTTATTTAATTAACCGCCGAGGTAGGCTTTTTTAACTTCTTCGCTTTCCATAAGTTCTTTTCCTGTACCTGAGAGCACAATGTTTCCGTTTTCAAGCACATAACCTCTGTCGGAAATTGCGAGGGATTTACCTGCATTTTGTTCAACCAATAAAACAGTTGTACCATCTTTATTAATTGATTTTATAATATCAAAAACCTGATCTACAAGCAGGGGAGAAAGTCCCATTGAGGGTTCATCCAACATAAGAAGCTTAGGCTTACTCATTAAAGCTCTGCCCATAGCAAGCATTTGCTGTTCTCCGCCCGAAAGTGTACCTGCAATCTGATTTTTTCTTTCTGCAAGTCGTGGAAAAAGAGTGTAAATTCGCTCTAAATCATCTTTAAAGGTCGCATTGCTTTTGTTAGAATAAGCACCCATTAAAAGGTTTTCATAAACTGTAAGCTCTTGGAAAACTCGACGACCCTCGGGAACCTGAGTCATACCTAAATGAACAATTTTATGACAAGGAGTTTTTGTAATATCATTTCCGTCAAAAACAACATTACCTGACCTTGAGGGAATTAAACCAACAACACTTTGCATAGTTGTTGTTTTACCCGCACCGTTTGCACCGATAAGAGTTACAATTTCACCCTCATTAACTTCAAAGCTAATACCTTTAAGAGCACAGATAACACCGTAATAAACCTCTAAATCTTTAACCTCTAATAATGCCATCTGTCTTAACCTCCAATATACGCTTTAATAACTTCGGGATTGTTAAGTGCCGCTTTAGTTTCGCCTTGAGCTAAAACAGTACCGAAATTAAGAAATGTTATTTCATCACAAAGACCTGCAACAAATTTCATATCGTGCTCAATAAGCAAAATAGTCATATCGAAATGGTCACGAATATATTTAACGGTTTTAACAAGATCTTCGGTCTCGTGCGGATTCATACCTGCTGCAGGTTCATCTAATAGCAAAAGCTTGGGATTAGTTGCAAGAGCACGAGCAATTTCAAGTTTTCTCTGTTTACCATAAGGAAGATTGCAAGCAAGATTGTTTCTTTCTTCCTCTAAATCGAATATTTTAAGTAATTCTCTAGCCTTTTTTCGCATTGCTTTTTCTGTCTTAAAAAATCTAGGTAAACGGAAAATGCTTTCAAAGAAATTACATTTGAATTCAGGAAGATTGTGTAAACCTACCATAACGTTGTTAATAACTGTCATATTGTTAAATAAACGAATGTTTTGGAAAGTTCTTGCAATTCCTTTATGGTTAATAAACTCTTGACCTTTTCCTGTTAAATCTTCGCCATCAAGATAAAACTTACCTGTAGTAGGCTGATAAACGCCTGTAAGCATATTAAAAATGGTAGTTTTACCCGCTCCATTCGGACCAACCAAACCGTAAAGCTGTTTTTTGCGAATTTCGATATTAACATTTTGTGCAGCCTTGAGACCACCAAAGGAAATACCTAAATTTTCTGTTTTGAGGATAATATCAGACATTTATTTACCCTCCTTTTTGTCGGGATTAAGAGTTGATGAAGTTGGCTGAATATCAACAGAAAGAACTTCATTCATTTCAATTTTGGTAGGAACTCTATCCCACTTAGCTTCATCATCACGGCGATGTGATGGGTCATGTTTACTAAACTTATTTAGTATTGACTTTAAATTATGTGTTGTTCTAAAGGTTTTAAGCGAAGGTGCATTATTATAAATAACCAAAATAATAAGAATTAGTGCGTAGAAAAGGTCTTGTAGAACAGCTAAGTTTCCTGTAAGCACAGTTTGTAGGGTTGTATCAAGATAGGTAATAAGAGTAGCTGCAATAATAGCACCGTTAATGCTACCCATACCGCCCAAAACAACCATAACAAGTATTTCGATTGAATAATTATAATCAAAATTAACGCTTTGTACTCTGTAATTACTGTAGCTGTAAAGAACACCTGCAATACCTGCAAAAAGGGAAGAAATGGTAAATACACTAAGTTTATACTTTGTTACATTAATACCAGTTGCACGTGCCGCAATTTCATTATCACGAATTGAGGTGATAGCACGGCCGTGTTTAGAACGTATAAAGTTTTGAATAACAGCGAGACATATTATAACTAAAACAAACGCGATAATAAACAAATATTTTTTATCATATCTAGGTGTTGAAAGACCTAAAGAACCACCAAAAGATTCGCTACTGGAATTCATAAATACCGTTCTTACAATTTCGCCAAAAGCAAGTGTAACAATAGCAAGATAGTCACCTTTAAGTCGAAGAGCGGGAAGACCGATAATAATACCAAAAACGGCTGCTACTGTACCGCCAACAATTAAAGAAATTATAAGCGATACTATACTGTTACCGAAAACAGGCTCAAGCAAGCAAGATGCTTTACCGCCTATGTAAGCACCTAAGCACATAAATCCTGCATGACCTAAAGATAATTCTCCAAGAAAGCCTACAACCATACTAAGAGAGGTAGCCAAAATAATTGAAATGGCAATTTTTTCTAAAAGATTAATTGTAGAAAAGGGGAGAGAACCGCTGAGCGATATGCCGCCAAAAACTAAGGTAACAATTGCAATAGCGATATAATTAATATAATGCTTTAATTTTGCATTTCCGAGCTTTAACATTATACCTTCTCCCTCCTTACCTTACCAAGAATACCTGTAGGTTTAACAAGTAAAATAATAATTAAAATTAAAAACTCAATAGCATCGGTGTAGGGAGCAATAGCAGAAACATTTAAGGAAAATGCCTCAACAACACCCATTAAAACACCGCCAACCATAGCACCAGGAATTGAGCCGATACCACCGATAACTGCCGCAGTAAAGGCTTTAATACCAGGCATTGCACCAAGTGTATTAGAAAGAGAGGGAGATTTCATAAGCATAAAAAATCCTGCAAATGCCGCAAGAGCAGAGCCTATAGCAAATGTAATGGTTATAATGCCATTTACGTTTATACCCATAAGCTGTGCGGCACCCTTATCTTCAGATACCGCAATCATAGCACGGCCAACCTTAGTGTATTTAATAAACAAACTAAGTGCAATCATTATAACGAAGGAGCAACCAAGTGTTATAAGGGTATAAATCGGTATTTTAAGCTCTCCAAGCTGTAAATTACCAAAATCAGCAACAATTACCATTTTAGGTGCAGAACCAAAAATCATTTGAGCGGTCGACTGAAGTAAATAGCTCATACCTATAGCCGTAATCAAAACCGCTAAAGGTGATGCTCCACGCAAGGGTTTATATGCAACCTTTTCAATTGTAACACCTAAAAGCATACAGAAAAGAACTGCCGCAATAAGTCCCAAAATGGGATTACCAATAGCTGTCATGGTGACGAATATCATATATCCGCCAACCATTATAATATCACCATGAGCGAAATTAAGCATTTTAGCAATACCGTATACCATAGTATAGCCTAAGGCAATCATAGCGTATGTACTACCCATACTTAATCCGCTTATTAATGTTTCAATAAATTCCATAAAAACATCCCATTACTATGACAATTTGCCGGAGCAGAAAAAACCACACCGGCAAATATCATTAATAAAATTAATTTAATAAATTATTTATTTGCTTCTTTAAGAACATATTTTACAGCACCCTTAGAAACATAACCGTTGTCTTCCCAAGTAATGTCTGTACCGGTGTTACCGGAATATTTAAAGTCGCCTGTGAACTGCTCTTTAAGAATTTCGCAAAGGTCAGATGCACTCATAGTTACGTTAACATCCTTGCCTGCATCTTTAGCTGCTTTCATAGCATTAAAGATTGCGTAAACGCAGTCGTATGCAGAAGCACCAAACTGATTAAGAGTATCTTTACCGAATTTTTCGGTGTATTTCTTAATAAAGTCTGCTGCCGCACCGCTGGTAGCGTTGGAATCGAAGTGAGAAAGCATAGAAACTTCCTGAGGAATTACAGAGAAATCTTCAAACTGACCTGCAAGACCGTCAAAACCGTCACAACCGTAGTAGATAGCATCCTTAGCGATAATATCCTTTGCCTGAGTCATAAATACAGAAGCAGGCTGATAGTAAATAGGCATAAATACGAATTTGCACTCTTTAAGAGTATTGATTTGAGTAGAGAAGTCAGAAGGCTCACCGGTGAAAACAGTTTCTACTACATTGATTTTAGAATCAAGAGCATCTTTAAACTGAGTATAAATACCGTTGGAATAAGCATCGTCAGATTTATAGAATACACCAATCTTATCTAAGCCAAGACTGTTAACATATTCAGCAGCAACCTTACCTTGGTTACCGTCAGCGAAACACATCTGGAAGCCGTTAGGATTAACAGGAATGTCATCACCTGAAGCAGAAGGAGTAAGGAAGAATACATTATCTTCTACTGAAAGGTTAGTGAACTCAAGGCCAGGACCGGTGGTAACAGTACCAAGAGATACCTGCATACCCTGCTCAAGCAATGATGCATAGTTAGCAGCAACTTTTGTTGCATCGTGAGTATCATCTAAAGCAACAAACTTAAATTTTACACCATCAAGACCGCCAGCAGCATTGATTTCATCAATAGCGATTTGTGCGGAATTTTTAACTGCAACACCGTAAACAGCTGCAGCACCGGTAAGAGGACCGGAAACGCCGATAACATATTCTGTATTGTTAGCAGAATAGTTTGTTTTACCACAAGCGGTAAGTGAGGTTATTGCGAGGACTAAGCAAAGAGCCATCGCGAGGATTCTTTTGATAGTTTTCATTTTTACTACCTCTTTCTGATTTTTTAAAGTATGTAAATAAAATACTTGTTACAATTATAAAATAAATCTAATGTTTTGTCAATAGAAAAATAAGAAAAAATTTAACAATTTAATTCGATAAAGTGATTACATATATGAAGCAACATTTTTATCATTATAATATTCATTTTTTGGGGTAAAGCCCAAGTTTATTTAATACATTATTTACATAGCAACAGGGGAATCCTACTACTGCAAAATAATCACCGTTAATTTTTTCAACAAAGGCAGAGCCCTTGCCTTGAATGGCATACGCACCCGCTTTATCCATTGGCTCGCCTGTTTTTATGTAGTTTAAAATCTCGGTTTCGGTCATTTCTTTAAAGGTTACATCACACGAAACGACATCTGTAATTTCTTTTCCGTTTTGTAAAACAGTAACCCCTGTATACACAGT
>JAGARD010000127.1 GCA_017622415.1 Clostridia bacterium | reverse complement strand
GACAGAATTACGAACCTGTTCAAAAGCTCTACCTGCCGCAAACATTGCAAAAGAGCTTGCAAATACCTTTTTGCCAGTTGCCGCAAAGCCTGCCGCAATACTTATCATATTTTGCTCGGCAATACCGCAATCATAAAAACGCTCGGGAAATGCCTTTTTAAACATACCTGTTTTTGTGGCTGCCGCAAGGTCAGCATCCAAAACAACAAAATCATCATATTTATTTCCAAGCTCAACTAAAGCATTACCGTAGCTATCACGTGTAGCTATTTTTTTAACTTCTGCCATTTTTAAATCCCTCCCTATTCAGCCTCAATCTCAGCATAAAGCTTTTTAAGTTCTGCCATTGCCAACTCATACTGCTCTGTGTTGGGGGCAGAGCCATGCCAACCAACATTGTTTTCCATAAAGGAAACATCTTTTCCTTTTACGGTTTTCATAACAATTGCAGTAGGCTTATCTGTAACCTTTTCGGTTTCAATTAAAGCATTTTCAATTTCTTCAAAATCGTGGCCGTCTATAACAATAACATTCCAGCCGAATGCTGCAAATTTTTCATCTAAAGGAAGTGGATTATTAACCTCTTCAATTGTACCGTCAATCTGAAGACCGTTAACATCAATAAAAGCTACAAGATTATTTAATTTTTTTGCAGAAGCAAACATGGCGGCTTCCCAAACCTGTCCTTCTTCGCTTTCACCGTCACCAACAATGGTATAAACCTTAAAATTATCGCCAAAATGCTTGGCTGAAAGTGCCATACCTGTTGCGGCAGAAATTCCTTGACCCAAAGAGCCCGAAGACATATCAACGCCCGGAATATGCTTTTTATCAGGATGACCTTGTAGAATACTGCCAGCATGACGAAGCGTTTTAAGAAGTTCGGTATCAAAATAGCCTCTGTTAGCTAAAACCGAATAAAGTGCAGGTGCGGCATGACCCTTAGAAAGCACTAAACGGTCGCGGTCTGGCTTTTCGGGATTAGCAGGGTCAATATTCATTTTATTAAAATAAAGATAGGTTAAAACATCAGCAATTGAAAGAGAACCACCCGGATGGCCTGATTTAGCGGCATATACACCCTCAATAATACCCATTCTTACCTTACAAGCATTCAGTTTAAGTTCTTTTAGCATTACCTTATCCATACACTACTTCCTTTCATAAATAAAGAAATTTGATTTATAAAATCAGCAACTGCACCATCTTCACAAGTACAAGTTACATAATTTGAAATTTGTTTTAAATCATCAGGTGCCAAAGCAACAACAGCACCAAAATCAGTATCTCTTATAAGCTCTAAATCATTATAAAAATCGCCTATTCCAAAACAGTATTTAGCATTTAATATTTTTTTAAGCTTATTTGCGGCTACACCCTTATTAACATTAGTAGGTAAAATCTCTAAATATCGTGCAACAGGCGTGTTGCTTGATGCCACAAAATAGCAATAATCAAAGCTAAAACTATTTGAATACTCAATTAGTTCCTTATAGGTTTCATCATCGTCTGCAGTAAAAAGGATTTTTGCCACATTTAAAGTTTTCACATCATTTGGAAGGGGTAAATAATTAATTTTTTCGTACTCACAATGCCAACGGGTGCCATCATTTTCGTTAAGCAGACAGGAATCAACTCCACAGCATATTTCACAGCCCACTGCAGGAAACGCATTTAAAATATCAAAAACAGTATCAAAAATTTGCGGATTTAAATTAGTCTGACTTAAAACCTTGTTATTATCACAGTCATAAATAACACCACCTTGAACAGCAATCAAGGGAGCATTTGCCTTTACTAATTTATAGCTTTCCAAAGCGGCACTAGCCTGTCTGCCTGTTGCAATGGTAAAAATACCACCCTCTGCCTTAAACCATTCAATAGCATCAACATTTTTTTGTGGAATAACGCCGTTGTGCATTAAAGTTCCGTCAATATCAGAAATAAGTAAACAACCATCAAAAATTCCCATTAAAACCTTGCTCCTTTAAAAAACCTGCAAAATAATCGGGCAATTCGCTTTCAAACTCCATATACTGTTCTGTTTTAGGATGAATAAACCCAATTTTTTTAGCGTGAAGACATTGACCGCCAAGAGCCTTATATTTTGCACCTGCCCTACCGTAAACCAAATCTCCTGCTACAGGATGACCCAAATAAGACATATGCACACGTATTTGATGTGTTCTGCCCGTAAAAAGAGTAAGTCTTATATGAGATAGACCGTCGACTCTTTCCAAAACGCGATAATATGTTTTTGCAGGCTTACTGTTTTTATAGGTAACAGCCATTTGCTTGCGATTAACAGGATGTCTTCCAATAGGAAGCTCAATTGTCCCCTCATTTGCCTTTACATTTCCAACAACAACAGCCTCATACTCTCTAGTAAAAGAATGTTCCTTTATCTGCTGGGTAAGATGTTGATGTGCGAAATCATTCTTAGCAACAATCAAGAGTCCACTTGTATCTTTATCAATACGGTGAACAATTCCAGGTCTTAAAACACCGTTAATTCCCGAAAGCGAATTTTTACAATGCCACATAAGAGCATTAACAAGTGTACCTGAATAGTTTCCCGTTGCAGGATGAACAACCATACCTTTTGGCTTATTAACAACAAGCAAATATTCATCCTCATAAAGTATATGAAGCGGAATGTTTTCGGCTTCAACCGAAAGCGGTTTTGGCTCGGGAATAACTACAACAACCTCGTCATTTAATTTAAGCTTATAGCTTTTATCAGGAATATTACCGTTGACAGTAACATTACCACCCTCAATTAGCTTTTGCACAGATGACCTGGTAAGACTTAATTTTTCTGATAAAAAAACATCTAATCTAATTAAATCCCCATCAAAAAGAAAGGTATTTTTATTCATCATTCCTCAGCCAATATATCGTCATCATCGGTTTTTTCATGAAAAATAGCTTCATTTTGACGTCTTAATTTATAATCCTTAATCATATCAATAACAAAATGCAACAGTAATAATGTAGCACCAATACATACAGCACAGTCTGCAATATTAAACACAGGGAAGGTTGGCATAAAATGCAAATGAATAAAATCAACAACATTTCCGTCCCTGAAAATGCGGTCAATCATATTGCCAATTCCGCCTGACAAAATAAGACAAACCGAAAAAAACAAAAGCTTGTTTTTAAGACCTTCCTTAATTAGTAAGGCAACACAAATTATCATAATAAAAAAGGTTAAAGAAAGCAATATCCAAGTATGGCCCTCCATAAGTCCCCAAGCGCCACCCTTATTATTAACGTAGGTAAAATCAATCAACCCATCAATAAAAGGTTTTGACTCGGTAAGGGTAAAATTACTTGCAATATACCATTTTGAAAGTTGGTCTGCGGCTAAAAATAAAGCGGATACAATACCTGCAAGTAGGTAAAGCATAAAATACCTCCAAAACAATCTTTTGGGCGGCTTTAAAAGCCACCCAAAGATATAATTTATTTAAGCACCTCTGCACAACGTGCACAAAGGCCAGGATGCTCAGCATTTGTGCCAACATCGCCCGAATATTTCCAGCAACGAGCACATTTTTCGCCCTCTGCGTGCTTAACAGTAACGGATAAGGGTTGTTCTCCCTTATATTCGCCTTCACCGCCCTTAACAAGCGATGCCTTAGAAACAATAAATACAGAATCCAAAGCATCTATCGAGCTTAAGAAATCATACATTTCGCCATCTGCATAAACGGTGATTTCTGCATCCAAAGAAGAACCGATAATTTTTTCAGCACGTGCATTTTCAAGTGCTTTTTTAACGTCATCGCGGATAAGATGAATTTTATCCCATCTAGCGGTCAGCTCGGCATCAATTTCATCAACAGGCTTAGGCATATCGTTAAACAAAACACTTTCGGTATTACAGGAGCTATCATGAGGCATAAACTTCCAAATTTCCTCAGAAGTAAATGCTAAAATAGGTGCAATAAGACGAGTGAGTGTATCAAGAACACGATAAATTGTAGTTTGAGCCGCACGGCGTGTAGCACTGTCAGCCTTTTCTACATAAAGTCTGTCTTTAATAACATCCAAATAGAAGTTTGACATATCAATTACGCAGAAATTATGAACTGCGTGGAAAATCATATGATACTCAAAATTCTCATAACCGTCAATAGAAGCCTTTACAACCTCGTTAAGACGAAGTAACGCATAACGGTCAACCTCTTCTAACATATCATCAGAAACAGCATCCTTATCGGGGTCAAAATCAGGAATACAACCTAAAATAAAGCGAGCTGTATTGCGTATTTTACGGTAAACCTCTGACATTTGCTTTAAGATTTCCTGAGAAACACGAATATCTGCATGATAGTCGGATGAAGCAACCCACAAACGAAGAATATCTGCACCGTATTGTTTAACAACATCATCAGGGATAATGGTATTACCGATTGATTTAGACATCTTTTTGCCTTCGCCATCAACAACCCAACCGTGAGTTACAACAGTTTTATAAGGAGCAACACCTTTAGTCGCAACAGAAGTAAGAAGTGAAGACTGGAACCAACCGCGATACTGGTCAGCACCCTCTAAATACAAATCAGCGGGGAAATTAAGATAATCTCTCTCATCTAAAACTGCGGCGTGTGAAGAACCCGAATCAAACCAAACGTCCATAATATCGGTTTCTTTTTTAAACTTAGTGCAACCGCACTCACATTTAACACCATCGGGCATTAAATCCTTAGCATCCATTTCATACCAAGCGTCTGCACCCTTTTCGCGGAATATATCGGCAACCTTAGCGATGGTCTCGGGTGTAATAACCTCTTTACCGCAATCCTCACAATAGAAAATAGGAATAGGAACACCCCAAGTACGCTGACGGGAAATACACCAGTCACTACGGTCCTTAACCATACCAGCAATACGGTCTTCACCCCAACCAGGAATCCATTTTACAGATTTAATTGCCTCAACAGCCTTATCTGCAAAATCAGAAATTGAACAGAACCATTGCTCTGTTGCACGGAAAAGTATAGGAGATTTACAACGCCAACAATGCGGATACTGATGGATTATTTTTTCAAGAGCAAAAAGACGGTTGGTGTCCTCCAGCTTTTGAGCAATCGCTTTATTTGCTGCATCGGTGGTAAGACCTTCAAACTCACCTGCATCTGAAGTCATAATACCCTTATGGTCTACAGGAACAAGCATAGGTATTTGAGGATAATTACGGCATACCTCAAAGTCCTCAACACCGTGACCAGGAGCCGTATGAACACAACCGGTACCGCTTTCAAGAGTTACGTGGTCGCCAACAATAACCAAAGATTCACGGTCGATAAAAGGATGTTTGGTGGTCATAAGCTCTAACTCACTACCGCGAATTGTACCCTTAACCTCATATTCCTCAATTCCTGCTGCTTTAAGTGCCGAAGTGGTAAGCTCTGAAGCCATAACATAATATTCGCCATTAGCGGCAACAACATTATATTCATAGTCGGGACCAACACAAATAGCAAGGTTACCCGGTAAGGTCCAAGTAGTAGTAGTCCAAATAACAAAGAAAGTTTTTTGAAGCTCTGCACCTAAAGCGGTAAGCTTACCAAAATCTTCCTTAACTTCGAATTTTACATAAATGGAATGGCAAGGATCCTCTGCATATTCTATTTCGGCTTCTGCAAGTGCAGTTTGACATTCGGGGCACCAATATACGGGCTTTAAGCCCTTATAAATGTAGCCTTTATTTGCCATTGCACCGAAAACTTCAATTTGCTTTGCAACATAATTATTGCTAAGTGTTAGATAAGGCTTATCCCACTCACCCAGAACGCCTAAACGCTCAAACTGAGTGCGTTGGCTATCAACAAAGCCTAAAGCAAAATCGCGGCAAATACGTCTCAAATCACCTGCAGAAATTCTTTCACTTGATTCCATACCTGCTTTTTTTCTTGCTTTAAGCTCGGTTGGAAGTCCGTGAGTGTCATAACCCGGAACATAAGGAGCTTTAAAACCAGACATATTTTTATAACGAAGTATAAAATCCTTAAGGCTTTTATTTAAAGCAGTTCCTAAATGAATAATTCCGTTAGCGTATGGAGGACCGTCGTGCAAAATGTAAAGAGGCTTGCCCTCATTTCTCTCCATAAGTTTTTCATAAAGATGATTTTTCTGCCACTCAGCCAAAGCTTCAGGCTCACGCTGAGGAAGGCCTGCACGCATAGGAAATTCAGTTTTAGGCAGATTTAGGGTATTATTGTAATCTCGCTGTTCCATTTTAAAAAATTGTCCCTTCTTAAGATAAAATTATTTATAATTAAACTGTTGCACCTGTATCTTCAGAAATAACAGTATCAACGTCATCCACCGAATTTGATAACACTTCGGTATTCTCTGTATTAAATTCTAAGCCTGCTTGTTCTTCTGAAAAACTATTGCTCTCAGCAGAAGGAGTGTTAGGTAAAAACGAGCGAAAATCAGGTTCAGCCTCAAATTCAAACTCCAAAGCCTTTGCGGCTTGCTCAGGGTCATACGGAACACTATCAGGAATTTTCTGTAAAATTTCCAGCTGTTGCTTATGATTATCAAATAAACGCTTTTTAAATTCTGAAACCTCAACCTTAAGCTTATCAAAAAGCATTTGCTGACGAGCTACACTATCGTGAGCAGCAGTAATAATTCCTTCGGACTTAACTGCGGCATCAGTAAGCATTTTGGTGATTTCGGAATCTGCATTAGCCTTTCTTTCTGCAATATCCTTTTCAAAGGCCGCAAGAACATTTGCTACCTTTTCATCAATTTCTTTAGCCTTAGTATTTGCCTCATAAAGAATGGAAGCAGCTTTTTCGTTAGCCTCATTAATAATTTGGTCAGAAAAACGCTGTGCAGACACGAGAATACTTTGAACGTTTTCAATACTGTCAGAATTATTAACCTTAGCTACCTCGGGCTCCTGCGGTGCAGTTTGAACAGCCTTAGTGCCGCTTTCCTGCTCCTTCATAAGAGTCGAAAGGCGTTCGCCCAAAGCACGATTTTGAGCAATAAGCTTGTCCATATCACTGGCAACTTCATCTAAAAACATTTCAACATCGGTAACCTTATAACCGCGCATAGCATAATCAAACTTAACGCTTCTTATATAATCACCTGTATGCATTCCATCACTATGCATATTATTTCCTCCAAAACTATATATATTTTTCCGCCGTAACTATCATACGGCCTTTTTTAGTAATACCATCGCAGGCAGTAATTAAAAATTTTCCTGTACCACGTAAAGTAACATAATCGCCAGATTTAATTTGTTTTGTGTTTTTGGTAACTTCAAAAGAATTTACAAAAACCAATCCTTCCTTAATGTAGGTTTCCGCCTTACTGCGACTGCAACCCACAAGACCGCAAAGAACAGCGTCTAATCTTAAAGAAGAAACCGTAAAACTTAAAGAAAAAGTTTTTGGATTTTCAAAATAATCGTTTACATTACTTATATCTACTGTTTTAACAGTAACACCGACCTTGCCGATTTTTGAAATTTGCTCCATAAGATATTTTGCAATTTCATTAGTAACAAAAGCTATAGCATAGCCCGTACCAATTCTAATATCTCCTACTGTTTCGCGGGAAATCCCAGTAGCCATAAAAGAGCCCAAAAAATCTCTATGAGATAATATATCGACCTTTCTATATTCAAATTTCAAAGCAGTTATAGGAAATTCACTGAACGGTTCAACAATATAATCGGGCATAACGCCAAACATACGCCTTTCAGCATCAGTATATCCGCCAAAAAAGAAACAATTAGGCGATTTTACATTTGCTTCAATAACTGCGGCCTCGGCAGGAGTTAAAAAGGCTGAAAATTTAGGAATATTTCTTAAATCTCTTATTCTCACCAAATCATTAATTTTTGCTAAGAATAGTTTAGAATTCTCCTCCACAAAAATTAACCTAAAAACATACCGTCGGTATCAAAATCACCGTCAATAAGCTCACCTAAGACATCAACATTTGCGGGAGTTATTATATATGTACTATTAGCAACCTTTTTAATGCTTCCACGTGTAGCGTAAGCAGTTCCGCTTAAAAAGTCAATAAGTCTTCTAGAGGTTTCGCGATTAGCCGCCTCAAGATTTAAAACAACCGTCTTTCTTGCATTAAGATGATCTGCAACTGATGGTGCATCTTCAAAACGGGTTGGCTTAACCAAAACAACTTGAACTGCAGAAGATGGCATATCAACCACCTTAGAGCTTCCCCCACTTTTTATTGAGGAAAAGAAAGACGAAGTCTCCTTTTTGGGTTTTGCAGTAGAAGTCTGCTTAGGCTCGCTTTCTTCCTCTTCATCGAAAAACGAAGGCTCATCATCGTAATAATCCTCTTCGTATTCGTCGTCATCGGGAAGATTAACCATTTTTTTAAAAAAATCTTTCATACCCATAATAAAACCTCCTAAAAAGTATAATTACGTTTTCCAAATAATGCGGTGCCAATTCTAACAATATTAGCACCCTCTTCAATGGCTGCTTCAAAATCATCTGACATACCCATTGATAAAAACTCCATACTACTATTATCTATTTTTTTACTCCGAATGTCAAGGAATAGATTGTACATTTCTTTAAAATATGCACGATTTTTTGAAGAATTGCTACAAATTGGCGGAATTGTCATAAGTCCACGCACAAAAACGCCCTTAATTTTTGAAATTTCTTTTAAATTCTCCAAAACCTCTTCGGCTAAAAAACCGCTTTTACTTTCTTCCTTACCAATATTTACTTCAAGCAAAATATCACTAGTTATTCCTTTTTTAACGCTCAGCTCACCAATAATACGTGCAAGCTTTACTGAATGGACCGAATGTATTAAAGAAACTTTACCAACTATATCTTTTGCTTTATTGGATTGCAAATGACCTATAAAATGTCGCTGTGCACCCGATAATAGCTGTTCTTCTTTTGAAAGAAATTCCTGAACCTTATTTTCACCAACCGCAGGAAGTCCCTTTGATATAGCATAATTGATAACTTGAATATCTATGGTTTTGGTGGCGGCAAGAAACAAAATATCTTCAGGCTTTCTTCCGCTTTTGATCGCCGCTGCAGAAATTCTGCCCTTTATATCTTCAAAATTATCAGCAAAAATCTCTTTCCTTTGCTCAACACTAAGCTCAACCGATGAATTTTCCGTCATACAAGTTTTTTCCTTTCTCTATAACCTCATCATATAGAACTATTGATGCATTGTTACCGTCTTCGGATTTTTTGCACAAAGTAAAGGTTTCAGTTCTGTGAACAATCTCAATAGGCTTAAATTTTACAATAGAGCCTTGAACAACATATACACCCGGAACACCTTCGGAATAATGAACGGCTTTATTGCTTATTCTTATGCCCTCATATTCCTCCGTCACTATAGTAAGCGGTGCAGAACGAACGGTTGCAAACTGACCATTCATCGTTTGGCAAGCTAAAACAACAGTTGCTGAATTCTTATCTTCAGAAACGTTGATAGCATAAACCGTTGCTTTTAAATTTTCGCTTCCTACAAACGGAGTGCGTAAATCTAAACTATCACCAACAGAAAAATTCAAATAATCATCACCGTTCATTTGAGCTAATATATAAAAATTCTGTGATGAAACAATTTTACCAAAAGCACTATTAGGCTTAGCCGTAGAAATTTTATCAAAAATAGATTCGTCAATTTTTGATAGCTCATCAAAAGTTAGAATTTTTTCCAAGCCATCTGTTTGATGTATAAAAAATCCTGATACTGGTGCTGTAACCTTTGTAAGCGGAGCTTGTAAGCCTTTTTTCAAAGACGCCATTTCTTTTTTTAGTGAATTAAGCAAATCATCAAAGTCTAAAACCTCGCCCGTTAAAATTTGCTTTTTATTAAGCTGCATTAGAAGCTCACTTAAATAAGCATCTAAATTGCCAAATCTTCCTGTATCCTTAAAAGATAAAAAGTTAATATAAGAGCGTTTTATTCTGTTAGAAAGAGTAGCAAGATCAACCGAAGATGGATCGCTTACCGAGTTTATAGATTCCAACACTTCAATTTCTTCCGAAAGTCTTTCGAGTATTGCGTAGGTTTCGGCAATTTCGGAAGTAGAATAAACCTCTGCTATTGTTCCGCCTTTTGAGATTTTTTCACCTTCCTTAGCAACATATCGCTCGGTGCCTGTAATGTTATAGTCTATTATTGTTTCTTCTCTCACAAAATAACCGTTTATTTCAATTCCGTCATAGGTATTATAATAAAGTGCGGTTGCTGTTGTAACGGGCTTATAAACAATAGAATAGGTTTGATAGATTATAAATATTAAAGCAATTAATGTTACCCCTAATTTTAAAAAGAAAGCACCTTTATTATTCATAAGCTCACCCCACAATTAATTTAAAAATTCTTCG
>JAGARD010000126.1 GCA_017622415.1 Clostridia bacterium | reverse complement strand
TCATACCAAGTATTAACATTGTACAAGGTCCCATAGGTGCTGATGCAGTAGATAAAAAGTCGGTTGCAAAGTCGGGTAGAGTGAGTCCGGAAAGACCGAATATAGCACCTAATGTAATTGCGATAAGCGGGGGATTTATAAGTTTTTTAAAAGAAAGCTTTGTTTTTGTGAGTGAGCAGTAACCAATACTGTAAAGATAAATGTTAATCGGTAATACAAAAAGCAAATAATTCAGCACTTCTCCCGCTGAATATATTGCCTGCATAAGTGGAAGTCCCATATAGCCTGTGTTGGGGACTGTAAGAGAATATGTATATACCGAGCGGCGGTAGTTATCTTTGGTGAGCAGTTTAGTAAGAAAAAAACCAAGAGTTGCTATAACGGCTGTTCCAACAGCAGAAACGAGAATAATATCATATTTTTCTTTTATGTACTCAAATGTAAAGTTGGTTGCAAAGGATTTAAATGTTGCTGCAGGAAGAAAAACAAAAACGACCAGCGTTGAAAGAAACTTTGAATGGGCAGGAGCTACCTTTTTGCATTTAGCTAAGATAAAACCGATTATAGCAAATAACATAAGGATTACTACTTGTTTAAAAATAACAGACATTCTGCTTCACCTCGGTAAATATTGAACTATTTTAAAAAAATAATGTCCATATTATACAATAAACATCGCATCGCCGAAGCTAAAAAATCTGTATTTTTCCTCAACAGCTATTTTATAGGCGTTCATTGTGTTTTCATAACCCGCAAGGGCAGAAACAAGCATTATAAGTGTGCTTTCGGGCAAATGGAAGTTTGTAATAAGTGCATCTAAACATTTAAATTTATAACCTGGATATATAAATATTTCGGTGTCGCCGCTACATTCTTTAAGTCTGCCGTTTTCATCTGCAGCACTTTCAACAGTACGGCAAGAAGTTGTACCAACGCAGATTACTCTGCCACCCTGTTCCTTTGTAATGTTTATAAGCTCGGCGGTTTTACTTGGAACGTGATAATGCTCGCTATGCATTTTGTGTTCCAAAATATTATCTACCTTAACAGGTCGGAATGTGCCAAGGCCTACGTGAAGTGTTACATAGGCAATATTTATGCCGTTTTGCTTTAACTGCTCCAGCATTTCCTTTGTAAAATGAAGTCCCGCAGTGGGTGCGGCGGCTGAACCAAGCTCTTTTGAATATACGGTCTGATAACGGTCTTTATCCTTCAATTCTTCCTTAATATAGTGGGGGAGTGGCATATTGCCAACTTCATTTAAAAGAGCATAAAATTCACCCTCAAAAGCAAAACGGAGTATGCGGTTTCCATCGGGCAAAACGTTGATAACCTCACCCGAAAGCCTGTCTGAAAAGGTGAAGCTGTGACCAACCTTGGCTTTTTTACCAGGACCAGCAATGCATTCCCAATCGGTATCATTTTTGCGTTTGAGTAAGACAAATTCAACCTCACTGCCTGTATCGGCTCTTTTACCGAAAATACGTGCGGGAAGCACCTTGGTATCATTAAGAACAAGCAAATCTCCTTTTTTTAAATAATTAAAAAGACTTGTAAAGGCGGTATGTTCTACAGAACCATCCTTGCGGTTAAGCACCATTAAACGCGATGCGTTTCTGGGCTCGATTGGAGTTTGGGCAATAAGTTCTTCTGGTAAATCATAGTAAAAGTCGCTTTTTTTCATTTATCTAACCTCACGCACAATGCAAATTATATAAAAATTTTTATGTATATCGCATAGTTTTTTGTGTTTTTAACATTTCGTATATTTATTGCATAATATATATTTGACAAAACAATTACATTTTGGTATTATAAAGTAAAATGAATATAATATTGTTTTGCAGTATGTTTTTACATTATACTGCAAAATATACAGTTATTCAACTATTTTTTAAAAAATCCTTAAAAAGGTTGTGGTTATTATGAAAAAATATAAGGTTGGTATTATAGGTGCCACAGGTATGGTTGGTCAGCGTTTTGCACTTCTTTTAGAAAATCATCCTTGGTTTGATGTTTGCCTTTTAGCAGCAAGTCCTCGTTCTAAAGGTAAAACCTATGCCGAGGCTGTTGAGGGCAGATGGGCAATGAAAAAACCTGTCCCCGAAAAATTTAAGGATATGGTAATTTACAGTGCAACTGAGGATATTGAAGAAATTACATCTAAGGTTGATTTTGTGTTCTGTGCGGTTGATATGCCTAAAGCTGAAATTCGTGCTTTAGAGGAAGAATATGCGAAGCACGAGTGCCCCGTTGTTTCTAACAACAGTGCTCACCGTGGTACTGAAGATGTACCTATGATTGTACCTGAGCTTAATCCCGAGCACGTAGAGGTTATTGAGGCACAGCGTAAACGTCTTGGTACAAAACGTGGATTTATTTCTGTTAAATCCAACTGCTCACTTCAAAGCTATGTTCCCGCACTTTTCCCACTTAATGAATTTGGTGTTAAAAAAGCCCTTGTTTGTACATATCAGGCAATTTCTGGTGCAGGTAAAACCTTTGAACGTTGGCCTGAGATTATTGATAATGTAATTCCTTACATTGGTGGAGAGGAAGAAAAATCCGAGCAAGAGCCACTTAAAATTTGGGGTAAGGTTGAAAACGGAAAAATTGTTAATGCTACTTCTCCTGAATTTACTGCTCAGTGTATTCGAGTTCCCGTTTCGGATGGACATATGGCTGCAGTTTTTGTAAGCTTTGATAAAAAGCCAACAAAGGAAGAAATTTTAAAATGTTGGAAAGAATTTTCAGGAGTTCCTCAGCAGTTAGAACTTCCCAATGCTCCTAAACAGTTCCTTTATTATTATGATGAGGACAATATGCCTCAAACTCAACTTGTTCGCGATGTTGAGGGCGGTATGGCAGTTCTTATTGGCCGTCTTCGTGAAGATAGTCAATATGATTATAAATTTGTTTGTGTTTCTCACAACACGTTGAGAGGTGCCGCAGGCGGTGCAGTTTTAATGGCTGAACTTCTTGCTGCAAAGGGTTATTTTGATTAACTTAAGGGAGGATATTAACCTATGAAAAAGTGTATTTTTGAAGGTTGTGCGACAGCTATTGTTACTCCTATGCATCCCGATGGCTCGGTAAACGAAGCTCGTTTTAAGGAGTTGGTAGAAGAGCAGATTAAAGGTGGTATTGATGCACTTGTTGTTTGTGGAACTACAGGCGAATCTGCCGTTTTAAATCACGAGGAGCATATTAGGGTTATTCAGCTTGCCGTTCAACAAAATGCAGGCAGAATACCCATTATTGCGGGTACAGGTAGCAATGACACTTCTTATGCGGTTGAGCTTTCTAAGGATGCTTTATCGCTTGGTGCAGATGCTTTACTTATGGTAACTCCTTATTATAATAAAACTTCTCAAAACGGTCTTATTACGCATTATAATTATATTGCTGACCGTGTTGATGCTCCTATAATTGTTTACAATGTTCCGTCCAGAACAGGTGTTAATATTAAGCCCGAAACGTATTTAGAGCTTTCTAAGCATCCGAACATTGTTGCCGCTAAAGAGGCTAACGGAGATATTTCTTCAGTGCTTAAAACCATCAGCCTTTGTGGTGATAATCTTGCTATTTATTCTGGTAATGACGACCAAACTGTTCCTATGATGGCACTTGGTGCTAAGGGTGTAATTTCGGTTATTTCAAATATACTTCCTACCGAATTTCACAATCTTACTGCCGCTTGTCTTGCAGGTGACTTTAAAAAGGCTACCGAAATGTCGGTTAAATACTCAGATTTAATGGATTATATGTTTATTGATGTTAATCCCATCCCTGTTAAAGAGGCTATGAATCTTATGGGTATGGAATTAGGTGAGTGCAGACTGCCTTTAGTTGGTTTAAGCGATAAAAATCGTGAAATCCTTAAAGCAGAGCTTGCAAAGCACGGACTTTTGTAGTAATTTTAAAAAGGAAGAGTTTTACGCTCTTCCTTTTTAACTGTTTATTAGCAGTAAGAGGGATGTTTATGAAAGATGCAGAACGCCGTGCGGCGGCAAAAACCTTTGCTGAATATTGGAAAGGCAGAGGCTATGAAAAAGGTGAAAGTCAACCGTTTTGGCTTTCGCTTATTCGTGATGTCTTAGGTGTTAAAGAACCTGAAAAATTTATCACTTTTGAGGAACAAGTTCACCTTGACCATACAAGTTTTATTGATGGTCATATTCCTTCAACACATATTTTAATAGAACAAAAAGGCAAAGGTAAGGATTTAAATAAGCCTATAAAACAATCAGATGGCACTTTACTAACACCATTTCAACAAGCACAGCGTTATTCTGCTGTTTTGCCATATTCACAGCGTCCCCGCTGGATAATAACCTGTAATTTTGAAGAATTTTTGGTTTATGATATGGAAAAACCAAACGGTGAGCCCGAACAAATTTTCCTTAAAGACCTTGCTAAAGAATATTATCGCCTGATGTTTATTGTTGATACCGATGATGATAATATCCGCCGCGAAATGGAGGTTTCCATTCAGGCAGGCAATTTGGTAGGCGTGCTTTATGACGGAATATTAAAGCAGTATCACAACCCCGAAAATGAAGAAACTCTAAAAAGTCTTAATAAACTTATTGTTCGTCTTGTTTTTTGCCTTTATGCAGAAGATGCTGGTATATTCGGCGGTCATTCCAAATTTCATAATTATATTAAGTCTTTTTCATCACGTGATATGCGAAAGGCTCTTATTGAACTTTTTAAAATTCTTGATACTAAACCCGAAGACCGCGACCCATACGAGGATGAGCAACTAGCCACTTTTCCGTATGTAAACGGTGGCTTATTTGCGGATGAGCATATTGAGATTCCTCAAATGAATGACGAAATTCGTGATTTGCTGCTCCATAAAGCGAGTGAAGATTTTGATTGGAGCGATATTAGTCCAACAATTTTTGGTGCTGTTTTTGAAAGTACATTAAATCCCGAAACCCGTCGTAGTGGCGGTATGCATTATACATCTATTGAAAATATACATAAAGTTATTGACCCGTTGTTTCTTGATGAATTAAAATCAGAATTAGAGGAAATTAAAGCTATTAAAGTTACCAAAACAAGGGAGTCAAAAATTAATGCTTTTCGTGAAAAGTTAGGTAATCTTACATTTTTAGATCCCGCTTGCGGTTCAGGTAACTTTTTAACCGAAACTTATATTTCGTTAAGACGTTTGGAAAATGAAGCTATTGAAGTTGTTCAACAAGGTCAAATGATGCTCGATTTTGGTGATATTATTAAGGTTTCCATCGGTCAGTTTTATGGTATAGAAATTAACGATTTCGCAGTTACTGTTGCTAAAACCGCCCTTTGGATAGCCGAAAGCCAAATGATGAAAGAAACCGAACTTATTGCACACATTAACCTTGACTTTCTGCCACTCAAATCCTATGCAAATATCGTTGAAGGCAACGCTCTGCGTTTGGATTGGGAAACCGTTGTACCAAAAGATAAGCTAAATTACATTATGGGTAACCCGCCTTTTGTTGGGTTCACTTATATGTCACAGATGCAAAAGGAAGATATGGAATATATTTTCCCAAAAATGAAAAATCTTGATTTTGTTTCTGCCTGGTATAAACTTGCCTCCGACTATATTCAGGACACCAATATTCAGTGTGGCTTTGTTTCTACAAACTCAATTACTCAGGGCGAAACGGTTACGAGCCTTTGGAAATATTTGAATATTAAAATTAACTTTGCACATAAAACATTTATTTGGGACAGTGAAGCGAAATTAAAGGCACATGTACATTGTGTTATTATCGGTTTTGCTTGTTTTGATAAAAAAGAAAAATGGTTATATCAAAACGGCAGATCTATCAAAGCGAATAATATTAACGCCTATCTTTGTGATGCTCCGAACATTCTTATTGAAAGCCGAAACAAACCACTATGTGATGTTTCAAAAATGGTCTATGGCAACAAACCTGCTGATGGTGGTTACTTAATCATCGAGGATGAAGATTATTTGCCATTTATCACAAAAGAACCGCAAGCACAAATATTTATTAAACCTTTTTTGGGTGCGGTGGAATATTTACATGGTAAAAAGCGTTGGTGCTTATGGCTAAAAGATGCATCTCCCAAGGATTTGAGAAATTGCCCGCAAATTATGGAAAGAATAAAGGGTTGCAAAGGAACACGCGAAAGCAGTATTGCAGCAGGAATTAGAAAATTTGCAGCTACGCCCACGCTGTTTGCTCAAATCACACAGCCAGCAGGTGTAGACTATATAATTGTTCCGCGTGTCTCTTCGGAAAGAAGAAAGTATGTGCCGATTGGTTTTATGACTGCGGAAACGATTGTTTCTGATGCTGTGCAAATTGTTCCCGATGCAACTTTATATGAATTTGGTGTTATGACATCTAATGTTCACATGGCATGGATGCGTGCTGTTTGTGGAAGATTAAAAAGTGATTACCGTTATTCAAAGGATGTTGTTTATAATAACTTCCCGTGGCCTAATCCTACCGATAAGCAAAGGGTGGCTATTGAGAAAACGGCTCAGGCAATTCTTGATGCAAGAGCAAAATACCCCGATTGCTCTCTTGCCGATTTGTACGACGAGGTTGCTATGCCGCCCGAGCTCCGCAAAGCACACCAAGCAAATGATAAGGCTGTTATGCAAGCATACGGTTTTTGGGGCAAGCTTAACACCGAATCTGAATGTGTTGCAGAGCTTATGAAGATGTATCAAAAACTTACAACAGAATAATATGTAATCGTTTTCATTGACAAATTATTTGCTTTTGTTGTATAATCAACTATATTTAAACTTTAAAGGAAGATAAAAATGTTAAAGATAATTTTAAGTGGATGTAACGGTAAAATGGGTCGCGTTATTACCGATATTGTTAATAAACGTAACGATGCCGCTATTGTGGCTGGTGTGGATTTGGATATTTCACAAAATGGTCCTTTCCCCGTGTTTAACAGCTTTGATGATATTACTGTAGATGCCGATGTTATTATTGATTTTTCAAACCCAGCTGTTTTAAATAAACTGCTTAATTTTGCAAAAAGTCGTAAGCTAGGCGTGGTAATTGCAACCACTGGTTTCTCTAATGAACAGATTATGGAAATAAAAGCTTCGGCTAATGAAATCCCTGTATTTTTCTCCTTTAATATGTCACTTGGTATAAATCTTTTGGCTGAGTTATGCAGAAAAGCCGCAACAATTTTGGATGGATTTGATATTGAAATAATTGAAAAGCATCATAATCAAAAAATTGATGCTCCAAGCGGTACTGCAATTTTACTTGCTAATGAGATAAATGACGAGCTTGACGGCAAAATGACCTATGAATATGACCGTCATACTAAAAGAGAAAAGCGTGCCGAAAAAGAAATTGGCATACACGCAGTTCGCGGCGGTACAATAGTAGGGGAGCATGAGGTTATTTTTGCAGGTCGCGATGAAATTATAACCCTTTCGCACTCGGCACGGTCTAAAGAGGTTTTTGCTGTCGGTGCAGTTAATGCCGCATTCTTCTTAAACGGAAAAGCAGCAGGTCTTTATAGTATGAAAGAATTAGTATTAGAAAAATAATTTATAATTAATTTGGTTTTATTTTTATCAGGGATTTGTATTTTTTGCAAATCTCTGTTTTTTTGCATAATTTAAAAAACGCCCGCATATTGTGTACAAAGAGCTGAGCCATTGGAGGGCGTGAAAAATGACAAATACAAGTATTTATAAGGATATTGCAACTAGAACCGACGGTTCAATTTTTTTAGGGGTGGTAGGTCCTGTAAGAACAGGAAAATCCACCTTTATTAAGCGTTTTATGGATACCCTTGTATTGCCTAATATCGAAGGCGATTTTCAGCGTGAACGGGCTAATGACGAAATGCCTCAGGCATCTTCAGGTAGAACAATTATGACAACCGAGCCTAAATTTATACCCGAAACAGCCGCTAAAATTAATTTAGATGGCGGTATGGAATGTAATGTACGGCTTATTGATTGCGTTGGATATATTGTTCCTAGCTCGCTTGGGTATATTGAGGGAGACCAACCCCGTATGGTTAAAACACCTTGGTATGATGAGGATATTCCTTTTAATATGGCGGCGGAAATAGGCACTAAAAAGGTTATTACCGAGCATTCAACCATTGGTTTAGTTGTAACCACCGATGGAAGTATAAGCGATATTCCAAGGGATGAATATGCTGAGGCAGAAGGACGGGTTATTGAAGAGCTTAAGGAAATTAACAAACCTTTTGTTGTTTTGCTTAATTGTATATATCCCACATCTGATTCGGCTGAAGCATTGGCAGAACAGCTTAGCGAAAAATATTCTGTTCCCGTTATTCCTGTAAACTGTTTAGAACTAGGGGAGGAGGATATACACAATATTCTGGCAAGAGTTTTATTTGAATTTCCTATAAAACAAATAACGGTAAATTTTCCGGACTGGATTTGCTCTGTTCAGGAAGATCATTCTTTAAAATCTGCTTTATATAATCTTGTTATGGAAACTACC
>JAGARD010000125.1 GCA_017622415.1 Clostridia bacterium | reverse complement strand
GTGTATGTCCTCATCACGCCAAAAAAACGCGGTATGACAGCCTTGATACTATGAATGAATATAAGTACAAGGTCGCTCTTCCCGCTCCGTCATTTTATGCACAGTTTAATAACGTTACCGATACAGGCATTATTCTAAAGGCACTAATAAAGCTTGGCTTTGACGATGTTTTTGAGGTTGCGGCGGCTGCCGAAATGGTGTCTGAAATGTCTAGAAAATACATAGCAGACCACCCCGAGGGAAAGCCCTATATCTCCACCGCTTGCCCATCCATAGTACGCCTTATAAGGGTGCGATTTCCTGAGCTTATTGACCGTATGCTGCCAATTATCACTCCCGCCGATTTAGCGGCTCAGCTAGCCGTAAAGGAGGCTATGGAAAAAACGGGTCTTAAAAGAGAGGATATTGGAATTTTCTTTATTTCGCCCTGCCCTGCAAAGGTGACCTCGGTTGCCGACCCGCTTGGCATTGAAAAAAGTGAGATTGACAGAGTGCTGGCTATTAAAAAGGTTTATACCGCTCTGCTTCCCCTTATGAAGCATGACGACGCGGGCGATACCGAGTACAAGCGTGCGGGCAGAATTGGTATTAGCTGGGGTATTACAGGCGGCGAGGTCGGAGGACTTCTCACAGATAGTTATATTGCCGCCGACGGTATTGAAAATGTCATTCGTGTTTTGGAGGATTTGGAGGACAGTAAAATTAATAATGTTGATTTTATTGAGCTTGATTCCTGTACAGGCGGTTGTGTAGGGGGAGTTTTACAGGTAGAAAACCCTTATGTTGCAAAGACCAAGCTAAAGCTTCTTCGCAAATATATGCCTATTGCGGGCAGTCATTTGGACGGCAAGGTACCTGAAAAAGCCTTTTGGACAAATGAGGTTGAGTTTATTCCCGTATTCCGCCTTGGCTCTACACCAAAGGAAAGTATGGAAATTATGCAGAAAATCGACGAGCTTGCCGAGGCTTTACCGGGTCTTGACTGTGGCTCCTGCGGTGCGCCCTCTTGCCGTGCCCTTGCCGAGGATATTATTCGCGGTGTAGCTAATGAGCGAGATTGTATCCACCTGCTTAAACGCTATTTGCATAAAATCTCAAGCGATTTAAATTCGTTGTAATCAAATTTAGGTTTTATTATGGGGGATGTAAAAAACTTAAGTCATCTAGAAAACTCATAAAATAAGACAAATCCATTTAAAAGAAATGCGGAAGAAGCTTTAATTTTCACTTCTTCCGCATTTTTTATGTTTTTAAATTACAAATTGTTATGTTTTTGTTGGATTGTGCTTGTTTTTTCTGTTTTTTTCTTGTTTTGCTATTGACAAATAGTTGTTTTTGGTTTAAAATGAAGATGTATCAGTAGCGATTTTCTGTTTTTTGCTACAAATCCTTTAATAGAAAGGAAGTTTTTTATGCCTGATTATTATATTAATGAAATTCCTAAAAGCCCAAGAATTTCAAGGCTTGTTTCACATCTTTTTGAGCAGATGCCTCAAATCGAAACCGACCGTGCGGTGCTTTTAACCGAGGCTTATAAAAAAAGCGAGGGTAAGCCTATAATCACTCGCCGTGCTGAGGCGTTTGCACATATTATGGAAAATCTGCCCATTACCATCCGTCCTGAGGAGCTTATTGTGGGTAGTAATACCAAGCGTCCGCGTAGCTGTCAGGTTTTCCCTGAATATTCCTTTGCTTGGCTTGAGGATGAGCTTGATACAGTAGAAACCCGCTCAGCCGACCCATTTTATATTTCAGAAGAAAACAAAAACATTCTTCGTGAGGTTTATAAATATTGGGGCGGAAAAACCACAAGCGAGCTTGCCGAGGAATATATGTCAGACGGTGCAAAAATGGCGATGAAGCACAATATCTTCACCCCTGGCAACTACTTCTATAACGGTGTTGGGCACTTATGTGTTAAATATGATGAGGTTTTGGCTATTGGCTTTGACGGCATTAAGGCGAAAGCGGTTGATGAGCTTTTAAGGCTCACCCCAGGTGATGCCGATTACGGTAGCCGCTCGGCATTTTTAAAGGCGGTTATAATGTCGCTTGAGGCAGCTAGCCGTTACGCCGAAAGATATGCTCTTTTAGCAGTAGAAATGGCAGAAAAGGAAACCGACCCTAAACGCAAATTAGAGCTTGCCTTAATAGCCAATAACTGTGCAAATGTTCCCCGTAAGGGTGCAACCACATTCTATGAGGCGTGTCAGTCTTTTTGGTTTGTTCAGATGCTTCTTCAAACCGAAGCGAGCGGTCACTCTATATCGCCAGGTCGCTTTGACCAATATATGTATCCTTATTATAAAAAGGATTTAGACGATGGCAAAATCACACGTGAGTTTGCTCAGGAGCTACTTGATTGTATTTGGGTTAAGCTTAACGACCTTAATAAGGTGCGTGATGCCGCCTCGGCTGAGGGCTTTGCAGGCTACAGCCTTTTCCAAAATCTTATTGCAGGCGGTCAGACCGAAGAGGGTCTTGATGCTACTAACGACCTTTCCTTTATGTGTATTTCGGCATCAATGCACGTAATGCTTCCTATGCCATCTTTCTCGGTGCGTGTTTGGAACGGTACTCCTCACGAATTTTTACTCCGTGCAGCCGAGCTTACCCGTACAGGCGTGGGACTTCCCGCTTATTATAATGACGAGGTTATAATCCCCGCCCTTGTAAATAGAGGTCTTAGTTTAGAGGAAGCAAGAAACTACTGTATTATAGGTTGCGTTGAGCCTCAAACCCCCGGTAAAACCGATGGTTGGCACGATGCCGCATTCTTTAATATGTGCCGTCCCTTGGAGCTTGTTTTTGGCGGCGGTGCCGAGCTAGGTGAACAGGTTGGACCCAAAACTCCCGGTATAAAGGAGCTTACCACTTTCGATAAGTTCTATGATGCCTATAAGGCTCAAATGAACTATATGATTGAAATGATGGTTAATGCCGATAACAGTATTGATTTAGCCCACGCTGAGCGTTGTCCGCTTCCTTTCCTTTCGTCTATGGTGGATGACTGTATTGCAAGGGGTAAATCGGTTCAAAACGGCGGAGCGGTTTATAACTTCACAGGTCCTCAGGGCTTTGGTATTGCAAATATGGCAGATGCTCTTTATGCAATCAAAACCTTAGTTTATGATGAGAAAAAATATACATTACAGCAGTTTGCTGATGCACTTCGCAATAACTACGGTGAAAAAATGCCTCCTGTAATCGCTTCTCAGCTTACCACCTTTGCGGTAAAGGAGCTTGTAAATAAGGGTAGAACACCAAATGAGCAGACTATATCCGATATTTACTTAAAAATCAGCGAAAACAAAACTCCTGCCGATAAAAAGGCTTTTTATGATAAGCTCAGAGCAGATATTGATGCTCTGCCGAAATTCGGTAACGATATTAAGGAAATCGACCTTTTCGCAAGGGATGTTGCCTATACATATACAAGACCCTTGCAGGACTTTAAAAATCCCCGTGGCGGTATCTTCCAAGCAGGTCTTTATCCCGTTTCGGCAAACGTTCCGCTCGGAGCACAAACAGGTGCAACACCCGACGGCCGTTTGGCAGGCACCCCCGTTGCCGACGGTGTTTCCCCCTCGGCAGGTAAGGATGTAAACGGTCCTACCGCCTCTTGCAACTCGGTTGCAAGGCTTGACCACTTCATTGCCTCTAACGGAACACTGTTTAATATGAAGTTCCACCCAAGTGCACTTAAAGGTGCTAGCGGTCTTGAAAGCTTCGTTGCAATGATACGCGGTTATTTTGACCAAAAGGGAATGCACGTTCAGTTTAATGTTGTAAGTCGCGAAACCCTTTTGGATGCACAGAAAAATCCCGAAAAATATAAATCTCTTGTTGTTCGTGTTGCGGGTTACAGTGCACTGTTTACAACCCTTTCACGCTCACTTCAGGATGATATTATAAACCGTACCGAGCAAGGAGGTTTCTAAGTGCAGGATTACCTAAATACCAAGGGTCGTATCTTTGATATTCAAAGGTTTTCGGTGCACGATGGACCGGGAGTTCGCACCATAGTCTTTTTAAAGGGCTGTGTGCTTAGGTGCAGATGGTGTTGTAATCCCGAATCCCAACGGTATGAGATAGAGCAGATGACTACGGCAGGTAAAACCAACACGGTAGGTCGAGATGTAACGGTAGCCGAGGTTTTAGAGGATGTTTTAAAGGACAGAGTTTACTACCGACGTTCGGGTGGGGGCCTCACCCTTTCGGGTGGTGAAAGTCTTTGTCAGCCCGAATTTGCAACCGCTTTGCTCAGGGCAGCTAAGGAGGCGGGGCTTAATACCGCAATAGAATCCACCGCATGTGCCCCAATTGATACCATTCGAGGTCTGCTCCCATTTTTAGACCATTACCTAATGGATATTAAGCATATAAACCCCGAAAAACACAAGGAATTTACGGGCAGAGATAACACTCTTATTTTAGAAAATGCAAGGATTTTGGCAAAAGAGGCAAATCACCTTGTAATAAGGGTGCCTGTAATTCCCACCTTTAACGATACTAAAGAGGAAATCGCCGCTATAGCGAAATTTACAAGTGAAATTATGCCAGGTGGCGAAATCAACCTGCTTCCTTACCACCGTTTGGGGCAGGATAAATACAAAGGTCTTGGCAGGGAATATCTTTTAGAGCATATTACTCCGCCGACCGATGAAAAGATGAACGAGCTTTTAGAGGTAGCCAAAAGTTATGGACTAAAAGCCAAGATAGGCGGTTAAGGTTACACAAAAGCCTTCCCCTTGACGGGGAAGGGGCCGACTCCCCTCCAGTGAAGGGGAGATGTCATCGAAGATGACAGAGGGGTACGGGTCTGTCAGACCACCAAACGGTGGTGGATGAGGTGAAAAAACATCAATCACCTCATTTATCGTATTAGGAAAGGAATGATGAATAATGGATATGTTTGACGCACTGAAAAACGACGGTAAGGCACGCATTATTCAGGAGCTTGTTCCGGGTAAGCAGATTACCTTGGCTCATGTTATTGCTAATCCTGACCCTGTGCTTTATCAAAAGCTGGGACTTGACCCTGCCGCCGACTACAAAACCTCTGCCATTGGTATCATCACCCTAAGCCCTGCCGAAACGGCAATTATCGCAGGCGATATTGCTACAAAGGCTTCGGGTGCTGAGCTTGGCTTTGTAGACCGTTTTAGCGGTACGCTTATTGTGGTGGGCAGTGTTTCCCAAATTGAGGAAGCGGTAGATGCCGTTTGTACCTATGTGCGTGAAACCTTGGGCTTTACCGTATGTCCCATAACCAAAACCTAATTTATGAATAAGGTTATATTAATCGGTCGAAGTGAAAGCGGTAAAACAACCCTTACCCAAGCCTTAAGGGGCGAAGAGCTTCACTATGACAAAACACAAAGCGTCGAGCGTGAGGGCTTTATAATAGATACTCCGGGCGAGTACATACAAACCAGAAATTTCGGCGGTGCTTTAGCCGTCTATGCCTATGAAAGCGATATTGTAGGTTTGCTTTTATCGGCAACCGAGCCCTATTCGCTTTTCAGTCCCAATATCACCTCAATGGCAAACCGACTTGTTATTGGTATTATAACGGGTATCGACCAAAAGGGAGCAAATCCCGACCGTGCCGAAAGATGGCTTCGCCTTGCGGGCTGTAAAATTATTTTTAAATGTAGTGCCGTTACGGGTGAGGGGATAGCTGAGCTTCGCGACTTTTTAACAGGCTTTGATACAAAAGAATACTACAAAAACAACAAAATTCAGTCTTAGATATACCAAAACAAAGAAAAAACAAATAAAATTCTGCAAAAAAACAGAAAAATATGTGATTTTGTGTTGACTTTTGTTTGGGTTTGTGGTATATTTAACATAGCAAAATAGGTGAAAGCCTATAAATCTTATTGGATATTAAAAATTTTTAAATAAAGGAGAAATTAAAATGGTATCCGAGTACGAAATCAAAAAACAAATTTGCGAAATCGGTAAGCGTATCTATGACAGAGGAATGGTTGCTTCTAACGACGGTAACATCTCTGTAAAGTTAAGCGACAACGAATTTCTTTGCACCCCTACAGGTGTTAGTAAGGGTTTTATGACCCCCGAGTATATCTGTAAGGTAGATGCTGAGGGTAAGGTTATTCAGGCTAACCCCGGTTTCAGACCCTCTTCTGAAATCAAAATGCACATGAGAGTTTATAAAAACCGTCCTGATGTACAGTCGGTTGTTCACGCTCATCCTATGTATACAACTGCTTTTGCTATTGCAGGTATTCCCCTTACTCAGCCCATTATGCCTGAGGCTGTTATCGCTCTCGGTTGCGTTCCCATCGCTGAGTACGGCACCCCCTCTACTGATGAAATCCCCGATGCAGTAGAAAAGTATCTTCCTTATTTTGATGCAGTTCTTTTAGAGAACCACGGTGCACTCGCTTTCTCTGATTCACTTCTCAACGCATACCACAAAATGGAGTCTGTTGAGTTCTATGCAAAGCTTTTATACCTCTCGGGTCAGCTCGGTGGTGCAAAAGAGCTTTCTAAATCTCAGGTTGAAAGACTTTTTGAAATCCGTCGTGCATTCGGTCTTCCCGGTAAGCACCCCGCAAACCTCTGCCCCAATGCTAAAGCAGGTCTTCCCAGCTGTCACAGCTGTAAGGGTACTTGTGGTGCAACCCTTAATGCAGATGGCGGTGCAAGTGATGACCTTGTAGCTCAAATTACCAAAAAGGTTATGGAGCAGCTCGGCAAATAATTTTTAATTTTGGATCTTTTGGCTCACATCACACATTTGGGTTCGGGGCAGTACATAGCGTACGGCACCACTCACCCAAATGAGCACTGTGAACAAAAATCTCTCAAAATTAATTTTATGTTGTAGGGACAGGCGTCCTCGACTATTCGTAGCATAAAATCCCTCGAAAGGACTGGTCATTCTATGACCGAGCAACAACTTAAAAAGCTTGTTACCGAAGTTGTTAATAGCCTCGGTAACGATATGACCTTAGATTTAGCCCTAGCCCTTACCGAAAAGGTAAAGGCAAAGGCGGCTGAAATGGGAGTGAATGCAGTTATTGCAGTTTCAAATTCCGCAGGAAATCCCGTTTCGGTGCAATGTATGGATGACTCCTACATTGCAAGCTATGATGTAGCCTTTAATAAGGCATACACCGTAGTAGCCCTGAAAATGCCAACCACCGCACTAAAGGAGCTTGCCGCACCAGGTGGCTCGCTTTACGGAATACAGTTTACAAACGGTGGCAAAATTGTTATTTTCGGTGGCGGCGTTCCCCTTTACAATAAGGATGGCAAAATAATCGGCGGTCTTGGTGTAAGCGGCGGAAGTGAGGGCGAGGATACCTCTTTAGCCGAGTACGGTGCAGAGATATTCAGTTCTCTATTATAATGAAAGGAATGTGCAGAAAATGAGTGTTAATTCTGCTGATATTGAGCAAATAGTGCGTCAGGTAATCGGTCAGATGCAGGGCACAGCTTCTGCTCCTAAAAAGAGTGCAGGTGCTTATCCCAAAACAGGCCGAGTTGCAATGCTCACCGAGCTTGAAAAGTTTGAGCTTAAAGAGTATGCAATCCCCGCTCTTGGCGATGACGATATTCTCGTTAAGGTTGAGGGCTGCGGTGTTTGCGGTACCGATGCTCACGAATTTAAGCGTGACCCATTTGGTATGATTCCCGTAGTTCTCGGACATGAGGGTACAGGCGAAATCGTTGCAATGGGTAAAAATGTTAAGAAGGACAGTGCAGGTAAGCCTCTTGCCATAGGCGATAAGGTTGTAACCTGTATGATATTTAAGGATAATCCCGATATTACAATGTTCGACCTTAACAAGCAAAACGTTGGCGGTGCCGATGTTTACGGTCTGCTTCCCGATGATGATGTTCATCACAACGGTTGGTTTGCCGATTACATAGTAGTTCGCGGCGGCTCTACCATATTTAATGTAAGCGATTTAAGCTTAGACCTTAGAATTTTAATTGAGCCTGCAGCCGTTTTAATTCACGCAGTTGAGCGTGCTAAAACAACAGGTATTTTAAGATTTAACAGTCGCGTTGTGGTACAGGGCTGTGGTCCTATCGGACTTCTTTGTATCGCAGTTCTCCGCACAATGGGTATAGAAAATATAGTTGCGGTTGACGGTGAGGATAAGCGACTTGGCTTTGCTAAGGAAATGGGTGCCGATAAGTCGGTTAACTTTAAAAACCATAAGGGTATAGAGGAGCTTACTAAAGCAGTTGAGGATGCTTTCGGCGGTTATCCCGCAGACTTCGGCTTCCAGTGCACAGGCTCTCCCATCGCCCACGCAAATATCTATAAGTTTATTCGTAACGGCGGCGGACTTTGTGAGCTTGGCTTCTTCATTAACGGCGGCGATGCCACAATCAATCCCCACTTTGACATCTGTGCAAAGGAAATCACAACGGTTGGCTCTTGGGTTTACACCCTCCGCGATTATGCAACCACCTTTGATTTTCTAAAGCGTGCAAAGGGAATTGGTCTCCCCGTAGAAAAGCTTATAACCCATCGTTTCCCCTTAGAACAAATCAACGAAGCACTTAAGACTAACCTTGCTATGGAAGGACTTAAGATTGCCGTTATTAACGAATAGGTGATTTAAATGGGAAAAGCAGTAGGAATTATTGAGGTATACGGACTTGCGGCGGCTTTTGTAGCTTGTGATGCAGGCTGTAAGGCGGCAAATGTAACCGTAGAAAACTTCGATAAAAATAAGCCCGGCAATCCCGAGGGACTTAAAGTTCCCCTTATTGTTGCCGTAAAATTCCGCGGCGGAGTAGCCGATGTTACAGCGGCTATTGAAGCGGCTAAGGATGCCGCAAATTCCGTGTCAGGCGTAATTTGTACCCATATCATCCCAAACGTAGAGGATGATACAGAAAAAATGTTAAAGCTAAACGCTTTTGATAAAAATTAATTAATCGGAGGAAATAAAAATGGCATACGAAGCATTAGGTATGGTAGAAACCAGAGGTTTAGTAGCAGCAATCGAGGCTGCTGATGCAATGGTAAAGGCAGCAGAGGTAGAGCTTATCGGTACCGAGAAAATCGGTAGCGGACTCGTATCTGTTATGGTTAGAGGCGACGTTGGTGCAGTTAAGGCAGCAACCGAGTCGGGCTCTGCAGCAGCATCTAAGCTCGGCGAGCTTGTAGCAGTTCACGTAATCCCCAGACCTCACGCAGATGTTGAGAAGATTTTACCCAAGCTTTAAGTAAACAGAAAAGGAGTAAACTCCTATGAAGTCATTAGGACTAATTGAGGTTGAAAGCGTTGCGGCGGCAGTAGATGCACTTGATTTAATGTGCAAGGCGGCTGACGTAGAGTTCGTAACCTGGGAAAGAAAGCTCGGTGGCAGACTTGTTACCGTTATTGTGGAGGGTCAAATCTCGGCAGTAAAGGCGGCGGTTGAGGCGGCGGCAAACGGAGCTATCAAGGAGCTTGCGGCATCTGCCGTAATTGCAAGTCCTCACTCCGAAACCCAGCGTATGGTTGAGCTTAGTGCCTCAAGAATTATCAAAAAACAAAAGGCCGAAGAAAAGGCCGAGAAATTTTTGCAGGAAGTATAGTTTAATATACTTTCAGTAATCTATCGAAAGGTGGATTTAATATGGCAGCAGCCAAAAGCGGTGCTAAAAAAACTACAGCACCTAAAAATCAAACAGCTAAAGCTACCGCTCCCGCGGTAGAAACAAAACCCAAAATGGAGGAAAAGAAAATGGCACTTGAAGCATTAGGTATGGTAGAAACCAGAGGTTTAGTAGCAGCAATCGAGGCAGCCGATGCAATGGTAAAGGCAGCTAACGTAGAGCTTATCGGTACCGAGAAAATCGGTAGCGGACTTGTATCTGTTATGGTTAGAGGCGACGTTGGTGCAGTTAAGGCAGCAACTGAGTCGGGCTCTGCAGCAGCTTCTAAGCTCGGTGAGCTTGTAGCAGTTCAC
>JAGARD010000124.1 GCA_017622415.1 Clostridia bacterium | reverse complement strand
TCGTGTCCGTCTACGGGACCCAAATAATGAAATCCCATATCCTCAAAAATATTACTATGATATATTGCGTTTTTAAGCATTGTTTTTGAGCGTAATAGGTTTCTATTAATAAATCTACCCACAAAAGGAATATGGGCGATAATTTTTTCAAGCTTATGCTTAAACCTATGATAGCCAGGACGGGAACGAATAACAGTTAAATGTCGTGCTAAAGCCCCGACATTACGTGAAATAGACATTTTATTATCATTTAAAATTATTATTGTTGAGTCATTCTTGCTATGACCTGCATTATTAAGACCCTCGTAAATCATTCCACCCGTCATAGCACCGTCGCCGACAACAGAGATTGAAAAATTATCTTCCGATTTTGAAATTAAATTACCCTTATAAATTCCAAGTGAAGCAGATACCGAATTACTACTATGACCTGTAACAAATGGGTCGTACTCGCTTTCATCAGGACGCATAAAGCCCGATAAACCGTCCTTTTGCCTTATGGAAGTAATTTTGTTAAAACGACCTGTTAAAAGCTTATGTGTATAACATTGATGCCCAACATCAAAAAGCAGTTTATCTTTAGGTAAATCAAAAACCTTGTGCAAGGCAACCGTAAGTTCAACAACACCTAAATTGGAAGCTAAATGGCCACCTGTTTTTGAAAGCGTATGAATAAGGCAATCTCTAATTTCCTCGCACAACAAATTAAGCTCATCATTAGAAAGGCTTTTAACATCACTTGGGGAATTAATTGTATTTAAAATTTTATATTCCAAAAAATCACATACCTTTCAAAAAGCCTAATACTTTCGGTCAATTAAATAATCAGCCAACTCAAGTAATACATCAGCCTTTACGCCGAATACCTTTAATGCATTTTTAGCCTTATTAGTATAGTCAATAACATCCAGTTTAGCTTGCTCAAGTCCTTTTAATGCAACATAAGTGGATTTTTGATTTTTTGCATCGCTCCCAATAGGCTTACCTAAAAGGTTAGCATCACCAACAACATCTAAAATATCATCTTGAATTTGGAAAGCAATACCTAAATTAACAGCATATTTCTCTGCCGCTAATTTCATCTCATCATTTCCACCAGCAAGAATTGTTCCGATTTTTGCAGCCGCAACAAGTAAAGCTGCCGTTTTTTTCTTATACATTTCCAAAACTGTTTCAATGGGTGCACGCTGATTTTCAATAGCCAAATCCACAACTTGACCACCAATCATACCATCAGCACCCGCAAGACTTGCTAATTCGGCAATGCCCTCAACAATTAAGCTGGGAGAAATATTTTTTGTTAGTGCGGCAACCTCAAAAGCCTTAGTAAGCAGAGCATCCCCAGCAAGTAATGCAGTAGCTTCATCAAACGCTTTGTGGCAAGAGGGTCTTCCGCGTCTGAAATCATCATTATCCATTGAGGGTAAATCATCATGAATTAAAGAATAGGTATGAATCATTTCAAGAGCAGCAGCAAAATTCAAAAACGCCCCATTTTCACCGCCCGAAGCCGAATAAAAAGCTTTTAAAATAAAGGGTCTAAGTCGCTTTCCGCCCGATAATAAGCTATATTCCATCGCTTCAAAATGACCGATGAATTTTTTGTTTTGAGTAGTAATTACCTCTTTTAAATAGTTTTCAAATAAATCAGAAAAGCTTTTTAATTTTTCTTTAATCATTATTCTACAACCTCAATTTTTTGTTTGGCTTTTTCCAATATCTCGGTACAAGCCGTCGAAAGTGTTTTTCCCTCATCATATAGCCTAATGGCATCTTCAAGCGAACAATCGCCTTTTTCTAAAATAATAGCAATTTCCTCTAAACGCTTAATCATTTCAGCAAAGCTTTTATTATTCATAAAATCACTCCGATAATAATTTTGAAACCTTAACTTCTGCACTTCCATTAGTAAAACGAATGTTAAGTTCGTCACCAATTTTCAGTTTTGAAGTATCAACAATGGGTTTGTTATTTTTTAACACAATAGAATATCCGCGTTCCATAACACTTTTAGGAGATAAAGCCTCCAACGCTGCTACGGATTCTTTAAGTTCAATTTCGTTATTCTTTAAAAGCAGAACAAAAGAATTTTTAATTTGCTCAAAAATTGAGCTTTGTTTTATTTCAAATGGCTTAAAAAGCGTTTGAGGATTTAAAAAAAAGCTTTTAGAAAGCAAGCTGTCTAACCAAAGCTGACTTTCAATAATATATTTTTTTGAAGAGGCTGTTATTTTACCAAAAAGAAAATCAATCTGTTTTATTAATTCTTCTGTGGATGGGACTGCCAATTCCGCCGCCGCAGATGGCGTAGGAGCTCGCAAATCAGCAACAAAGTCACATATAGTAAAATCAATTTCGTGACCCACAGCCGAAATAATTGGTACAGGTGACAAAGCCACTGTTCTTGCAAGCTTTTCATCATTAAATGCGGCAAGGTCCTCAGCACTACCGCCGCCTCTGCCTATTATAATTAAATCCAAATCAGATCTTAAATAAGCCTTTTTTAGTGCTTTAATAAGCTCTTCGGGAGCAGAAACTCCTTGTACTAACGAGGGAAAAAGAACAATATCACAGGCTGAATATCTTCTGCTGGTCACCTGCAAAATATCTTTAAAAGCAGCACCGCTCTCGGCAGTAATAACACCGATTTTTTTTGGAAATTTCGGTATATCACGTTTTCTTGAAGTATCAAAAAGTCCTTCCGCTTGGAGTTTTTGCTTTATTCTTTCAAATTCTGCTGCTATATCTCCCTCACCGAAGGCACGCATTGTTTCGGCATAAAACTGAAATTGACCATCACGCTCATATAACGAAACATATCCTCGACAAACAACTCTCATACCATCTTCAGGTTTGAAACCGACTGATAATGTATTTCCTTTAAACATAACGCTTTTTACAGATGCATCGTTATCCTTTAAAGTAAAATACCAATGTCCGCTACTGAAATGATTTTTAAATCCCGAAATTTCGCCCTCTAAAGTGATTGAAGCTAGATTTGTATCACCCTCTAAAAGTGAACGAACATACATATTAAGTTGTTTCACAGTTAGATTAATGGGTTGCATATATTATTTCTCCAAACTTAGTTTTGCAAGCAAGGCAATACCTACTGCGTTATCTCCCGAAAGCTCTGTTGATGCAAAATCCGCCTTAGTAATTTGACGTAATTTGCTTTTTATAATATTGTTTGCCATTACACCGCCTGAATAAACAATCGGTAAATCGCTGTATTTCTCTTTAATTTTAAGTGTCATTTTACATAGAGTTTCAGCCGCAAAAGCTATTGTATATGCGGCAATATTTTCGCTTTTTTCTCCGTTTTCAAGCATTTTATCACAGATATTTTCAACACCCGATAAAGCACAATCAAACCCTTTAATGCAAGGAATAGTCTTTTGGGTTACCTCGCCTTTTAAGGCTAGCTTTTCAAGTTCTTCGCCGCATGGAAAGGTTAAACCTAATTTAACCCCTACTCTATCTATAACCTGACCTAAATGCAGATCAAGACTTTTTGCTATAATTTCAACCTTAAAACCAATATCAGATGGAGAAACTAACAAAGCCTCCGTTGTTCCACCCGAAACGTGAAAAGCAATAAACTCTTTATTTAAAAGGTCTAATCTGCCTGATGAAAGTAACGCCGCCGCAATATGTCCCTCTTGATGTGAAAACCTAAAAAGAGGTACCTCTAATGCCGAAGCTAAAATCTCAGCATAGCGTAAGCCTGTTAAAAAACAGGGCATATAACTGTTTTTTAAACGTCTCGGCCGGTCAGAAACACCAATGCAAGATATTTTTGATGTATCAATATCATCAAGAATTTCTTTAATTACATATGGAAGCTGTTTAGTATGCAAAAAAACAGCATCACTCTGCCTTAGACCTCTTTCTCCCTGAGCAACATATAAAAGCTTTCTGTTAGATGTATATTTTAAATCATCATTAACAACAGCAGCCGATGAACGGTAGTTACTACTGTCAATTCCAAGGGAAAACATTATGCTAAATCACCCGAACGAGAAATACTACCCAAAACACCGTTAATATATGACGGACCCTTTTCGCCACAATAAGACTTTGCAAGCTCAACGATTTCGTTGATAGTAACATTTTCGGGTATATCATCACAAAATTTCATTTCATAAACCGCAAGTCTCATTAATGACAAATCGGTTTTAGAAATTCTGTTAATAGTCCAATTTTTAAGATATTTTGAAATTACACCATCTATAAACTCTATGTTTTCAAAAACACCTGTAAATAGCATTTTGGTATGTTCGGTAAGTTCAAATTCGTTTATACTTTCTGCTAACTCTAAAATCTCCTCACAAGAGTCATCTTTAAAGGATTTTTCAAATATAAGGCAAAAAGCTTTTTCGCGTTCTTGTTTTCTGGTCATTTTGTCACCATCCAAAAAATATATATAATTAATTGTATAACAAAACTGCTATTTTTTCAATAGAAAACTGCATATTTATGCATAATTTTAATTATTTTTTATATTAGCTAACAAAAAATAGCATAAATAAATTTAATATATTTGATAATTGACTTAAAAGTAATAGATATAGTATAATAAACACAACATTTGTAAGGAGTTTTTTTATGACAATAAAGGAGAAAAAAGAAAAACTTGAAAAAATTATAGAATTACTGGAAAAGGAATATCCCGATGCCGTTTGCTCATTAGTAGCCGATAATCCCTTTCACCTGCTTGTTGCAACCCGACTTTCGGCACAGTGTACCGACGCCAGAGTTAATTTAATAACACCTGCACTTTTTAAAGCACTCCCTACCCCAAAAGCTTTTGCAAATGCTAAGGTAGAACAGGTAGAAGAGCTTATAAAATCCTGTGGACTCTATCATTCAAAAGCAAAAGATTTAGTGGCACTTGGTAAGGTTTTAACAGAAAAATTTGGCAGTCGTGTCCCTGATACAATGGAAGAATTAACCTCTCTGCCTGGAATAGGCAGAAAAACCGCAAATCTTATTTTAGGTGATGTTTATGGCAAACCTGCAGTAGTAACAGATACACATTTTATAAGGATTTGCAACCGAATGGGATTTGTTAATACAAAAGAACCTCGAAAGGTTGAAGATGCAATGCGAAAGCTACTACCTCCCGAAAAGTCAAACGATTTCTGTCACAGAAGCGTTTTACATGGTAGAGCAATTTGTACCGCCCGTTCACCAAAGTGCGAAATTTGCCCAATTAAGGAGCTTTGCTCCCAAAAATTATAAACATAAAAAACCGATGAATCATCTTAATGGTGACTCATCGGTTTTTAACATTATTTATTTAATGCTTTTAATACTGTATTAACGATATTTTCAGAAGATAAGCCGAATTTTTTAAGGAGCTCTAGAGCGGGACCGGAGCAACCAAATTCATCATTAACACCGATTTTAATAACAGGAACAGGACACTCTTCGCACACAACATCGCAAACTGCTGAACCCAAACCGCCAATTACGGAGTGTTCCTCAACAGTAACAATTTTTCCCGTTTCCTTAGCCGCCTTAACAATAATATCGCGGTCAATGGGCTTAATGGTAGGCATATTAATTATGCGTGCATTAACGCCTTTTTCCTTAAGAATTTCATAAGCCTCAAGTGCCTCACCAACCATAAGACCCGTAGCGATAACAGTAATATCATTACCATCCTTAAGGGTAACACCCTTACCAATTTCAAACTTATAATCCTCATCGAAAATAACGGGAACAGCAAGTCGTCCAAAACGAATATAAACAGGTCCGTCATGCTCGTAAGCGGCTTTAACCGCCAATTTAGCTTCAGTATCATCCGCGGGATTTAAAACAGTCATACCAGGTATTGTACGCATTAAAGCTATATCCTCACAGCACTGATGTGTAGCACCGTCCTCACCAACAGAAATACCTGCATGGGTTGCACAAATAATAACAGGAAGCTTTGGATAAGCGACAGAAT
>JAGARD010000123.1 GCA_017622415.1 Clostridia bacterium | reverse complement strand
GACATTGATTTTACCTGCTCGGCGGTTAAAATTTGCGTCATTGTGGTGTGAAGCGGAACTTTACGCTTTTTTCTAAAATTCCAAAAGGGGGAGTGAAGATGATTTCCGTGATGCACTACCGCTACAACGGGTACCTTGTTAAGTTTTATAAGCTTGCCCAAGGCATCGGGAATATATGAAGTTGTACCGCAGGGCGAATATCTTGCCTCAGGGTACATTGAAAGAATATCTCCATTTTTAAATACACGATTTATGGATTTTATAAGATGCATATCACGTGTGTATTTTCTGGTGCATATAGCACCTATAAGCTCCAAAAGAAAGGGACGACGGTAGTAGCCGTCAATGCTTACAACGTTGTTTACTCTGTGTGGCAGAGTTCCCATTGCCGCAAGCTCAAAATCTATAAAATACATATGATTGCTAAGCATCATATATGGCGGCTTTAAGCCCTCCATATTAATTTTTTCCACCTTGTATTTTTTGCCTATAAGCATAATTCTAGAAAGCAACCATATAAGCCATACAATTATAATTGGCTGTCTTATTGGGTATTTAGCGGTGTTATAGGTTTTTTTGTTTTTGTAATTAACCTCTTTGTTCATAAAATATCACATCCTACTAAATTTTACACTATTCGTACTTAAAAAGCAAGAATTTTAATTTTTCAACATTTTCTAATATTGAAAGAAGATAGAAAATTTGCTATAATTTATTTCAGAAGGTGATTTAATGACTTTGTTATACATTTTGTTGGGCTTGGCGATATTGGTTTTGTTAATAAGCTTTATTTGCTTTCTTATAACCTTTTATGCTTTACCGCAAAAGCCTAAAGAGGAGTTTGAAATTCCACCTGGCGAGATTTATGAGCCTTACCGTGACATTATGGTTAATTGGATGAAAGAAGCTAGTGCCTTAAATCCAAAAGAGGTAAGTATTACCTCTTTTGACGGACTTACCCTTTACGGCAAATATTATGAATATTCTGCTAATGCCCCCATTGAGCTTATGTTTCACGGCTATAGAGGCAGTGCCGAAAGAGATTTGTGCGGAGGAGTTCAGCGTTGCTTTGCTTTAAAAAGAAGCTGTCTTATAGTGGACCAACGTACAGCGGGTAAAAGTGGCGGCAGAGTGATAACCTTTGGAATAAAGGAAAGCCGAGATTGTCTTAAATGGATTGACTACATAATAGAAAATATAAATAAAGACGCCAAAATTATAATAACAGGCATTTCTATGGGAGCAGCGACTGTCACTATTGCCGCAGGTGAAAAGCTACCGCCAAATGTTATAGCCGCTCTTGCCGATTGCGGATATACTTCCCCAAAGGCTATAATTAAAAAGGTTATTCGCGATTTAAAAATGCCACCCAAGCTTATGTATCCCTTTATAAAATTGGGTGCCAAAATTTACGGCGGATTTGATTTGGAAAAATATTCACCTATTGAGTCAATGAAAAAATGCACAGTCCCCATTATTTTCATACACGGCACTGCCGACGATTTTGTGCCCTATGAAATGAGCGTAGAAAACTTTAATGCCTGTACGCACAAGGTTAAAAAGCTTGTTACGGTAGAAGATGCGGGGCACGGACTTGCCTATTTAAAGGATACTGAGGGCTATTTGAGGGCAATCCGCGAGTTTGATGAGATGATATTAAAAGGTCAAATGAAATAAAATAAAATTTTTCCAAAATCCTCTTGACTTTAACGCTTTTATGTGTTAAACTATCCTACAGTTGATTTAACGCTTTTATGTGCTAAAGTAAATAAAAACGCTTTGACGAAGTTTTAGTAAAAATAAGTCCCCTTTTTCAGAGAGCAGTTGGTTGGTGCAAAACTGTAAACGTCTTATTTTGAATTACCCTTCTGAGCGGCTTTCCGGAACGCATTTGTCAGTATGGAAAGACGGGTTTAGCCCGATACAGCTTTTTAAAGGCCGATTTATTCGGTAAACTGAGGTGGTACCGCGATTATATTCGCCCTCTGCATTTTTGCAGAGGGCTTTTTTATTTATAATGTTAGGAGAAAACAGTTAAAAATGGTAATTACAGAGCTTTTAGAAAAAAATGCACGCCTTTACGGAAACGAAACCGCCCTTGTGGAAATTAACCCCTCTGAGGAAAGGGATAAGGTTGTTACATGGCAGGAATTCAATCTTATTGAAAGCACAAAAACAGAGCAACCTTATAGAAGAGAGATAACTTGGCAGGATTTTGACCGTAAAGCTAACCGCTTCGCAAATCTTCTTTTAAGCCGTGGCCTTAAAAAGGGCGATAAGGTAGCAATTCTTTTAATGAACTGCCTTGAATGGCTTCCGCTTTATTTCGGTATTTTAAAGGCGGGATGTATGGCTGTTCCTATGAACTTCCGTTATTCTGAGGATGAAATAGAATACTGTTTAGATTTAGCCGATGTTGATGTTTTAATTTTCGGCCATGAGTTTATAAGCCGAATAGACCCTCTTGTGGGGAAGGAAAACCGTCTTAAAATGATTTTTTATGTAGGTAATGACGGTCCCGATTACAGTGAGGATTGCCTTAGACTTATGAGCTTTTGTTCCTCAAATCCTCCACCCGTAGCTTTAGAGGAAACCGACGATGCCGCAATTTATTTTTCTTCGGGAACAACAGGCTTTCCCAAGGCAATTTTGCATAAGCATTTGTCACTCATAAGCTCCTGTCGTACCGAGCAAAACCACCATAATCAGCAAAGGGATGATGTTTTCCTTTGTATACCGCCCCTTTATCATACGGGTGCAAAAATGCATTGGTTTGGCTCGCTTCTTTCGGGCAGTAAGGCGGTGCTGCTTCGTGGCGTTAAGCCCGAATGGATACTTCGTGCAATAAGTGAAGAAAAATGCTCCATTGTGTGGCTTTTGGTACCGTGGGCACAGGATTTGCTTGATGCTATTGAAGAGGGCAGGGTGGATTTAAGCAAATATTATCTTGAAAAGCTTCGCCTTATGCATATAGGTGCACAGCCCGTTCCTCCAAGCCTTATTAAGCGTTGGATGAAAATTTTCCCTCACCATCAGTACGACACCAACTACGGACTTTCAGAGTCAATTGGTCCAGGTTGTGTTCATCTAGGTGTTGAAAATGTACATAAGGTTGGTGCAATCGGTAAAGCGGGCTATCTATGGGAAGTAGATATTGTAGATGAATGCGGCGAAAAGGTTGCAACAGGTGATGTGGGCGAGCTTATAGTAAAGGGTCCCGGTGTTATGACCTGTTACTATAAAAATCCCGAAGCCACAGCCGATACCCTAAAGAACGGTTGGCTTTATACGGGCGATATGGCAAAGGTGGATGAAGACGGCTTTATTTATCTTGTAGACCGTAAAAAGGATGTTGTTATTTCGGGCGGTGAGAATATCTACCCTGTTCAGATTGAAGATTTTTTACGTGCCTATGATAAAATCAAGGATGTTGCTGTTATAGGTCTTCCCGATGCAAGACTTGGCGAAATTACTGCCGCCATTATTGAAATTAAAGAGGGTATGAGCTGTACCGAGGAAGAAATCAATGAGTTTTGCAAAGAATTACCCAGATATAAAAGACCCAAAAAGATTTTCTTTGAAAAGGTACCCCGCAACCCAACAGGAAAAATCGAAAAGCCGGCTCTTAGAGAAAAATACTGTAAGGGCAGACTTGTTGAAAGTCAGATAACAGGTTAAAAGGTGATAAAAATGGTAGTACAAATAATAATGTTGGTTGTGTTTTTTGGTATAATGCTTGGTGTAGGCTTTTATTGCAGAAAAAACTCAACCGATGTAAATGGCTTTGTTTTAGGTGGTAGAAGTGTTGGACCTTGGCTTACTGCTTTCGCTTACGGAACATCATACTTTTCGGCGGTTGTTTTTGTAGGTTATGCAGGTCAGTTTGGCTGGAAGTACGGTGTTGCCGCTACTTGGGCAGGCATAGGAAATGCTATTTTAGGCTCTTTCTTAGCGTGGAGAGTGCTTGGACGCAGAACTCGTGTTATGACCCAGCATTTAGATAGTGCAACAATGCCTCAGTTTTTTGAAAAGCGTTACTCTAGCAGTGGATTAAAGCTACTAGCATCAGCGGTTATATTTATTTTCCTTATACCTTATACCGCATCCCTTTATAATGGCCTCAGCCGACTTTTTGCAATGGCATTTCCTCAGGTGGAATATGCATATTTTGTTATAATAATGGCTGTTCTTACCGCTGTTTATGTTATTGCTGGCGGATATATGGCTACTGCAATCAATGACTTTATTCAGGGCATTATAATGATTGTAGGCATTATCGCGGTTATAATTGCAGTTCTGAATAGTCAGGGTGGATTTAGCGAGGCATTAAGCAAGCTTGGTGCTATAAGCGATTCTGCCGCAGGAGTTAAGGCGGGTGAGCTTTCCTCCTTCTTTGGCCCCGACCCCATAAATCTTTTAGGAGTTGTGCTTCTTACTTCTCTTGGAACTTGGGGACTTCCTCAGATGGTTCAAAAATTCTATGCAATTAAAAATGAGGGTGCAATCAAAAAAGGTACAATTATTTCAACCATATTTGCACTTGTGGTTGCAGGCGGTTGCTACTTCTTAGGTGGATTTGGCAGACTTTTCACACCCGACCTTGCAGCAGACGGCTCAATTATTTTCGATTCCATTGTTCCTAATATGCTTTCAAATCTTTCACCAATTCTTATTGGTGTGGTTATTGTGCTTGTGCTTTCGGCTTCTATGTCAACCCTTTCATCACTTGTTATGGCATCAAGCTCAACCCTTACTCTTGACTTTATTAAGGGCAAAATTTCAAAGAACTTAAGCGAGAAAAAACAGGTATTTATAATGCGTGTTCTGATTGTTGTGTTTATCGCTATCTCCGCTTTTATTGCAATTATGCAGCATCAGTCAAATGTAACCTTTATTGCACAGCTTATGGGTATTTCTTGGGGTGCTTTAGCAGGTGCATTCCTTGCTCCTTTCCTTTATGGCTTGTACTGGAAACGCACCACTAAGGCTGCTGTTTGGGTAAATATTATATTCTCAACAGTATTTATGCTTCTTAATATGTTTGTTAAATCTTCATTCCCCACCATTTTACAGTCACCTATAAACGCAGGTGCTTTCTGTATGCTCGCAGGTTTAATAATTGTACCCGTAGTAAGTTTACTTACCAAAAAGCCCGATAAGGCTAAGGTTGAAGAGGTTTTCTCTTGTTATGATAAACAGGTAACCGTATCTGCTAAACAATCAATTGGTGAATAAAATATAAAAAAATAAGGCTGTAGGGTTGAAAAACACTTCAGCCTTGTGCTATAATTTAATGTAATTTAAAATTTTGGAGGAAAAATCCTTATGAAAACTTTAATGCTGGGCAATGAGGCGGTTGCCCGCGGTCTTTATGAAGCAGGATGCAGCTTTGTATCCAGCTATCCGGGTACCCCCAGTACCGAAATTACCGAATATGTAGCAAAATACAGTGAAGTCTATGCCGAGTGGGCACCCAACGAAAAGGTTGCAATGGAATCTGCATTCGGTGCGGCTTTGGCAGGAAAAAGAAGCTTTTGCGGTATGAAACACGTTGGTCTTAATGTTGCCGCCGACCCTCTTTTTACCATTTCATATACAGGTGTTAACGCAGGTATGGTTATTGCCGTTGCCGATGATGCAGGTATGCATTCATCACAAAACGAGCAGGATTCCCGTCATTATGCATTAAGCTCTAAAATTCCTATGTTAGAGCCTGCCGATTCTGCCGAGGCGATTGCCTTTACCAAGCTTGCCTATGAGATTTCTGAAAAGTTTGATACCCCCGTACTGCTTAAAATGTGTACCCGCGTTTCTCACTCGCAAAGTGTTGTGGAGCAGGGAGATAGGGTAGAGGCAAGCAAGCCTTATGAGAAAAATCCAGGGAAATACATAATGATGCCTGGTAACGCAAAGCTTCGTCACCCCGTTGTGGAAAAGCGTACTAAAGACCTTACCGAGTATGCCGAAACTGCTCCTATTAATGTAATAGAAAAGGGCGAAGACAAAAAAATGGGTATTATTACTTCATCCACCTCTTATCAGTATGTTAAAGAGGTTTTTGGTGATAAATATCCCGTTTTTAAATTAGGTCTTATCTGGCCTATGCCCGAAAAGGCAATTTTAGATTTTGCCGCCTCGGTTGAGAGTTTGGTAGTTGTTGAGGAGCTTGATAGCTTTATTGAAACTCATTGCCGTAATTTAGGTCTTAACCCCAAGGGTAAAGAAATTTTCTCCAACATCGGCGAAATCAGTCAGAACATTGTAGCTGAAAAATTTGGTATTGATACCAATAGCGGAGCTACAATTGATGCTGTAATCCCAAACCGCCCCCCTGTTATGTGTGCAGGCTGTCCCCATCGCGGACTTTTCTATACCCTTTCTAAAAACAAGGTTACCGTTATCGGTGATATTGGTTGCTATACTCTCGGCGCAGTTGCTCCCCTTAACGCTATTGATGCCGTTGTTTGTATGGGTGCCTCTATTTCGGGTCTACATGGCTTTAATAAATCTCAGGATGATGCATCTTCGGGTAAATCGGTTGCAGTTATCGGTGATTCTACCTTTATGCATTCGGGTATGACAGGTCTTGTTAACATAGCTTATAATAATTCCAATTCCACAGTAATTATTTTAGATAACTCTATTACAGGTATGACCGGTCATCAGCAAAACCCCACAACAGGCTATAATCTTAAGGGAGACCCTGCCTCTAAAATCGACCTTGAAGCCCTTTGCAGAGCCGTTGGAATTAATCGTGTTCGCGTAGTTGACCCCTATGATTTAGCCGAGTGTGATACCGTAATTAAAGAAGAGCTTGCCGCCGACGAGCCTTCGGTTATTATCTCTCGCCGTCCTTGTGCACTTCTTAAATATGTTAAACACAACAAGCCACTTGCGGTAGATGCCGATAAGTGCCGAAGCTGTAAAATGTGTATGAAAATAGGCTGTCCTGCAATCAGTATGCAAAACGGTAAAGCCGTTATTGATAATACCCTTTGCACAGGCTGTGGTGTTTGTGAGCAGCTTTGTAAGTTTGACGCTTTTAAAAGCAGTAAGGAGGCAAACTAATGGAAACTAAAAATGTAATGATTGTCGGTGTAGGCGGTCAGGGTAGTCTTCTTGCCTCAAAGCTTTTGGGTAAGCTGCTACTTACAAAGGGCTATGATATAAAGGTGTCTGAGGTTCACGGTATGAGCCAGCGTGGCGGTAGCGTTGTAACCTATGTTCGTTTTGGCGATAAGGTTTATTCTCCCATTATCGATAAGGGCGAGGCCGATTTTATTGTTTCGTTTGAAATGTTAGAGGCTGCTCGCTATACCGAATTTTTAAAGCCCGATGGCAAAATTATTACTAACACTCAGCAAATTAATCCTATGCCTGTAATTACAGGTGCGGCAGAATATCCTGCCGAACTAGAAGAAAAAATCAAATCAGCAGGTGTCGATTTAGTAGCCGTAGATGCTCTTTCCCTTGCCGAGCAGGCAGGCTCAGCAAAGGCAGTAAATATCGTTCTTATGGGTATTCTTTCAAAGTATTTTGATTTTACTGTAGATGAATGGAATGAAGCTATTGAAAGCAGTGTTCCGCCTAAATTCTTAGAGCTTAATAAAAAAGCCTTTGCCCTTGGCAGAGAGGTTAAATAAATATTAATTGGCGAAAAAATTTCGCTAAAGGAGTGTCGTAAGCAAATGAGTAATTATTATCAACCCGAAATAGAAACTGCCTCGCGTGAGCAGATTTTACAGTGGCAGAATGAACGTTTAGTCAATCAAATCAAGCACGTTTGGGATAATGTACCCTATTATCGCAAAAAAATGGAAGAAAAGGGTGTTACCCCTGATGATATAAAGGGTGTTGACGACCTTAAAAAGCTTCCCTTTTTAACAAAGGACGATTTGCGTGAGGCATATCCTTATGGACTTTTGGCAAAGCCACTTTCGGAATGTGTAAGAATTCAGTCCACATCAGGTACAACTGGTAAGCGTGTAGTGGCATTTTATACCCAGAATGATATTGATTTATGGGAGGACTGTTGTGCTCGTGCTATTATGGCAGTAGGCGGAACAAAGGAAGATGTTTGCCATGTTTCCTACGGCTACGGACTTTTTACAGGTGGCCCTGGACTCAACGGCGGCTCACATAAGGTTGGTTGTTTAACCCTACCTATGTCCTCGGGTAATACCGAGCGTCAGCTTCAGTTTATGACCGACCTTGGCTCAACCATCATTTGTTGTACACCCTCTTATGCGGCTTATCTTGCTGAATCTATTTATGAGCAGGGCTTGCAGGATAAAATCAAGCTTAAAGCGGGTATCTTTGGTGCTGAGGCTTGGAGCGAGGATATGCGTCGCGATATTGAAAATAAGCTTCATATGAAGGCGTATGATATTTACGGTCTTACCGAAATTTCGGGTCCCGGTGTTTCTTTTGAATGTGAGGAACAAACGGGTATGCACATTAATGAGGACCACTTTATAGCCGAGATTATCAATCCCGATACAGGCGAGGTTTTACCCTACGGTGAAAAGGGTGAGCTTGTTTTCACCTGCATTACTAAGGAAGCATTTCCTATGATTCGTTACCGTACTCGTGATATTTGTGTACTTACAAACGAAAAATGCTCTTGCGGCCGTACCTTTATTAAAATGTGCAAGCCTATGGGCAGAAGTGATGATATGCTTATCGTTAAGGGTGTTAACGTATTTCCTTCACAGATAGAAACAGTACTAATTCAGCAGGGTTATCCCGCAAACTATCAAATCGTTGTAGATAGAGTTAATAACTCTGATACATTGGAAGTTTTGGTGGAAATGACACCTGAAATCTTCTCCGACTCGCTCGGTAAAATAACTGAGATGGAAAAATCTCTTGTTGCCGAGCTAAAAGCAATGCTTGGAATTTACGCTAAGGTTAAACTTGTTGCCCCCAAAACCATCGCCCGTAGCGAGGGTAAGGCAGTTCGCGTAATTGATAAGAGAAAAATATAGTTAAAGAGGGAGGATATTTTAAATGAGTGTAAATCAAATTTCAATTTTCCTTGAAAATAAAACAGGTCAGCTTGCCGAAATTACAGGTCTTTTGGCAGAAAATCATATAAATTTAAGGGCAATTTCCATTGCCGAAACTGCCGATTACGGCGTGCTTAGAATTATTGCGGATGATGCCGAAAAAGCAACCTCGGTTTTGCTTTCGCACGGTAACATTCTTTCTATGACTCCCGTTACGGTCGTAGCTGTTGAGGATAAACCCGCAGGGCTTTCAGAGCTACTTAGTCTTCTTTCCGACGGCGATGTTGCTATTGAATATATGTATTCGCTTTTCACACATCAAAATGGCAAGGCTTATATGGTGTTCAGAATTGCCGAAGAAGAAGCCTTTGTTAAGCTACTGGCTTCCCACGGACTTACCCCTGCCACCGCCGAAGAGCTTAATTTAAAGTAATACAAAATTATAATAACTATCAAAACGCTTTGCGGAATACCGCTAAGCGTTTTGTTTTTCCATATTTAGAAAAAATTGCTTGACATAACCCCAAAATATAGTGTAAAATGATATATGTATAATTATTTTTAAAGGTGGATTTATTAAATGCCTAAAAAGACTGCGGAATATAATAACGACAGTATTCAAAAGCTGGAGGGTGCCGACCGAGTTCGTAAACGCCCTGCGGTTATTTTCGGTTCGGACGGACTTGACGGTTGTCAACATTCGGTTTTTGAAATTATATCCAACTCTATTGACGAGGCACGTGAGGGCTACGGTAAAAAAATCATTGTAACTGCCTTTGAGGACGGTTCTATTGAGGTACAGGACTTTGCCCGCGGTATTCCTGTAGATTTTAACAATCGCGAAAATTGCTACAACTGGGAGCTTCTTTACTGTGAAATGTATGCAGGCGGTAAGTATAATACTAACGACGGTGAAAACTATGAATATTCGTTAGGTCTTAACGGGCTTGGACTTTGCTCAACACAGTATGCTTCGGAATATATGGATGTTGAAAGTAAACGCGACGGATTTATTTATAAACTGCATTTTGAAAAGGGCCATAACGTCGGCGGTCTTAAAAAGGAGCCCTATTCGGGTAAGGATACAGGTACAAAAACCCGTTGGAAGCCCGATTTAGAGGTTTTTACCGATATAAATATACCTACTGAATATTATCTTGATATTTTAAAGCGTCAGGCAGTTGTAAATGACGGTGTAGTATTTATCTTTAAAAAGCAGGTTGGTAGCAAATTTGAAAATTATGAGTTTTGCTACCAAAACGGTATTTTGGATTATGCAAAGGAACTTATAGAAGAAAAAGCACTTACCCCCATTCAGCTTTGGCAAACCGAAAGGGTAGGT
>JAGARD010000010.1 GCA_017622415.1 Clostridia bacterium | reverse complement strand
CGGTTGAGGTAAATAGGCTGTAAACACCTGGGTCAGACATTGAAATATCGCTTACCGAAATTCCGCTATATTCCTCCAAATACTTATAGGTTGTAGGAACAACATGACCAAGCTCGTCCAGCTTTAGAATGGTGTCGTGTATGGAATGGAAATCAAAATGGGTGGTTAAAATTTCACTCTTAGGGTCATCGGCGGGGTGCTGAATGGGGCAAAAATCATAAATAACCTTATCTCTGGGTACAATAACCATACCCGCAGGATGCTGACCCGAAGTTGCCTTGATTTTTGCATTTTCCACCTTTTTGGCAAGACGGTTCATTTCAGCCTGACTAAGAGTAATCGCCTTTTCCTCACAATATGCCTTAACATAACCAAAGGCGGTTTTTTCAGCTATTGTAGATATTGTGCCTGCCTTAAAAACGTTTTCCTTACCGAAAAGGGTTTCGGTATATTTTTGAACCTCACTTTGGTACTCATCCGAGAAGTTAAGGTCAATATCGGGAACCTTATCGCCCTTAAATCCAAGGAAGGTTTCAAAAGGAATATCGTGACCGTCACGCTTTAAGGGAGTACCGCATTCGGGACAGTTTTTCTCAGGCAAATCGAAGCCTGAGCCTACCTCACTGCTCTTAAAAAACTGGCTCCAACGGCAATTAGGGCAATAATAATGGGGTTGCAAAGGATTAACCTCTGAAATGCCTGCCATTGTAGCAACAAATGACGAGCCAACCGAGCCACGCGAGCCTACCAAATAACCGTTTTCCTCACTGTATGCAACCAGCTTTTGAGCCGAGATATACATTATGGAAAATCCGTTGTTAATGATACTGTCAAGCTCCTTTTTAAGACGCTTTGTAACAATTTCGGGGATTTCGCCGTTAAATTCGTACATTGATTTAGCTCTGTCCCAACAAAGCTGACGGAGCAAATCATCCGAGCCCTCAATAACAGGGGGATAGTTTCCCTTAGGTACGGGAATAACCTCATCACTTACCATATCGGCAATTTTGTTGGGATTATCCACAACAAACTCCTTTGCCCTATCGCCGAAATAGGAAAAATCCTCAAGCATTTCGTCGGTAGTTTTAAGGTAAAGAGGTGCTTGATTATCAAAATCCTCAAAGCCTTGAACAGCCATAAGAATTTTACGAAGCAGAGCATCCTCCTTTGTTAGAAAGTGAACGTCACCCGTAGCAACAACCGGAAGACCTAATTTGTCTGCAATTTCAACTATTTTTCTGTTGTAATCCTTAAGCACCTCAACAGAGGTTATATGGCGGTATGGATTGGGGGTAACAACACCCTTTTTGCTTACCTTATCGGGCTTTACCGAATCGCGTACCATAAATTCATTGTTGCCAAGTGGCTGAATTTCAAGATAATCGTAGAATTTTGCAATTTCTAAAAGCTCATCATCATTTGCACCACGAATCAAAGCCTGATATAGGTCGCCCGCCTCACAGGCACTGCCTATAATAAGCCCCTCGCGATGCTTTAAAATCTCACTTTTTCTAGTACAGGGTCTTTTATGAAAATCCTCTACATGAGCCTTAGAAACAAGCTGATAAAGATTTTTAAGACCTACTAAATCCTTAACTAAAATAATTTGGTGATAGCTTTTTAGCTTAGAAACATCACTCTCGCCCTTTGTATCATCCACAAAATAGGCTTCAACACCGTAAATTACCTTAAATTCGCCGCCGCTTTTACGGATTTTGCTAACTGCTTCGGCGGCAGCAGGATATGACTGAACAACACCGTGGTCGGTAATAGCAACAGCTTTATGACCCCATTTAAAGGCACGTTTTATAATATCTCCCGCACCTGCAACTGCGTCCTTAGTGGACATATTGGTATGACAGTGAAGCTCTACACGCTTTTCCTCGGCGGTATCGGCAATATCATAGCGGTCAATAACCGCCATTCCCTTAACCTTATTTATAACAAAATCCTTTTGCCAATCATCATAAGAATACTCGCCCGCTAAAAGCAAAAAGTTGCCATCTATAACCGAAGAAATGCGAGAGATTTTATCCTTATCCATAAGCATTTTTACGTTCAAAGCGTTTGTGTGGTCGCTTATGGAAAAGCTCACTCTGTATTTATCACCGCGTTTGGTGAGCTCAGCAGAATAATCGCTTATCTCACCCCAAACATAAAGTGACTGCTCCTCGGGTGCAATATCAATCATACGCATAGGCTTTGAATTATCGGGAAGACGTCCGTAAAAAAGCTTTGGACAGTCCAAATAAACAGGCAGACCGTTTGCGGGTGGAGCATCGGTACGTACCTTGGTAAAAATAGGCTCATTTACGGGTCTAGCCACAGCCTTTGGTGCAGAGGGTGTAAAGGTAGGATGCTCCACTACAGGCGGTACAAAGGGCTCGGTATTCTCGGTTTTGCCCGTAAACTCTAGCTTTAACGACCTACCAAAACGATTTCTGCAAAGCTCCTCATACTGTCTTTCAAAGCCCGACTCCACAAGAGAGGAAAGACCTCCGTTTTTAAGTTCAACGGTAATCACATCCCCACTCAAGTGATATTCGGCACCATTTAAAAAACCATTAACCATTGGATTTTTAAATCGAAGCTCCTCAGCCATTTCCTTACAAGCATTCTCAGAAATATCGCAAGATACAAAGCTGTAATTTAAAGAAATTTCATTAAGCTTAAGCGTTGCGACAATTTCTCTTTGCATATCTGAAATAACATTAGGAGAAACATATTTTTCAAAACGAACAAGCACCGACATTGAACGCTGCTCCATATTTATATCACATCGTTCAAGCTCTCCGTCGGGAAGAAGTGAAATTAGGCTTTTACTTAAAATTTTATCAAAAACACTATGTAAAGTCATTTATATTATAACCTTTCAATCTCATCTAAAAGTGCCGAAAGTAGTTCACTCTCAGGCAGTTTTTTTATAATCTCACCTTTTTTGAAGATAATTCCTTCGCCTTTACCGCCCGCAATACCAATATCTGCCTCTCTAGCCTCACCTGGGCCGTTTACAACACAGCCCATTATTGCAACGGTGATTTCCTTTTTACAGCTTTTAAGGGCTTCCTCGGCTTTTTTTGCAAGACCTACCAAATCTATTGATGTTCTGCCACAGGTAGGACAGGAAACAAATCTTATTCCGCCCTTTTTAAGACCGAGTGCTACTAAAAGCTCTTTTCCAGCCTCAACCTCGGTTACGGGGTCATCAGTTAGTGACACACGGATGGTACTGCCTATTCCGTTTAAAAGGAGTCCACCTATACCCGCCGCCGAGCGGAGTGTGCCCATACGGAGTGTGCCCGCCTCGGTAACGCCTAAATGTAAGGGATAGCGACAAACCTCAGCCGCTGACATATATGTATTAAACATTGTACCGACATTTGATGATTTAAGGGAAAGAATGATTTGGTCAAAATCAAATTTTTCCAGCAGATTTATGTGGTACATTCCGCTTTCGATAAGAGCCTCGGGGGTGGGTGCTCCGTAACGAGCCAAAATATGCTTTTCTACCGAGCCCGAATTAACACCAACCCTTATGGGGATATTTTTTTGCTTGCAGACATCTACAACCTGTTTAACCTTTGAGTCGTCACCTATGTTACCTGGGTTTATACGGATTTTATCCACCCCTGCATAGGCACTTTCAATGGCTAATTTATAATCGAAGTGAATATCGGCAACAATGGGGACTTTAACCGCCTCTTTGAGCTTTGAAATAAGGGGAACTGTTTCTATATTGGGCACCGAAACTCGTATAATTTCACAGCCCGCCTTTTCTAGGGCAACCGCCTGAGCAATGTTGCCCTCAAAATCACTTGCGGGTTTACTCAGCATAGACTGCACCGAAACGGGCGCGTCCCCGCCCACAAATACAGTATTTTCGCCCTTACCGATTTTTACCTTTACGGTATCTTCCCTTTTAAACATACTGCCGAATTTCCTTTCTTAGAAAAATGCCCAGACATCCTTAACTAAAATTACCGCCATAAGGGTAAGCAAGAATAGCATACCTATTGCGTGTACCCATTTTTCGTATTTTTGAGGTACGGGCTTTCTAAATATCATTTCAATTAAAATAAATACAAGTCTGCCGCCGTCCAAAGCGGGGATTGGAAGCAGATTAAAAATTCCTAAATTTATGGTAATAAGAGCGATTAGAGGTAGCATATTTGTTACACCCGATTTTGCCGCTTCGCCAAGTGTTGCAGTTACCTGAACAGGACCCGAAATATCACTTACTCTGTATCTGCCCTTTATCATATCAACAAGCGAAAAAACAACCATTCTGCCGTAGGAAATAGAGGTGTTTACCGTCTGCTTTAAAAAACTGCCTACGGTACGCTTTTCGCCGTAAACCTTAAAATCAAGCTTAATAACATTGTAGCCTTCAAATTTTTCGGTAGCAAAGGGAACGGCAGGAAGATTAATTTCTTTGCCGTCACGCCTTACCGTCATATTCAAATTGCCGTCTTTAACGGCGGTGAAATTGTATGAAAGGTCATAAAATGTATAGATGCTTCTGCCATCAACCTCTATAATTTCGTCCCCTACCATAAGTCCGTTTTCTGCGTTGCTTGTAGCGGTTTCAGAAAACTCGGCAACGGTTGTTGTGGCATAAGCAGTTTGAGGTGCAAGGGTTATTCCCACTACAATAAGACCAAAAATAAGATTAAAAACTGCACCCATTATAACAATTATAAATCTACGCCAAGCCGCTTTGTTACAAAAGGCTTTTTCGTCAGAGCTGTTTTCATCCTCACCCTCCATAGCACAGTAGCCGCCAAAGGGTATGAGCTTTAACATATAGGTGGTTTCCTTGCCTTTTTTCTTGAGCAGAGTGGGACCAAAGCCAATGGCAAATTCATTTACACGAACTCCCAAGGATTTAGCAGCGATAAAGTGACCGAACTCGTGAATTACTACTAAAAATATAAAAAATACAAATGCAATTACATACGGCCAAACCGTACTGAAAAATGAGCCTATTGCCTCAAGCATAATTGCCCTCCAAAAATCTATTTAATATACGATAAAACAGCCTGCCTTGCCATACGGTCGGCTTCAAAAACATCCTCTACAGTAAAGTCCTTTTTATTTTGACATTCATCAGTAGCTTTTGCTACAAACTCCCCTATCTGGAGGAATGAAATTTCACCCTTAAGGAAAAGCTCTACTGCCATTTCATTTGCACCGTTGGCGGCGGTGGGATAAAGTCCACCCCTTTTAATTGCAGAAATACAGGTTGCAAGGCAGGTAAAGGTTTCGGTATCGGGCTTTTCAAAGGTGAGCGAGCCAATATCGGTTAAGGAAAGTTTTGGTGCGGGAGATGGCATACGGTTGGGATAGGTAAGTGCAAACTGAATGGGAATTGCCATATCGGGTGTGCCAAGCTGACCTATTACCGCTCCATCTTCAAGCTCAATAGCCGAGTGGAGAATACTTTGCCTATGCACAAGCACCTCAATATTATCTGCCGAAACATTAAACAAATGCACCGCCTCGATAACCTCTAAGCCTTTATTCATAAGTGTTGCACTATCTATTGTGATTTTTTGACCCATATCCCAATTGGGGTGCTTTAAAGCATCGGCAGGAGTGATGTTTTTAAGCTCATTCTTTGTTTTACCAAAAAACGGACCTCCCGATGCAGTTAGCAAAATTTTATAAGGATTGCCCTCGGGAACACCCATTAAGGACTGAAAAATAGCAGAGTGCTCGCTATCAACAGGCAGTATCGCAACGCCTTTTTCCTTAGCTTTTTTCATTACAATATCGCCACCCGTAACAAGGGTTTCCTTATTGGCAAGGGCAATATTTTTGCCCGACTCAATAGCAGTAAGCGTAGGTCTGAGTCCTGCAATGCCCACAATGGAATTTAGCACCATATCGGCATTATAGGCGGCGGCAGTATTTACAGCCTCAGCACCGCCCTCTACTTTAACCTTGGTATCGGCTAAACGGATTTTTAAATCCTTAGCAGCATTTTCATCCATAACCGCAAGGTATTCGGGACTGAATTTTCTTGCCTGATTTTCAAGCAAAGCGATATTTCTTCCGCCTGCGGCAAGAGCCGAAATGCTCCAACCAATTTTTTCGGTAACGGTTAAGCCTTGCGTTCCTATTGAGCCTGTTGAACCTAAGATTGTAAGTTTTTTCATAATAATTAGTATTCCTGTTTTTTAAAATTTATAAGCTTTATAACTGTAATAAAACATTAAATGCGGCAGAAATCATTAAAATGCTGTCAAATCTATCTAAAACTCCGCCGTGACCTGGGATTAATTTACCAAAATCTTTAATTTCGCATTTTCTTTTAATAAGCGATGCAGTTAGGTCGCCCATTACACCTATCAAAACAAAAATTGGGGTTATAAGCAATATTTCTAAGATGTTTACCTTAACATCAAAATAGTTTTGATATAATAGGCAAACACCGAAGGTTACTAAAAGTGAAGAAATAATTCCACCAATTAAACCTTCCCAGCTTTTTTTAGGGCTGATAACAGGTGCCATTTTGTGTCTTCCGATTGCAACGCCCGTAAAGTAGGCACCCGTATCGGCAATGGCAGACCAACAAAATACCAAAACAACATATAAAAGCTTTACTGCCTTTACGGTTATTAAAGACCCGAAGCATAAAAATGCATGGGCGATAATTATGGGCAGAATTATCATACCGAGCATACCCTCTAGCTTTATATCCTTATGGAATTTAAGGTAAAGTGCAAACTGAATGAGCGAAAATACGGTAATAACAGATGCTACATTTGTAATATCAATAAACAATAAAACATCGGTAGTGAGCACACTTAAAAGCAATGGTCTTAAAACAAATATTGCCGAAAAGACACATCCAACCGCTGTAATAACCTTATTTTTAACTATTCCCGTAGCGTAAAGTGCCTCATAAACTGCAATAGCAGATAAAACGGCTGAGGCGACATACATAACTGCCGACCATTTGGTAGATGCAAAAAGCAAGCCTATTAAAATAGCTACCAAAACAGCACCTGAAATAATACGAGTTTTCATTATAAATTACCTCTTTATACTCCGCCAAAACGACGGTTACGTTTGCTGAAATCCTCAATAGCTTTATCTAAATGCTTTGACGAAAAATCGGGCCAAAGAATATCTGAAAACCAAAATTCTGCATAGGCACTTTGCCAAATAAGATAATTTGAAAGCCTATATTCGCCGCTTGGTCTGATTATAAAATCGGGGTCGGGCTGACCTGCGGTATAAAGATGATTTGAAACGGTTTCCTCGGTTATATCATCCAAGTCGAGTTCGCCTGATTTAACCTTTTCTGCTAAACCCTTAAAGGCAAAAAGAATTTCATCTCTACCGCCGTAATTAAGGGCTATGTTAAGGTGAAGACCCGTTGCATACTTAGAATTCTCCTCGGCATCGCGAATAAGGTAAATAATATCTTCGGGCAGGGCATCTATATTACCTATGAATTTAACCTTTATGTTTTCATCCTTAAAATTTTTGGCATCCTTTAAATAATCGCGGAGAATATTCATAATATTATCCACCTCTTCTTTGGGACGTTTCCAATTTTCGGTAGAAAAGGCATAAACGGTTAAATATTCAAGACCGATTTTATTGCAGTACCTTGCAATATCCTTAAAATTTTTAGAGCCCGCACTATGACCCGCCGAACGAGGTAACGCACGTTTTTTTGCCCAACGGCCGTTGCCATCCATAATAATTGCAATGTGCCTTGGAAGTGTTAGCTCTTTGATATTTGTTTTTTTAGATTTAAAAAACATTATTACTCACCCTTTTGAAAAGCCCATCGGGGAAAACCGATGGGCATAAAAACGAATTTAAATAGGAAAATTAAATCTCCATAATTTCCTTTTCTTTTGCAGTTGTTAAATCATCTGCTTCCTTGCAGAATTTATCGGTAAGGTTTTGAATTTTCTTTTCTGCATTAGAAAGGTCATCCTCTGTGATTTCGTTGTTTTTCTTCATAGCCTTTGCTTTTTCAATGGCATCGCGGCGAATTGAACGGATAGCAACCTTAGTTTCCTCGCCCATTTTACGAATATCCTTAACCAAATCGCGGCGGCGTTCCTCGGTAAGAGGGGGGAACATAAGGCGGATAACTTTACCATCGTTTTGGGGATTAATGCCAATATCAGAGGTTAAAATAGCCTTTTCAATATCACGAAGAGTAGAAACATCCCAAGGCTGGATTTGTAAAGTTCTGCCCTCGGGAACAGAAACAGCCGCCATTTGCTGAACAGGTGTGGGAGTTCCGTAATAATCAACCAAAACCTTATCTAAAACGGCAGGATTTGCACGACCTGCACGGACTGCTTTGAATTCTCTATCCAAGGAGTTTAAGGATTTATCCATTTTTCCTTCGGTTTTTGTAAGTAATTCTTTCATAAACTGCTCTCCTTTAAATTATTCTACAATAGTACCGTTTTGCTCGCCCAAAACTGCCTTGCGGATGTTATCGGGCTCGGCAAGATTAAATACCATAATTTTAATATCGTTATCCATACAAAGTGATGCGGCAGTGCTATCCATAACGTGAAGCCCTTTACTAAGCACTTCCATATACGAAAGCTTATCATACTTAACTGCATTGGGATTTTGTTTGGGGTCGCTATCATAAACGCCATCTACATTTGTAGCCTTAAAGATAACGTCTGCATCAATTTCGGCTGCTCTTAAAGCGGCACCTGTATCGGTTGAGAAGAAAGGATTACCTGTACCGCAACCAAAGATAACAATTCTGCCCTTTTCCATGTGGCGAACTGCCTTTTGACGAATATAAGGCTCGGCAATTTTAATCATTTCAATACCTGTTTGAACACGAACGGGAGCACCTAATTGCTCTAAAGCATCTGCCAAGGCAAGAGAGTTAATAACCGTTGCCAGCATACCCATGTGGTCGGCACGGGTTCTGTCCATTTTGCCGCTGGAACGACCACGCCAGAAGTTACCGCCGCCAACAACAATGGCTATTTCAACGCCTAAATCATAGGTTTCCTTAACGCTTTTGCATATCTCAAGCACCTTATCAAAATCAAGGCCGTGACCCTGCTCACCTGCAAGGGCTTCACCGCTGAGCTTTATAAGGACTCTTTTATAAATAGGTTTCATAACAATACCCCATCCTATGTTATTATTTATACATATATTATTTTACAATATATAAATAAGATTGTCAATGATTTTTATTTATAAAAAATGCTCTGCAAATTTTTAAATGTAAAACAGCTCTAGTATCTAGTATCTAGCCTATAGTATTGACATACTTTTTTGTTTATGTTATCATATTTTACGTTAATTATATATATTATAATAATCTAAGTATTAAGGAGTGAAAGTATGAAAAAGGTACTTAAATTTTCGGAAATCGACTGTGCTAACTGCGCGGCAAAGGTAGAAAAAAACATCAGCAAGCTTGAAAAAGTAAAATCTGCAAGGGTTGTTTTTTTAACGGGAAAAATTATATTAGAGGTTGAGGACGACTGTGATATTCCTGCCCTTATAAAGGCGGTTGAAAGGGAAGCCAAAAAGGTTGAGCCCGACTGCGAAATCACAGAAAAATAGGTAATATTATGACTAAAAAGCAAAGAAAATCACTTACATTTATTTTAATTTCGGCTTTTATTTATGCTGTCTTGCAGTTTATTAATTTTGACTCATTCGGCCACTTCGGATATTTAATTGAAGCAGCCTGCTACTTTGTCCCCTACATAATTTGCGGTGCGGGACTACTTAGAAAAGCTGCTTTAAATATTTTTTCGGGACGGATTTTTGACGAAAACTTTCTTATGGCGGTTGCCACAATCGGTGCCTTTGCACTAAGCCTTATATCCACCCACGGTGACCACGGCCACGCACATAGCTCAGCAGGCGAAGCGGCAATAGTAGTTATTCTATATAGGGTAGGCACATTTTTTGAAAGTATTGCAACCGAGCGTTCACGCCGTTCCATAGCCGAGCTTGTGGATATTCTTCCCGAATATGCCAATGTTTTGCGTGATGGTGAAATGCTAACTGTTGACCCCGATGAAGTTGAAGTCGGCGAAACTATAATAGTTAAATCAGGCGAAAAAATACCCCTTGACGGCAAAATAATAAAAGGCACGAGCTCCCTTAACACATCTGCACTTACAGGCGAAAGCCACCCGCTTAATGTCACGGTCGGCGACAGGGTTATAAGTGGCTCGATTAACAACGAGGGTGTTTTAGAAATTGAGGTTGAAGCCGAATACTCTGAGTCGACCGTTGGAAAGATTGTAGAGCTTATTGAAGAGGCATCTGAAAAAAAAGCCAAGAGAGAAAGCTTTATCACCCGATTTGCCGCTGTTTATACCCCCGTTGTTGTGGGTGCGGCGGTGATTTTAGCCTTACTTCCGCCTCTACTTGGTGCTGACGGCGGATTTATTGAATGGATAGAACGTTCTCTTTCATTTTTAGTTAGTGCCTGTCCCTGTGCACTTGTAATTTCGGTACCGCTTGCATTTTTCGGCGGTATGGGTGCGGCTTCCAAACGCGGTATTTTAATAAAGGGTGCAGGATATTTAGAGGCTCTTTCAAAAACAAAGGTCTTAATATTTGATAAAACAGGAACCCTTACAAAGGGAAGTTTCCGCGTAACGGCAATTCACCCCGAAAAAATCACCGAGGCTGAGCTACTTAGAATTGCTGCAACCGCCGAAAGCTATAGCGACCATCCTATTTCAAATTCACTTATTGCGGCTTACGGAAAAACGCCCGACACCAAGGCAGAAAACATTATGGAGCTACCGGGTGCAGGTCTTAGAGCTGATATTGATGGCAAGCAGGTGCTTGTTGGCAATGATAGGCTTATGAAACTTGAAAAAATAGATATTCACGAATGTGCTGAATGTCACGCACACAGTCTTTCGGGCAGTACGGTACATATTGCAATGGACGGCGAATATATGGGTCACATTGTTATTTCAGATGAAATTAAAAATGGTGCTGATGAAACCGTTGCAGACTTAAAGGCTTTTGGAATACGCACAGTAATGATGAGCGGTGACAACCAAAAAACAGCCGAAAGAGTTGCAAATGAGCTTTCAATTGACGAATGTTATTCAAACCTTTTACCCGACGGAAAAGTAAAGCTTACTGAAAGCTTTTTACATAAAAAGCAGGGCGACGAGGTTGTTTGCTTTGTGGGTGACGGCATAAATGATGCTCCCGTTTTAATGCGTGCAGATATTGGAATTTCTATGGGTGCTATGGGCAGTGATGCCGCAATAGAAGCTGCCGATATTGTTATAATGGATGATAACATAAGCAAAATTACTCTTGCACGAAAAATAGCCAAAAGAACGCTTGGAATTGTCACACAAAACATTATATTCTTTATTTTGGTTAAAGCCGTTGTGCTTACTCTTAGTACTCTCGGTTACGCTCCTATGTGGCTTGCAATATTCGCTGATGTTGGCGTAACAATAATAGAAATTTTAAATTCTACCAGAGCAATGAAGCATAAAAATATTTAAGAGCAAAAAATTGTTTTATGGTAAATTGTAGGTTAAAATAGCCTTCCCCCCCGCGGGGAAGGCTATTTTAACCGTCAAATTATAGTTTATCTACCTGATACATATATTTATTTATAAACATAAAAATCTGGGCTCTATAATAAATGTTGGGGTAACCAAGTAGAGCCTACAAAGAAAAAATGAAATAAAAATAAAAATCTGCAACTAAAGTGCTTTTTTCACACTTTTATT
>JAGARD010000009.1 GCA_017622415.1 Clostridia bacterium | reverse complement strand
CTGCGTTCTCCAATTTGTCGACTGCTCCGAGCAGTTACGACGAATTGTTCGTACTCGAGACTTCACAGTCCCAAAAGGCTATCGCACCTTTTGGGCTGCTTCGACGAACCCCAAGGGGTTCTCATCCCATAAAACATAAAAAACCGAAACGGCACAAGTGCCATTTCGGTTTTTTGGTGATCCATCGGGGATTCGAACCCCGGACACCTTGATTAAAAGTCAAGTGCTCTGCCGACTGAGCTAATGAATCATATATTTATTTAAGCGACTTTGATATTATAACAATATCTTACCCAATTGTCAAGTATTTTTTGCCTTTTTTTGAATTTTTTATTTTTTTTGGATAATAGAACATATTATTAGTTTTTAAAAATAAAAATACAGTAAAAAAACACAAAAAGAAAAACCGGAAGAAATTCTCTTCCGGCCGCAAGCAAACCAATTTTAGAAAATAGGCAGGCTGGCAATCTTTCCGCCAGATTAAAAGAAGTTTAGAACTTATGCCTCTTCCTTCATCTTTGCAAAGCACTCGCTGCAATAAACGGGACGGTCATCACGTGGAGCAAAGGGAACCTTTGCAACACCACCGCAAGCTGCACAAGTAGCTTCGTGCATTTCACGGGGAGCTCTACCGGCGTTTTTGCGTGCATCGCGACAGGCCTTGCAGCGTTGCGGCTCGTTTACGAAGCCCTTAGACTCATAAAACTCCTGCTCACCTGCAGTGAACACGAATTCTGCTCCGCAATCTTTGCAAACTAGGGTCTTGTCTTCAAACATGTTTAGTACCTCACTTGAAATGGTTTTTGCCTTGGCAGGAATTGCACCTACATCTTTGGAACCAACGCTCTGCTATTAAGCTACAAAGGCATATATAAATGCTTTAGCGTAATTTTTGCCTAATACGCTGTATAGCATTGTCAACAGATTTTTTTGATATTTTAAGTATATCAGAAATCCCTGAATAATCAAAATCTAACAGATAGTAATAAAGAACATCCCTTTCAAAGGGGGAAAGTTCAGAATTTATTCTATCCTTTAAGCGTTCAAAATCTTCGCGTGCTATATAATCTGATTCGGGATCAGTTGTAGAAACAAAATCAAAAAAAGTTTCATCTGTATAAATTATAGAAGAATTTGGTAAAGCCTTTTTTCTCCCCGCCTTACGGACAAGGGATATTAGCATACGCCTCATACAAGTGTAACAAAATGTAGAAAAAGCAGAACCTTTGAAATTATACACGTTTATTGCAGTAAAAAAACCAATTGTCGCCTCTTGTACAAGGTCTTCAACATCATAGCCCAAGCCTTGAAAAGAATATGTCATAGTACGAATTTTTGGCAGATACTTTTCATATAATATTTTAAAAGCAGTTTCATCGGATTTGCGAATAAGCCTGACAAGCTCTTCGTCGGATAAATTAATATAACTTTTAAAATTATTTTTTTCCATTAAAATACCTTCGAACAATTAATAACCACAATAATTTAATATAATAATACTACAATTTATCTACCTTGTCAAGTAAAATTTTATTATTTGCACAAAAAATAAGGCTTTTAACTGTTATTGACATATTATGAAAAATGAGTTAAAATAATAGTATAAATTATGGAGGTGCTTAAAATGATTTACGACTCTTATAAAAATTGGTTGGAAAACGCTACGGCAGATCCAGACCTCACCCAAGAATTACTCAGCATTAAGGATAACGATGCTGAAATAAATGATCGTTTTTATAGAAATTTAGAATTTGGTACAGCTGGACTTAGAGGAATTATTGGTGCAGGTACAAACCGAATGAATATTTACACGGTAGGTGCTGCATCTCAAGGCTTGGCAGAATACGTAAATTCCATAACAGATAGCCCAAAGGTTGCTATTGCGTATGATAGCAGAATTAAATCCGATTTATTTGCAAAACACGCAGCTTCGGTTTTTGCGGCTAATGGAGTTACGGTTTACCTTTATCCCGAGCTTGCCCCTACCCCAATGCTTTCGTTTGCAGTACGCTACCTTAAATGTGATGCAGGTACAGTTTTAACCGCAAGTCACAACCCTTCAAAATACAATGGCTACAAGGCATACGGCCCTGACGGTTGCCAATTAGGCTTAGAGGCAAGTGAATATGTGCTTTCAATTATTGAAAAGCTTGATATATTTAACGATATTAAGACCTGTGATTTTGATACAGCTGTAAAGGAAGGTAAAATTAACCTTATTGGTGAAGATGTTGTTAATGCATATCTTGATGCTGTTCAAAAGCAATCCGTTGCAGATTCAACCTATAACTTCGGCGATATGAAGGTTATATATACACCATTACACGGTGCAGGAAATAAGCCTGTACGTGCAATTTTAAAAAGAATTGGCGTTAATAATGTTGTGGTAGTACCAGAGCAAGAATTGCCCGACGGCAACTTCCCCACAGCCCCCTATCCCAACCCTGAAATACGTCAAGCCTTTGAATGTGCATTAAAGCTTGCCGAAAAAGAAAATCCCGATTTACTTCTTGCAACCGACCCCGACAGCGACCGCGTTGGTATTGCCGTTAAGTACAATAACGAATTCCGTCTTATGAGCGGTAACGATGTTGGTGCATTGCTACTTAATTATCTTCTTGAAAGAAAAACCGCACTTGGCACACTTCCCAAAAATCCCGTTGCGGTTAAAACAATTGTTTCTACAAACCTTGTTAATGCCATTGCTGCAGATTACGGCTGTGAGTTAAAAGAAGTTTTAACAGGCTTTAAATTTATTGGTGAACAGGTATTGCTTTTAGAACAGAAAGACGAAGAAGATCGCTTTATCTTTGGATTTGAGGAAAGCTATGGTTATTTAGCAGGCGGTTATGTTCGTGATAAAGATGCTGTTGTTGCTTCAATGCTTATTTGTGAAATGTGCTGCTACTATAAAGCAAAAGGAATGAACTTAATTGAGGTTTTAGATTCCCTTTATAAGAAATACGGTTATTTCTACAGCTGTCAAAGAAGCATTACCTGTGAGGGTCAGGACGGTATGGAAAAAATGGCATCTGCTATGAAGATGTTAAGAGAAAATGCACCAAAAGAAATCGCAGGCTTTAAAACTCTTAATGCTTTAGATTATTCAACCTCTGTTAACACCGAGCTTGCAAGCGGTAAAGTAAGCGAAATTAAGCTACCTAAATCTGACGTGCTCTCCTACCAGCTTGAGGGTGGCGCAGGTGCTATCGTAAGACCCTCAGGAACAGAGCCTAAAATCAAAATTTACATTTCTTCAATTGGAAATAGTTTAGATGAAGCCATTGCCACCGCAAAAACCATCGGTGACGATGTGCAAAAATCACTAAATTTATAAAGAATAAAAAAACAGCAATAAAAATGCGATAAAAACTTGCTTTTGAGTTTTTATCGCATTTTTTATCTAGTTAAACCACTTTATAATTGAAGTTGAAAATTCTAAAAAGAATTTTTCTAAAAGACTAATAGACAAAGTTATTTTAAATTTGTGATTTTTATTACATTTATATTCTTTATCTTCAATAATCAATGATGTAATACTATTAGACTTATCTATTTTTGTCTTCAAATAGAAATTATTAATCCCATTTTTAATATGAATACAAATGTTTTTCAAATCTTTGGGTTCATTATAATTACTTTTTATATTCTTTTTTAACTCTTTTAGTAGTTTTGATGATACCCAACTATTGGTGATAATTTTTAAATATTTTTCTTCCATAAAAACAAATAAATATGCTTTATTATATCGTAGGGGTGATGCTCACCCCTACTCATCTATGATACGTCTTTTAATTGTTCGGATTGCGGAAAGACACGCACGTTCCCTAAAGTTTGTGCTGTTTCAAACATATTTTCCGCAAATATTGCGTAGCCTTTGGTTGGGTCGTCAACTAACACGTGGGTGACGGCGCCTATAAGCTTACCATTCTGGATTATCGGGCTGCCCGACACTAGTGTGTCAATATAGGACCAACATATTTTTTCATATTCATAATTTTTAAAATTCTCCTTATACACAAAGAAACCGCACAGAACAGGCACAGTTTCTCTGTATTATAGGAAACCTACATTTGTTTATATGTGTTATAATAGGACCAACATTATTCTTGTGCTTTTATTTTCAATTCATTTAGAATCTGCGGATAAAGCTGACAAGACATACCGCCGTCGACGATGAGTTCTGTACCTGTGATATTTTTCGACAGGTCGGTGCCTAAAAAGAAGCAGGCGTTTGCAATATCCTCAAAATCGGATATATCCCCTATAGGTGTGAGGGTTCCGTTTACTATCTGCTTATTACCCATTTGCACCCATCGTTCAGTTTTTATGGTGCCGGGCAAAACAACATTACAACGGATACCATACTGTCCCAGGTCTACCGCGAGCGCTTTTGAAAGTGAGTTTATGCCGCCCTTTGACGCGGAATATGCAGCTCTGTTGGGAATTGCTCTGTATGCGGTGTTTGAACTGATAAACACGACCGAACCACCGCCGTTTTCACGCATGCGGACTGCCGCCTGACGTATTATAGTAAAATTCCACACAAGGTTTGTCTCAAAAACCGCCTGAAAATCATTTACAGGTACTGTCCAGAAATCCTGCCCTGCCGCAGGGTCTTTTGAATCAAATCCCATATTTGCGGCATTGAGTATTACCGTTTTTACAAATCTTCCCGTACTGTCGATATCGTTAAATATATCTATTACCTGCTGTTCGCTTCCTATGTTACATTCATACCCCTTAGAAAAAACTCCATAGGTATCGCTTAATTTTTTAGCCGCCTTTTCTGCCTCTTCTCCGTCACGGCTGGTAATAAAAACGTCCCAACCATTTTTTGCAAAAAACTCCGCTATTCCGTATCCTGTGCCACTTTGTGCACCCGTTATAAATACTGCTTTATTCATTACATTCACCATCAATCAAAAATTTAATAACAAAGATACTATTTAAAAATAAAACTCTGTTTTAGCCGGTCTTATATCGGTTAAAGCACCGGTATAATGCCTTAAAGTGTGAGGTTGATAAGGATGTTTTAAACATTCTTCCTCATTTATTTCAATACCAAGACCGGGTTTGTCGGGAATGGTGATAAACCCATCTTTATATTCTAAACATTCATCGGTTACGTCTTTACGCCATTCAACATCACTATACATAATTTCAAGTATAGAAAAGTTTGGGCAACAAGCCGCAAGTTGAAGCGTTGCCGCATTAGCAACAGGTCCGGAGGGATTATGAGGCGCAAAGGGAATGTAATAAGCTTCTGCAACTGCGGCAATTTTTTTAAGCTCCATAATACCGCCTGCATGAGAAATATCAGGCTGAATATAATCTGCTGCACGCATTTCAAATAAATCTTTATATGATTTTAAAGTGTAAAGTCGTTCTCCTGCCGAAATAGCAACGGGAGATTTATCTCTTACAGCTTTTAATGCTTCTAAATTATCAGGCGGTGTTGGTTCCTCAAAGAACATAGGACTGAATTGTTCAAGCTCTTTTGCAATTTTAATGCCTGTTGGCACGTTAAATCTGCCGTGACCTTCTATAAGCAAGTCTACATCCGTACCAACTGCATCTCTTACTGCTGCAACACATTCAAGAGCAGTGTTAAGATCCTTGTTTGAAATCTCAAGATAAGATTTACCAAACGGGTCCCATTTCATTGCGGTAACGCCTCTCTGTACTGCGATTTTTGCCTTTTCACCAAATTCCTGCGGGGTTTTAGCACCTGCAAACCAACCGTTTACATATATTCTAACTTTATCGTTAACTTTACCGCCCAAAAGCTGATAAACAGGAACATTCAAGTGTTTACCTAAAATATCCCAAAGTGCCATTTCAACAGCAGAAAGCGCACTCATTAAAACTGCACCGCCACGCCAATAAGCATCTCTGTAAATATCGTGAAAATGTTTTTCAATATCCAAAGGATTTTTACCAACAAGATATTCTTTAATATGTTCTACCGCACCAATAAGTGCTTTTTCCTTGTATTCAAGAGTAGCTTCACCAACACCTGTTATACCCTCATCGGTATAGACCTTAATAAATACCCAGTTTGTTCTGAAACAATCAACTGTAAAGGTTTTTACATCTGTTACTTTCATAGTTCTATCTCCTTATATATTTCTGCTATAACTTTATTTACACAATCGAATTCCTCGGTTGTTAATTCATCAAACATTCCAATATGTATCGGCACCGTTTTTTCAGCATTTACTCTTTTTGCAAAATGTGTGGCATCGGTCATATTCATATTATTTCCAACACCATTAACGGGCAAAAATAATGCATAAATATCGTCAGGTATATCTTCAAATATTTCTTAGTTGTAAAGTGTATCGCCTGTTATGTAATATTTCTTTTCACCGTCATCAATAATAACGCCTATCGGTGCGCTATCACTGTGCTCTGCTTTAACTGCAGTAAATTTAATTCCGTTTTCAGTCCAAGATGTATGACGGTTAAATAAAACATAGTTGTTATTACCGCCGATTTTTCTGACCTCATCCCAAACTGATTTTGGTGACAAAACAGTAACTTTACTGTCAGATGTAATGAAGTGACCTACGGTTTCAGGGTCATAATGATCAAGATGATTATGAGTAAAAATCATAATATCCGGTTTTATATTAAAAAAACTTTCATCAACCGCTACTCTGCGGTAATTATTAGGATTGATTTTTTCAACACTGTTTGATAAATACGGGTCAATCATTATTTTGAATCCATCTTTTTCAAAAAGAAATCCTGCTTGACCTAAATATGTAATCTTAATATTGCTCACCCACCATTGACATATTTTTAAGATTATTGTATTATATATTTAACTGAATTAATATAACTTTTTTACTGATATTATTAGAAATCTTATTATAGGTGATGTATAATGCTTTTACCGGAGATCGTGACTGTTGGAATTTATAATTCCAACATTGCTGCCAAAAATACCGTTATTAGTAAAAAAAGAAAAACGTCTATGTTTGAAATTGAGTTGCCAATAGAAGACGGCGGTATATCATATATTAATTCAAGCTCAAAGCAAATTAAGCCTAATATGATTATTTGTGCCAAACCCGGACAAGTCAGACACACTAGGTTCCCCTTTAAATGCTACTATGTACATATGATAATTCATAGCGGAACTTTATATGATGCATTAATGGATGCCCCCGATTTTTTTGAAATCGATAAAAGCGAAACGTATGAAGAAATTTTTATAAAACTAGTAAAGCATTATAATACGCTCTCGGATAGCAAAGAAATTATTTTACAAAGTCTTCTATTAGAACTGATATATACAATAACAAGAGATTCAACAAAAAAAATTAAAAACGGCACTTCAAATAATACATACACTCTGATCGAAAAATCTTTGAAATACATCAAAGAAAATTTAACTGAAAATTTAACTCTTGAAAATGTCGCAAAAGCTATGTCGATTAGTCCAATTCATTTCCACAACACCTTTAAAACTGCCGTTGGTAAAACGTTGCGTGATTACATAGAAGAACAACGAATAAAAAGAGCTACTAATTTACTGCTGACAACAAACTTTTCATTAACCCAAATCGCTTATGACTGTGGATTTTCGTCACAGAGTTATTTTAGTTATGTCTTTAAACGCAAAATGAAAGTAACACCGCGTGAATATGTTAGAGAGATTTATAACAAATACGAAATATAAAGTAAAAGTGTCTAACACTACCGTTTGCGGATGTGTTAGACACTATTATTATGATGCTTCTTTTAATTGTTGTTCTGCAACACTTTGAGCAGTCTCTAACATATTCTCCGCAAATATAGCGTAGCCCTTTGTCGGGTCATCGACTAATACATGCGTGACGGCTCCAATTAACTTACCGTTCTGAAGCAAAGGACTTCCCGACATTCCCTGAACAATTCCGCCGGTTTTTGCTATTAGTTCATCGTCGGTGATTTTTACAACCATATTTTTGGTTATACTATTATTGTGAGCAATTTTTTCAATTTTACATTTAAAAAGCTTTGGCGTTTCGCCATCAATAGTTGTTAAAATTTCCGCATCACCTAATGCTATTTCCTGTTTTAAGGCTAATTGGGTTAAATTACTATTTTCAAAATTTAAATGGCAATTTCCGTAAACGCCTGTTTCGTTATTTATTTTAAGATTTGAAAGACATTCTTCCTTAAATCTTCCTATTAGTTCACCAGGGGCTCCAGCACTACCTTTATCAATATCCAATATCTCAGCTTCTACAAGCTCGCCCGAATTAAGGGTTAAAAGCTTACCTGTATCGACATCGCATATACCGTGTCCAAGCCCGCAAACCGTGCCCAAGGCAGGGCTATAAAAGGTTAACGTACCTATTCCCGCACTACTATCTCTAACCCAAATCCCAGTTTTGTATTTTCCACTTTGATAACAAAGCTCTGGGGTAATCTTTAGCGTTTTTTTCTTTTCATCACTTACTATTTTTAGGGTAAGCTCTTTACCGTTTGAATTTTCAATAATTCTTGCTACATCTTCATTAGAAAAGACATTCACCCCGTTTATGGAGATTATTAAGTCCCCCTCCTTAAGACCTGCTTTGACACCAGGGGAAACCTTGCCGTTTTCGGTAGTTACTGAATCTAATCCGACTACCATCACACCGTCTGTGTAAATTTTAATTCCAAAGGGATTTCCCAAAACGCAAACATCCGTTTTAGAAATCACTTTAACTTCTGCTTGCTTAATAGGTATAATTCCAAACGCTTTTAATTTTACAGAATAATCTTTTGGGGTGTTTTTTGAAATTTTTGTTTCTGAAAGACTTTCGCCTGAATATACCGCCTTTATGGGAATTGCACCATCAAGCTTCAAGGCTTCGCCTGAAGCAACATTAAATTCTTCGGGCAATACGGTATTCATATACGAAACACCAACAAGCACCGTAATGCTTAAAGCGGTTAAAACTGCCATTAATGCCTTAAAAAAGCATCCTTTATTTTTGTTATTCCACATTAATTTCTCCTTTTGCTTGCCATAATAATATATGTAAACTATGTGGCTTTAGCAAATGAGAAAAATCCCATTTAATAAAATTTATTGCATTTTTAAATATAGTTTAGGCTTTTGAGAAAATTTTATACAAATTTTTAATTTAAAAGCCATTATTCGCCATAAAAAAGACCGTTTATTATCCCCCGTTTTCTTCGTTGTTTTGGCAAATAACCTTCTACCGAAATCAAAATAGAATCGTTGCCAATAACCTCTATTTTATCCCAAGGAACTATAATATCCTCTCCCCTGCCTAAAAAGCTAAGGCCCTTACTTTTACCCGTTATAACAACAGATGTTAAAGCTCCTGTTTCGGTATCAAACTCAATATCACCAACAAAACCAACAACAGAAGCATCTTTTATAGATACAACCTGTTTATCTCTAAGCTCTGCAATTCGTGCAATCATAAAAAATCACCTCGCACAATTATATGCGAGGTGAAAAAATTTTATTCGATTGCGAGATTATCCTCAGTTTGTTCCATAAGCTTCAAAAAATCTTCGCCGCTTATTTTTTCTTTGGTGTAAAGTTCTTTAGCAATGAGATGAAGCTTAGAAATATCGCCCTTTAATATTTCTACAGCCTTTTTATACTGAGTAGAAATAATAGAATTAATTTCGGCATCAATCTCGGCAGCAATTTTCTCAGAATAGTTTGGTGTAGAGGAAAAATCTCTGCCAAGGAAAACTTCATTATTATCGGTACCATAGGTAACGGGGCCAAGCTTTTCGCTCATACCATACTTAGTAACCATTTTTCTTGCAATATCGGTAGCACGCTGCATATCGTTAGATGCACCTGTGCAAATATCGGATTGAGTGATTTCTTCTGCGGCACGACCGCCAAGCATAGAACAGATTTCTTCCAAAAGATAGCGCTTTGAAATGTGACCTTTTTCTTCGGTAGGAATATACATTGTATAACCTGCCGCCATACCACGAGGAATAATAGAAATCTGATGAACAGGGTCCTGAGTTTCCAAATGGTAGGAAACTATTGCGTGACCAGCCTCGTGATATGAAGTAATAAGCTTATCCTTATCTTTAATAACGTGGGATTTTTTCTCAGTACCCATAACAACCTTAATAGTAGCTTCCTCAACATTTTCCTCTGTGATTGCCTTAAGATTTTGGCGGGCGGCAAGTAATGCGGCTTCATTCAAAAGGTTTTCCAAATCGGCACCTGTAAAGCCTGCTGTAGACTGTGCAATGGTTTTAAGGCTAACATCAGGACCGAGTGGCTTGCCACGTGCGTGAACCTTAAGGATTTCCTCACGTCCCTTAACATCGGGATAATTAACGGTAATTTGACGGTCAAAACGGCCTGGACGAAGCAAGGCTCTATCCAAAATGTCGGGACGGTTGGTAGCGGCAATAACAATAACGCCCTCATTTGCACCAAAGCCATCCATCTCAACAAGCAGTTGGTTAAGAGTTTGCTCACGCTCATCGTGACCACCGCCAAGACCTGCTCCACGCTGACGGCCAACGGCATCAATTTCATCAATAAATACGATTGATGGTGCTGATTTTTTGGCTTGGTCAAAAAGGTCACGTACACGTGATGCACCAACACCAACAAACATTTCAACAAAATCAGAGCCCGAAATTGAGAAGAAGGGAACATTAGCTTCACCCGCAACAGCACGTGCTAACAAGGTTTTACCTGTACCGGGAGGGCCAACTAAAAGCACACCGTTAGGTATTCTTGCACCAAGCTCATTAAACTTAGCAGGATTTTTAAGAAAATCAACAAGCTCCTGCATTTCTTCTTTTTCTTCGTCAGCACCCGCAACATCCAAGAAGGTGGTTTTGCGTTTGTCATCGGCACGTTTGAATTTATCTTTTCCAAAGGAAAGAGATTTATCGGCTCCCATAGACTGATTCATCTTACGCATCATAAGAATCATCAAAATAACGCCTGTTCCAATAACCAAAATGGTAGGCAATAAATTGCTTAACCAAGCGGTTTCATTACCACGCTTATAATCATATTTAATAAACTTGGTTTTATCATTAGCATTATTTTTATTGTTTTCTAAAACGTATTCATTAACATCGTTCCAAAAAATATCTGGGGACGCAATGGTATATCTATAAGTTTTACCATCATCACGTTTTACATATTTTAATTCACCGCTATAAAGATTAAGCTCATATTCTGAAATTTCGTTATTGTGAACCATTTCAACAATTTCATAATACTTTGTTTTAACGGTAGGCTCGGTCATTTTTATTATAAAAAATGAGCCAATACACAAAATAATAGGAATTGTTATATAAATTAAAATGTTTTTTAGTTTACTGTTCAATTGCTTGCTTCCTCCTGATTTAATCGTGTTTGCTTACATATATACTTCGGGCTTTATTACCCCTACATACGATAAATTGCGATACTTTTCATCGTAATCCAAACCATATCCAACAATAAATGCATCGGGTATTTCTGCACCAACATAATCTGCCTCAATATCAGCGGTGCGACGCTCAGGCTTATCAAAAAAGGTGCATATTTTAAGTGATTTTGGATTTCTCATTTCCAGCATTGTTTTTAACTGAAAAAGAGTATTTCCGCTATCCAAAATATCTTCGATTACCAAAACATCATAATCCTTAATATCAATCGACAAATCCTTTAAAACTCTTACAACGCCACTTGAACGAGTTCCGCTTCCATAAGAAGATAATGCCATAAATTCAATATTACAAGGAATTGTAAGCTCACGCATAAGGTCTGCCATAAAAACAACAGACCCTTTAAGTATGCCCACTAAAAGCAGGTTTTTATCCTTATAATCCTTAGAAATTTCGGCACCCAATTTGCTTACGATTTGTTTTATTTGCTCTTTGGAAAATAATACTTTTTCAATATCATTATGCATTGACATAATTTACTGTCCCCCATTTCTTGTTTTATAAACCTTAAAAACAAGAACTTTTTTTGTGGTAGCATCAATTTTAACCTTTTCGTCTGTTCCTAGCATATAACTCCAAACAATACCGTTATTATCAGCCGCAACAGGAGCCTTACCACGCAAATTTACATTTATATTCGCTTCAGACTGCAGTTTGCGAAGTGGTTTTGAAAGTCCGCGACCCACAGGACTAAGTCTGTCCTCAGGATTTCTTGTTCTAATAATCAATTCGCCAACTATTTTATCATAATCTATTGCGTTTTTTAATAACAATTTGTTAATTTTACATTCTTCTGTAAATTTTTCTTTAGAAATAACATCAGTTTCGACCGTAAAATTAATATTTTCATCCTTATGAACACAAAAATATCCTTTTTTTATCCTCGCGTAAAATCCACCGAATAATTCTACCGATGCTGACTTTTTATTCAACATATCAAGCATTAAATTAAGATGTAAATTATCGGGATATCTTTTTGTTACTTCATAAACATAGGACGATAAAACACGTGACGTTAAAGCACTATGAGCTATAACAAGTGGCTCAATTTTAAGGAAATTTGGCTCCTTAAAAGATGCTTTAAGAAGCTTATTTGCCTGCTCGTTTAAAAAATCATTATCATTTTTTAAAAGATTTAAGTTTCTTACCGAAACATTAGTAAGCTCTGGTGAAATTTCTTTTAAAAGCGGAATAACATTATTTCTAATTTTATTACGGGTATAATCATTTGAAAGATTTGTGCTATCGGTAACATATTCCAAATTATTATTTTTAATATAGTTTAATATGTCGCTTTTGGAACATTCGTTAAGAAGTCTTATAAATTTCCCCCTTATATCGGGAATACCTGTTAAGCCTTTAAGCCCCGTACCGCGACAAAAATTTATTAAAAAGGTTTCAAGCGAATCATCGGCATTATGTGCTGTAGCAATGTACTGAGCATCTATTTCTTCAAAGACTTTATACCTAAGTCTGCGTGCCGCTAATTCTATGCTTTCGCCTTTTTCGGCTTCGGTTAAAACCGAAACGGCGGCAACCTTTAACGGAACATTTAACCTTTTGCATAGCTCAACACAAAAATCGGCATCTCTTTTTGCTTCATCACCACGTATATTATGATTAACGTGAATTGCCGAAAGCTTAAATCCCAAAGAATCGCTAAGGCTATTTAATATATGCAATAAGCAAACCGAATCTGCACCGCCCGAAAGGGCAACGCATATACTTTTAGGATTATTACAAAGCCTTAAAATAGCTTTTTTTACAATTTCTTTAATGTTCTTCATATCCTGTAGCCTGTGAAGTAAAACGAGTAAACTGACCGTCCCAATAAAGAGGGATTGTTTTACATTCACCGTGACGGTTTTTAGCAACAATACACTCTGCTTTGTTTGGGTCTGCTACATTTTCAGGGTCGGTGTTTTCTGTGTCGTAATACTTTTCTCTGTAAAGAAATAAAACTATATCCGCATCTTGCTCAATAGAGCCAGAATCACGAAGGTCAGAAAGCTGAGGCTTATGAGATTTAACATTTTTACCCTCGGTACCACGGCTAAGCTGTGCACAAGCAATAACGGGAACCTTTAGTTCCTTAGCCATAATTTTTAGATTACGGGTAATATCCGAAACCTCCTGCACGCGGCTTTCCTTTACGGTTGCCGAATGCATAAGTCCCAAATAGTCGATTATAACAAGATCTACATTGCCCAATCTTCTAAGCTTTGCTTTCATCTCAGGCACTGTGATTGAAGGTGTTTCATCCAAATACATTTGTGTTTTTGAAAGCTGTTCTGCCGCCATAGCCAGCCTCGTCCATTCATCAACCGTCATTAAAGACGAATCTCTTAAATGACTGCTTTCGATTGCCGCTTCATTAGAAAGCAAGCGCTGTGCTAACTGGTCACGCGACATTTCAAGAGAGAAAAAGCAAACTCGTTTACCGCCGTTAACCGCCACATTACGTGCAATGTTAAGAGCAAAAGAGGTTTTACCCATACCGGGACGGGCACCTAAAATAATAAGGTCGGATTTATTAAGTCCTGTAAGGGTTTTATCGAGTTCAGCTATACCTGAGGGAATACCTACATAATCATTATGAGTTTCGGGGTCAGCAACCTTCATTAGTCTGTCATAGGTTTCGTTAACAATAACGTCCTTTATTAAAACTAAATCACCGCTGTTTCTACCCTGCCTGATTTCATAAATTCGTTGCTCTGCCTTATCAAGCAAATCTCCTGAAGTTTCGGCATTTTCATTAATATCCTTAATTATATTCTGTGCCGCCTTCATAAGAGAACGAACTATATGCTTATCCCTAACGATTGATATATAATTTTCTAAATTGGCTGTTGTGGGAACACATTGCACCAGCTGTGTAAGATAGGATTTACCGCCCGCATCATCATACACGCCCTCACTTTTAAGGCGTTCCAAAAGTGTAATAAAATCAATAGGGACATTGGTTTCATACATTCTTGTAAGGGTAGAATAAATCTTTTGATGATTTTCTATGTAAAAATAATCGGGCTTAATCATAGTTTGAACTAAATTCAAACAGGTGGGATCAATAATAATAGAGCCGATAACCGATTGTTCTGCCTCTACCGAAAAGGGCATTCTTCCCTCGCTTAAAATATCAAAGCTGTTGTTTGATTCCATAATAGCTTATTCCTTTACAATAACCTGCATTTTTGCAACTATACCGTTATAAAGCTTTATTTCGGCAGTATATTCACCAAACTGCTTTATATCTGCAACCTGCATTTTTCTGCGGTCCACGGTAATACCAAACTGCTTAGCTATTTCTGCTGCAATTTCTTTAGAGGTAACTGCACCAAACAGCTTGCCCGACGCACCAGCTTTAGCAACAATTTCAACATTTTTGCCGTTTAATTTTGCTGCAGTTTCTTCTGCAGCTTTCTTTTCCTCAGCAATATGATGTGCCTTAGATTCCTCACGATTTTTAAGCTCATTCATAGCAGAAGCATTTGCTTCAATTGCAAGCTTTTTGGGGAATAAAAAATTCCTTGCATAACCGTCCGAAACATTACAAAGCTCACCTTTTTTGCCGTGACCCTTAACATCTTCTAATAATACAACCTTCATTTTAATTTTCCTCCTCATTTTTATCAATAGCGTTTAAAAGCAACTGTTTTGCTGAATTAAAATCAGTTTCATTTAATTGGCAAGCCGCCATAGTTCTATGACCGCCTCCGCCTAAGCTTTCCATAATAAGCTGAACGTTTACATCACCATACGACCTGGCTGAAATATTTATTGTGTCATTAATATGACTCATTACAAAAGAAGCCTTGACTCCCGATATATTTAAAAGCTCATCGGCAGCTTGTGAAGAAATAATTCGAGACTTATGGATTGGCAATAAATCGTTT
>JAGARD010000122.1 GCA_017622415.1 Clostridia bacterium | reverse complement strand
ATGTATATAGGCTCTACAGGTGAAAGGGGTTTGCACCATCTTGTTTATGAGATTGTGGATAACTCAATAGACGAGGCTTTGGCCGGATACTGCGATAAAATCACTGTTGATATTTTAGACGACGGCGTTATTGAGGTTATAGATAACGGTCGTGGTATTCCTGTTGGTATAAATGCAAAAACGGGACTTCCCTCTGTTACCGTTGTATTTACCATTCTTCACGCGGGCGGTAAATTCGGCGGAAGCGGTTATAAGGTTTCGGGCGGTTTGCACGGTGTTGGTGCATCTGTTGTTAATGCTCTTTCTTCTTGGTTAGAGGTAGAGGTTAAGGACGGTACCCATATTTACAAACAGCGTTTTGAAAAGGGTAATATTGTAAATGACCTTGCTATTGTTGGCGATACCACCGAAACAGGTACAAAGGTTACCTTTAAACCCGACCCTACTATTTTTACCGATACCACCACTTATGATTATGATATTTTGCTTTCAAGACTTCGCGAGCAGGCATTCCTTAATGCAGGTATTCGTGTAGTTTTAACCGATAAAAGAACTGATGCTACACCCAGAAGTGATGATTTACACTTTGAGGGCGGTATAAAAAACTATGTTGAATATCTTTTGGAGAAAACAGGTAAGGAAAGGCTTATTGATGATGTTATTTACCTTTCGGGCACAAAGGAAGATTCTTCTGTAGAAATTGCTCTTATTTGGAGTACAAGCTATAGCAGTAATATTATAAGCTTTGCAAATACCATTCATACTGTGGATGGCGGTACCCACGAAAGTGGCTTTAAGGCGGCTCTTACCTCAACAATCAATGATTACGGACTTAGATTTAAACATCTTAAGGAAAGCGATTCCAAGCCCTCAACCGTTAATATTTGTGAGGGTATTACCGCTGTTGTAAGCGTAAAATTGGTTGATGCTCAGTTTGAAAGCCAAACAAAAGCAAAGCTTGGTAATACCGATATTGGTAAGCTTGTTCGTGCTATTGTTAAGGAAAAATTAGGCCAGTTTTTAGAGGAAAATCCCTCTCAGGCTAAGATTATTATGGATAAATCCATTGCTTCGTCAAATGCTCGTGAGGCGGCTCAAAAGGCATTACAGGCAACAAGAAGCAAATCCTCCCTCGGTGGCAGAACAAGAATGCCCGAAAAATTAACCGACTGTATTTCCGATGACCCCACAAAAACCGAAATATTTATTGTAGAGGGAGATTCTGCAGGCGGTTCGGCAGTTGAGGGCAGAAATTCTACCTATCAGGCAATTTTACCTCTTTGGGGTAAAATGCTTAACGTTGAAAAAGCAAGGGCAGACAGAGTTTACGGTAATGAGAAATTAACACCCGTTATTATAGCTCTTGGTACAGGTATTGGTGATACCTTTGATATTACAAAGCTTCGCTATGATAAAATTGTTATTATGGCCGATGCCGATGTCGACGGTTCTCACATTCGTACACTTTTATTAACATTTTTCTTCCGTTATATGCCTCAGCTTATCGAAACAGGTCATATTTATTTGGCACAGCCTCCCCTTTACCGTGTTTCAAAGGGTAAACAGCATTTTGATTTATTTACCGATGAAGAAAAGGACAAATGTATTGAACAGCTTGGCGGAAATGTTGATGTTCAGCGTTATAAAGGTCTTGGTGAAATGAATCCTGACCAGCTTTGGGAAACTACACTTGACCCCGAAAGAAGAACACTTTTAAAGGTAAGTATTGAGGATGCTATTTTAGCAGATGCAACCTTTACTATGCTTATGGGTGAAGAGGTTGAGCCCAGACGTAAATTTATTGAAGAAAATGCAATATTTGCAACCGATCTTGATATTTAAGGAGGGATGAGAAAATGGCTAAAAAAGAAAAAGAAGTAGTTGTTTGGCCCGAGGACGAGCAAACAACCATAAAACCTGTTGAAATTGTAGATGAAGTTAGAAACAGTATGCTTCAGTATTCTATGTCGGTGCTTGTTGGCCGTGCTCTCCCCGATGTTCGCGATGGTTTAAAGCCTGTTCACAGAAGAATACTTTATACAATGTATGAAAACGGTCTGACCCCCGAAAAGCAGTACCGTAAGTGTGCCGATACCGTTGGTGCTGTGCTTGGTCGTTATCATCCGCACGGCGATGCTTCTGTTTATGATGCAATGGTTCGTATGGCACAGGATTTTTCACTTCGCTACCCTCTTATTGACGGTCACGGTAACTTCGGTAATATTGACGGCTTCCCCGCCGCTGCTTATCGTTATACCGAGTCTAAAATGAATCGTCTTTCCCTTAATATGCTTGACGATATTGATAAAGATACCGTTGATTTTATGCCCAACTATGATGATCGCTTAAAGGAGCCGGAGGTTCTACCTGTTCGTTTCCCACAGCTTTTGGTTAATGGCTCGTCGGGTATTGCGGTTGGTATGGCTACCGAAATTCCTCCTCATAATTTGGGCGAGGTTATTGACGGTATGTGTGCCCTTATTGATAATCCCGAAGCCGATTTAGCCGAGCTTTGTGAGCATATAAAGGGTCCTGACTTCCCAACAGGCGGTATTATTATGGGAAGAAGCGGTATTCGTGCCGCCTATGCCACAGGTAGGGGCAGAATTGTAGTTCGCGGTAAGGCGGAAATTGAAGAAACCAAAAACGGTAAATTCCGTATTGTTATTACCGAAATCCCCTATAAGGTACGCAAAAAGGATTTAGTTAAGCACATTTATGACCTTGCAACCGAGAAAAAGATTGAAGGTATTGATGATGTTGTTGACTATTCCTCCAAGCGTGACGGCGGTATCAGAGTTGTTGTAGATATAAAAAAGGATGCAAGTCCTCAGGTTGTGCTTAATAAGCTATATTCCTACACCGCTTTACAGTCCACCTTTGGTGCTATTTTGCTTGCTATTGTTAACGGCAAGCCCCAAATTTTAACTCTTAAAGAAATGCTTCAAAATGCTATCGACTTCCAGTATGATATTATTTACCGTCGTACTGCATTCGATAAGCGTAAGGCAGAAGAGCGTGCCCATATTTTAGAGGGACTAAAAATTGCTCTTGATTTTATTGATGAGGTTATTTCCATAATTCGTAACAGTAAAACCATTCCCGAAAGTAAGGAAGCACTTATAAGTCGATTTGGTTTGGATGATATTCAGGCAACCGCTATTGTTCAAATGCAGCTTGGTCGCTTAGCCGGTATGGAAAAACAAAAAATCCTCGATGAACTTAAAGAAAAACAGGATTTCATTAAGGAATGTGAGGAAATTTTAGGCTCTCGTGCCAGAATTTTAGAAATTGTTAAGAATGATGCCCTCAATCTCAGGGATAAATATTCCGATGACCGCCGCACCGAAATTTCCGATGTTGCGGGAGAGGTGGATATTGAAGACCTTATTCCCAAAGAGCAATGTGTTCTTACCAAAACAAGTAACGGCTATATTAAGCGTATGCCTTGCGATGAGTATGAGGCTCAAAATCGCGGTGGCCGTGGAATTAAGGGTATGACCACCCGTGAGGATGATGTGGTTGAAAGTATGTTCACTTGCCTCTCACACGACTGGGTAATGATGTTCAGCAATCTTGGTAAGGTTTACCGTATGAAGGCTTATGAAATTCCTGAGGGAAGCCGTACCTCAAAGGGTATGAACATTGTAAATCTTTTGCCCCTACAGGCAGATGAAAAAATTATGACAATACTCCCCGTTCCGCAAATTGAGGACGGTATGTATGTTTGTATGGGTACCAAAAAGGCAATTATTAAGCGTACCCCCTTGGAGCTTTTCAAAAATATCCGTAAAAATGGTCTTATTGCCCTTTCAATTGATGAGGATGATGAGCTTTGCTTTGTTAAGCTTACCGACGGCAATTCCGATTTAATGGTAGCAACCAAGCTTGGTAAGGCTATTCGCTTTAATGAAAACGGCGTTCGCTCAATGGGTAGAACTGCCCGCGGTGTTCGTGCTATCAGACTCAGCGAGGATGACCAGGTTATCGGTATGATTGTTGCCAAGGAGGGCGATAGAGTGCTTACCGTTACCGAAACAGGCTTTGGCCGAATTAGCGAAATTTCCGATTACCGTGTACAGTCCCGTGGCGGTAAGGGCTTAATTAACTACAAAACCGCTAAATACGGCAATGTTGCGGCTGTTATTTCTCCCGATGAGGATGACGATTTAATTATGATTTCCTCAAGCGGAATTATAATTCGTATCCATCTTGGCGAGCTTAATGTTTATCGCCGTCCCGGTAAGGGTGTTAAGGTAATGAGAATTGATGAGGGTGCAAGGCTGCTTACCGTTGTTGCAACTCCTCACGATGAAAATGAGGTTACCGACCATCCTGATGAGCCCGACGCAGATGCCGAAGAGGGCTTGGATGAAGCCGAGCTTGCCGCAGAAAATGCAGTAGAAGAAACACCAAGCGACGACGAATAATTAATATAGCCATTTAAGGCTAGTTTAAGTTTTAAAGAAAGGCGGATTATTATGAATAACGAATTTTATTTTGATAATGAAAGCAATAATGCTGTTGATAACCAAAATAACTTTTCAACATCAGAAAATCCGCCATTTAATGCAGAAATTCGACAAAATCCACCACCTTTTCAACCTAATTATTACGGTTATCAACAAGGTTATCAACCGTTTTACGGCTCACAGTATCAAAATACTGAAGCCTTGCAGTTATATTATGAAAAAAAGGCTGTTAAGCGTACCTCAAACCATATTGGCATAGGACTTATACTTTTTTATGCCCTTCAGTTTGTAATTTCCTACATTTTAGCATTTTTTATGCTAAATAAAAATGCAAACGATTTTATACAAAATCCTGCAATTAATTTAGAGCTTAACATTGTGCTTTCACTACTTGGATTTGGGTTAACGGCAATGTTTATTCTGAAAACTGAGGGAGCAAAGGCTTCAAGCCTAGTTTCCTACGGTCCGCCCCAAAAAGGGAGTCTGTCCTCCGCAATTATGTTAGGTGTGGGATTTTGCTATACCGCAAATGTAGTTGTGTCAATGCTTCAAACCCGTTTTCAAAATATTTTGCCCTTTGCTCAGCCCGAATTAGAGCTTCCAAACGGAATTTTAGGCTTTATTTTAAGTATACTTTCGGTAGCCGTTGCCCCTGCGTTTATTGAGGAATTTTTATTCCGCGGTGTTATAATGGGCAGTCTTTTAAAATTCGGCAAGGCTTTTGCTATTTTCACTTCGGCATTTTTATTCGGACTTGTACACGGCAATCTTATTCAAATTCCGTTTGCCTTTATGGTAGGTCTTGTTATAGGTGCAATGGTAGTGGAAACAAATTCTATATGGACGGGCGTTATTATCCACTTTATTAACAACTTTATTTCGGTATGTATGGATTATTTAACCCGAATTTCTGATGAAAATATGCTGAATGTTGCCTATTTGTTTTTGCTTGCAAGTCTTATTATAGTAGGATTTTTTGGATTTTATATTCTAAGTATTAAAAATAAAGATTTATTTGTTTTTAAAAAAACCGCACATATTTCTACTTCGGTTAGCAGATTTAAATGGTTTTCATCCACAGCCTCAATAATAATTTATTTTGTAATAATATTTTTTGAAATAATGCTTGTTCAGTTTGCGGCTTAAAGGATATAAAGTATGAATGCAAAATATATGGAATATGCCTTACAAAAGGCAAAAAAAGCATTTGCTATGGGCGAAGTTCCTATAGGTGCGGTTATAGTAAAAAACGGTGAAATTATAGCTTCGGCACATAATCTTTGTGAAACGCAAAAGGACCCAACCGCCCACGCCGAAATATTGGCAATTAAAAAGGCGGCAGAGCTTTTAGGCGATTTCAGACTTACAGATGCAGAGCTTTATGTAACCCTTGAGCCCTGTCCAATGTGTGCGGGAGCCGCAATAAATGCCAGAATAGGTGAAATAATTTTCGGTGCGGCTGACCCTATAAAGGGAGCTTTAGGCTCGGTAACAAATCTTTATTCCTTTGGGTTTCCAAATAAGCCTACCGTTTACGGCGGTATAAAGGAAAAGCAGTCCGCAGAAATTCTAAAAGAATTTTTTAAAGCAAAAAGATAGTTTTTATAAATACTTTAATAGATACAAAAATCGCTCCTTGTGACAGCTTCTTTACGAAGTGTGCTACAAAGAGCGATTTTTTACTTTTAATATTTTAATAAAGCATTAAATATTATTATTTTTTGTTTCTAAAACCGGGGCGGCCACCCTTGCGGGGACGGTCCTCTTCGCCGTTATCTTCGGGGGTAAGACCCTCAATTTCAATAAGTGCATCACGGCGGGAAAGGTTAATTCTACCTTGGTCGTCAATCTCGGTAACCTTAACAATTACCTCATCACCAACGGTAACGCAGTCCTCAACCTTTTCAACACGCTTAACATCAAGCTTGCTTATGTGAACAAGACCTTCTTTACCGGGGGCAATTTCAACAAATGCACCGAAGTTCATAAGACGGGTAACTCTGCCCTTGTAAACGGCACCAACCTCGGGGTCGAGAGCGATTGTTTCAACAATCATAAGTGCACGTTTTGCGTTTTCTGCATCAATAGCAGAGATGAATACATTGCCGTCATCATCAATGTCAATTTTACATTCGCAGTCGGCTTGGATTTTTTGAATAACCTTACCGCCCGAGCCGATAACCTCACGGATTTTATCGGGATGGATTTTGGTGGTGAGCATTTTGGGAGCGTATTTGGAAACCTCAGCTCTTGCCTCGGGAATACACTTAAGCATAACTTCATCAAGGATGTAAAGTCTTGCCTTGTAGGTTTTCTCAAGAGCCTCTTTAATAATTTCGGGGGTAAGACCGTGGATTTTAAGGTCCATCTGAATAGCGGTGATACCCTTGTGAGTACCTGCTACCTTGAAGTCCATATCGCCGAAGAAGTCCTCAAGACCCTGAATATCAACCATAGTCATAAAACGGTCACCCTCGGTGATAAGACCGCAGGAAATACCTGCAACGGGAGCCTTAATGGGAACACCTGCATCCATAAGAGCTAAGGTAGAACCGCATATAGAGCCCTGTGAGGTAGAGCCGTTTGATGAAAGAATTTCAGAAACAAGGCGGATAGCGTAGGGGAATTCCTCCTCGCTGGGGATTACGGGTAAAAGTGCACGCTCAGCCAAAGCACCGTGACCGATTTCGCGACGGCCTGGACCACGTGAGGGTCTGGTTTCGCCAACCGAATAGGAAGGCATATTATAATGGTGCATATAGCGTTTGGATTCTTCGCTGTCAATGCCGTCTAAAAGCTGGGCATCACGAACAGGACCTAAGGTTGCAATTGTGAGAACCTGTGTCTGACCACGGGCAAAAAGACCTGATCCGTGAACACGGGGGAGAAGTCCAACCTCAGAAGAAAGGGGACGGATTTCATCAATACCACGACCGTCTACACGCTTGCCGTCATCGAGTAGCCAACGGCGAACAACAAACTTTTGAAGCTTGTACATACATTCGTCAATCTTCATTTCCATTTCGGGATAAAGCTCGTCGAACTTAGCGTGAACTGCATCATAAACGGGGAGTAAACGCTCATCGCGAACGTTTTTATCATCGGTATCAAGAGCTGCGCGAACATCCTCGATAGCAAACTCTTTAATAGCCTCAAACATTTCGGGATCGGGATCAGAGGTTTCAAAGGTAAACTTCTCTTTGCCGATTTCTGCCTGAATACCCTTAATAAATTCAACAATCTTCTGGTTTTCGGCGTGACCCTTCATAATACCGTCAAACATAACATCGTTGGGGATTTCGTTAGCGCCTGCCTCAATCATAGCAACCAAATCTGCAGTAGATGCAACTGTTACCTGCATTTCGGAAACCTTTTGCTGCTCGGCATTAGGATTAAGAACAATCTCACCATCAACATAGCCAACAGAAACACCGCTAATAGGACCTTCCCACGGAATGTCAGAGATAGAAAGTGCAATAGAAGCACCAATCATACCAACGATTTCGGGTGAGCAGTCGGGGTCAACCGACATAACGGTACAAACAATAGAAACGTCGTTACGCATATCCTTGGGGAACAAGGGGCGAACAGGACGGTCAATAACACGAGAAGCAAGGATTGCCTTGTCGGTGGGCTTGCCCTCACGACGGGTAAATGATCCGGGGATTCTACCAACAGAGTAAAGCTTTTCTTCAAAGTCTACCGAAAGGGGTAAAAAGTCAATACCGTCACGGGGCTTTGCCGATGCGGTAGCGGCACAGAAAACTGCTGTTTCGCCATAGCGAACAAGGCAGGAGCCATTAGCAAGCTGAGCCATTTTGCCAACTTCAACGCTAAGGGTACGGCCTGCAAATTCGGTGCTGTAAACCTTAAAATTTTCGTACATTTTTGTTTTCCTCCAATTTGAAATTTTTTGTTTTCAGCTGAAGGATTAGCAATAAATTCACGGTTTAAAGGGAATTTAAAAAGCATTTAAGCCGTCAATTTACCGCTAATACCCCTCGGCTGTTTTTTAAGATTTTTTGTTTTTTTATCCGTTAAATAACAAATAGACAGACCGAACAAAATGCTTTGTCGGTCTGTCAGATTCGTCATTACTTACGGATGTTAAGTCTCTTAATGATGCTACGGTATCTTTCGATATCGTTCTTCATAAGATAAGCGAGAAGATTACGGCGATGACCAACCATCTTAAGCAGACCGCGGCGGCTGTGATGGTCCTTTTTGTGAACCTTTAAGTGCTCGGTAAGCTCGTTAATACGGGTGGTGAGAAGAGCGATTTGTACCTCAGGAGAACCTGTATCGCCTTCGTGAGTAGCATACTCTGCCATAACTTGCTGTTTAACTTCTTTAGTCATTTTTGTCACCTCTTATAATTATTTTCCTATTAACCGAGGGTAGGGCTGGTGACCACCGAAAAGCGGTAAACCCCCACTCCCAGAAAACGGAACAGAGTTAGTATAACATAAAAACTTTAAAATGTAAAGAGTTTTTTGAAAAATTTTCGAGATTTTTGATTTTATGTTAATAAATATATTTGTTGGGAAACAGTTTTTACAGCTCCTTTTGTAGTTCCTTATAAACGCTTATTTAGATAACTCTTTTGAGCGTGTTATGGCGGATGAAATAATTTTTGAAACTAAACCGTCAAAATTTTCTTCATCCATTGTTTTAAGGCCTGCTTCGGTGGTGCCGCCCGGAGATGCAACCGCTTTTATAAGCTCATCGGCGGTGCGGTCGCTTTCCATCATCATTTTTGCGGTGCCAAGCATTGTTCCAAGTACCAAATTTTCGGCATCCTCTCTGATCATTCCTTGGTTTACACCTTCATTTATTATTTCCCTTGCAAATCTCATAAAAAATGCGGGGGAGCTGCCCGAAATTCCCGTAACGGCATCAATCTGTTCTTCTGGCAAAACTACTGTAACACCTGATGAAGCAAATATTTTTTCACAAAAATCCTTATCACCATCTAAAACACCCTCACCCACCGAAATAGCGGTTGCACCCGCCGAGTACATTAAAGGGGTGTTTGGCATAACGCGGATTATTTTTTTGTTACCGCCAAGGGCGGTATTGATTTTTTCAATCTTCACACCCGCAACGGGGGAAATTATTAAGGTGTCATCCTTTAAATTGGGCTTTAACTGTTCTAAAACCGACATTAAAATCTGTGGTTTTACGGTTAAAAATAAAACGTCTGCATTTTCTGCTAAATCCTTTATACTTTTCGCAATAGCTATTCCTTTTTTAGCAAAAGGGGAAAGCTTTTCGGCATCAATATCATATAAAATGAGGTTTTCGGCAGATAAAATTTCCCCTGCCAAAGCACCGCTTATTATGGCATTTGCTATATTGCCAATGCCTATAAAGCCTGTTTTTTTCATTAAAATCATCTCCGATGAGTGGACAAGCACCCTTTACTGCGTTACCGTTAATGTTATTGTCATTCCCTTGTAAGCCACCGACCCTGCCGAAAAATCCTGAGAAATTACAGTATAGCTTGAATGCACTTCGCTCATGGCGAGGTCTTTGCCGTCTTCAGTTTTAAATACAAAGTTAAAATCGGGGTTTGAATTAATTATTTCTGATGCTTTTTTGCCTGAATAATCGGCAACCTCTGCCCTTTCGCCCGAAACGGTAAGAATAACCTTGCTGTCGTAGCTTGCGGAGGCTTCGTTTTCAAAGGTGGCGTCGGTTACGGTGCCTGGGGCGTCGTCCGATAATACAAAGCTGTACTCAATATTAATAAAGCCTGCATCGCTTAGCTTCTGAGTCGCTTTTTGCATTTCCATTCCCGTAACGGTCGGAAGCTCTAAGGGTTTTGGACCCTTACAAACAACAAGATTTATTTTACTGCCCTTTTGCACCATTCTGCCGCTTTTGAGGCTCTGTGCCATAACAAAATCTACGGGATAATAATTTGAATATTCGTAAGCCACATCACCCAAAATCAGATTGTTTTGTGCGATAATTTTTTTTGCTTGCTCTAATGAATAGCTTAATAAATCGGGACATTCAATAGCGTTAGGGTCAGAATATGATGTGGTATTTTGCGGTCTGCTTTGGGTAGAAACATTAGGCCTTTTGCTACTATTTCCGCCGTATACATAGTTTGAGTTGTTGTTTGGGGTTTCAATACCGCTTCCGTAATACCAAGTGTCCTCACTTTCGGTAGAGGAGGATGAGGTGTTTTCTGTGTTTCCAATGTTAGGCGGGAATAAAATTATCAAAGCCACAATAAGACCTACTAAAATTACTCCAGGAATGGTTATCCAAAGCCATAGAAGTGGTATTTTTGCCTTTTTTTCGGTAGGAATTTGCTTTTCTTCATCCTTTTGGGATGCGTTTTTAGAGGAGACTTTATCGTAAATTCCTTGGAAAAAGCCCAAACAATTCGCCCATATAATAGCACCTGATAATTTTCTTTTTACCCTTTCGGCTGAAAGCTCGGTTAAAAAGCCCTCGGGGGAAACGGTGCGTTTTTCGGTTTGCCAGTTAAGGGCATTAAGCAGGGCGGTTTCGATATTTTTGGGTATTTCTTTATTAACTTTTCGCGGAGCTTCTAAATTTTCGCCGCCGCTTCTTAAAAAGCTTATTGCGGGGATTTTGCCAACAATAATTCGGTAAAGAATTGCTGCTATGGAATAAACATCCGAGTAGGGCGCTATTTTTGCAGTTTTGTCAAATAGCTCGGGTGCTGAGTAGGAGGGGTTAAGCAGTTCCACGCGACAGTCTATATCGTCGGTGAAATTGTAAAAGGTGCTTCCCAGTCCAAAAAGACGTACCTCTCCGTTTTTTAATATATAAACAGTTTCGGGGGAAATCGCACCAAAAACTAAGCCTGAACTATGTATTGGCTTAATACCTTTAAGTAGCTGATTGGTTATTTTAAGAGCATTAGATGAGCTTATTTTTACACCTGAATTGAGTAGCTCCTTGAGGCTTTTTCCGTCAAAATAGTCGGTAACCCAATATGCTGTGTCCTGTTCGGCAAAGGTATCTACCGTACGTGGTAAAATATCACATAAGCTTACTGTAGCCGTGGTTTTTGCATAGCTTAAAAAACGCTGTGCCAGTTCAGCGTGCGAGCGGTTTTTAGAAAGCTCCTTAAGACTTTCCCCCGTAAATTTACGAACAAGCACCTTTTTGTTAAGCTCTTTATCGTATGCAATATAAACGGTGGAGTCAAGGCTTTTTGAAAACACATTACCTAAAAAATATCTGTCCTTAATAACCGTTTCTTCCTTGTTTTGCTCGGATTTATAGCCACATTGCGGGCAGACATCTTCCTTTAAAGGCTCCATACAGTTAAAACATCTTTTTTCCATAATTACACCCTTTGTATAACCAAAATTTAGTTTTTGCCGTAGCTTAAATTTATTCGTCGGATAAACAAATATTCTCTACATCTACGCCTCTGTGCTCCAATGCGGTGGAAAAAACTATCTGCGTTTCGGTACTGCCAAAGGTTTGAAGCTTGCCTATAAATCCATCCAGTGCCTCGGTTGTTTCAAAAGCAACCTTAATAAGCATTGAATAATGTCCCGTTACACAGTTGCACTCCAAAACATTTGGGTGACTGGATATAAAGGGATAAAATTCAGGCTTTTGTACGGGTTGGACCTCTAAATTTATAAAGGCAATTATAGGAAAACCAAGCTTTTTATGGTTTACTCTTGCGGTGTAGCCGGTAATTATACCATCCTTTTCTAAACGCTCAATTCTGGCGGCAGTAGCGGGCGATGAAAGAAAAACCTGTTCTGCCAGTTGTTTTAATGGAACTCTGGCGTTTTTTTGCAAAAGTGAAATTAATTTTAAATCTATAATATCCATAATTTTTCATCCTTACAATTATATGCACATAATATTATTAATATTAAGGCGTTATTTACCTTAGCCAAAGCATTAAACTTTAACTAGCCTTAAATGGCTATTTTTAGGCATTTTTCGGCTCACTGTCGTTCATAGGCTTTCGGATTTGCGAGTATTTTAACACAGCAGAGCGAAAAATTTGCGTTTCAAAACCTGGTTCAAGTTTAAAGGCTTTGGCTAAATTATAATCTTTCTGCCCTATTTTGTCAATATGAAAAGGGTGTTTACTTTATATAATTAGCACAATAAAGGCATATTGCTTGTGCGGTGTATCAGCCTTGTGTGTAGTCACTTATTCTGCGAATAATATTAATTAATTCTAATTTTTGCTATTGATTTTTCCATACAAACGCATTATAATATATATGTATGGAAAAATTTTTGGAGGTGAATTTTAATATGGATATGCCTGTTATTGTTAAAGAAAAAACTTGTTTCTTTGCGGGTCATCGTCCGTATAGATTCGCCTTTAAACGCGGTAAGGAGAAAGAGTTTTACAATAATCTTAATGCTAATATTGCAAAATCTATTCGCGAGATTTTCAGTAGTGGCTGTGATACCTTTCTTTGCGGTGGCTCAATCGGTTTTGATATTATGTGTAGCGAGGCGGTTATCGAGCTTAAAAAGGAATTTCCAGAGGTAAGACTTGGTTGTATGCTACCCTTTGAAAATCATCATTTAGATTTTCCAAATGAATGGCAAAAAAGATTTTCAAAAATCTTAAAAGACTGCGATTTTATTGATTATGCTTCGCCTATTTATTCAGTTGGTTGTTATCAAGACCGAAAGCGTAAAATGATTGAAAATTCAAGCTATTTGCTTACATATTTTGATGGCAAGGGCGGCGGAACAGCAAGAATTATTGGGTCGGCACAGGCCAGAAGGCTAAAAATAACAAATTTGTATGATGCACCCCCACCACCTGAAAACATAAGCTTTTTTCTTGGGTATGATTATAATGATAAATCACCCTCTTCAGCTAATCGCCCAAAGTCAAATAAAAGATAATTAAAACCGTTTCAGCAATCACTGAAACGGTTTTTTGTTGTGAAACAATATTACTTGTTGTTATTTTTTAAATACTCAATGTATTCTTCTAAGCAGTATCCAAGCTGATTTATTTTTTTTGCGTGTTTTTCGCCTACGTATCTGTAATGCCACGGCTCATAAATAACACCTGTAATACTCTGCTTTTGTTTTGTATAACGCAATATAAAGCCATAATCAGCGGCGTGAGTTTTAAGCCATTGATATTCTTTAGTATTTTCAAAAGACTCCTCAACCGAGTTAAAATCAACTGCCAGTCCAAGCTCGTGTTCGCTTGTGCCCGGATATGCCGAAATGGTTGCAGCCTTCTTTTTAATCTCAGACTCCGAAAGCTCGGGATGGTTTGCCCTTTGCTTATTCACCTGATTATTATAAAGAGTGGTCTGTCTTGCATTGGTACGATGACTGGAAATAACCAAAAGGTTTATGCCGTCTTTTTCTGCGGCAGCACACATAGCGTTAAGATATGATACCGCACGTGCATCATAAAGCATACCAACATCGCGAGCATAAGAAGCTTTGATTTTTTCGGTTTTTACAGTAAAGCCATTTGGGAGAGGATTTTTAGAATTTACTAGCTTTAAATTCCAGCTGTTTATATCATCACCCGGGGTGGCTACAGCATCTACGACCGATGAACTGTCGGAGGATACCTTATCTGAAGAAGCTTTATTCTCCGACGAGGCCTTACCTTCTTCTTTAGACGAAGTTTCATCTAAAGAGCTTTGGTCACTTTCGGCGGTGGTAGTACCGTTTGAGCCTATATTTGTAACCGATGATACCTCGGCTGAGTAAGCTTCGCCATCCTTTGTAATGTAAAGTACCGTCATAACAGTAAGTGCTACCGCCAAAACAACTGTTAAGGCGGTGAGCATTCTAACCTTATATTTAAGTGTTTCAATAAGACGGCGGGTGGCTCTGTCTAAAACTGCCATTATACTATTCTCACGCGGATAACGCCGTCAATAGCCTTAAGCTCTGCCTCAAGCTTATCCTTGTCACCGTCGTTGATGTCAAGCAAGGTGTATGCATATTCTTTTTTGGACTTATTAAGCATATTTTCAATGTTAATGTTATCGTTGCCCATTGTCTGGGTGATTTGGGTGAGAATGGTGGGAACATTTTTATGGATTATGCAAAGACGAAGCTTGCCGCTACGGGGCATAGAAACATTGGGAAGATTAACGGAATTTGTGATGTTACCGTTTTCAATGTAATCCGAAAGCTCCTCGGCAGCCATTTTTGCACAGTTGTCCTCAGATTCGGGGGTAGATGCACCAAGGTGAGGAATTGCAATAACGCCATCCTTGCCTAAAACTTCGTCGGTGGGGAAGTCGGTAACATAGCAGGCAACCTTGCCGTTGTCAAGTGCAGCAAGAATGTCGGCAGAATTTACCAAATCGGCACGAGAAAAATTAAGAATACGAACGCCGTCCTTCATAGAGGCAATAGCGGCAGAGTTAATAAAGCCCTTGGTTTCGGGGGTAAGGGGAACGTGAATGGTAATGTAGTCGCAGTTCTCATAAATTTCTTTAATATCCATTGCGTGGATTGCGTTGTGGGTAAGATTCCAAGCGGCATCAACAGAAAGGTAGGGGTCATAGCCATAAACCTTCATACCAAGGTGATTTGCGGCATTGGCAACGCGAACACCAATAGCACCAAGACCGATAATACCAAGACTCTTGCCGCTGATTTCGGGACCTGCAAATGCACTTTTGCCCTTTTCTACCATTTTACCAACCTCGGCACCGTTGCCCTTTAAGGTGCCTGCCCACTCAATAGCGGGAACAATACGGCGAGAGGAGATTAAAAGACCTGCAATAACAAGCTCTTTAACTGCGTTTGCATTAGCACCCGGGGTGTTAAATACTACAATACCGCTTTCGCTGCAGCGGTCAATCGGGATATTGTTAGTGCCCGCACCCGCTCTTGCAATTGCAAGAAGACTTTCGGGAAATTCGGTGTCGTGAAGTGCTGCCGAGCGAACAACCGCACCAATAGGATTTTCTACTTCGTCACCGTAGGTATAGCCGCCTTTATCTAAAACGGCAAGACCTTTTTTGCTGATTTTATTATAGGTTTTAATGTTTTTCATTGTAAACACCTTTACTTTCTAAAATAAAGGGGCAGTACCAAGCACCGCCCCTTAAGGATATTATATTACGGGGAATTATTTGTTGTTTTTCTCAAACTCTGCCATAAACTCTACAAGCTTTTCAACACCCTCAATAGGCATTGCGTTGTAGATGGAAGCACGCATACCGCCAACGCTTCTGTGACCCTTAAGATTTATAAAGCCTGCGGCTTTAGCCTCTGCAACAAATTTAGCATCCATATCGGCATCGCCTGTAACAAAAGGAACATTCATTAAAGAACGGTCCTCAGGAACTACGGTGCCCTTGAATAATTCGCTGTTGTCGAGGAAGTTATAAAGAATAGCGGCTTTTTTCTCGTTATACTCTTTCATAGCCTCTAAACTACCGAACTTATTAATAATCCATTTAATTACCTTACCTGCGATATAAATTGTGTAGCAGGGGGGAGTATTAAACATAGAGCCGTTTTCGGAATGTGTTTCATAGTTGAACATGGTGGGGGTGAAATCCTTTGCATTTCCGATAAGGTCCTCACGGATGATAACTATTGTAAGACCTGCGGGAGCAACGTTTTTCTGTGCACCGCCGTAAAGCACGCCGAACTTTTTAACATCAACAGGCTCAGAAAGCATACAGCTGGAAATATCTGCAACAAGGGGAACGTCACCTGTTTCGGGAAGCTCCTTAAACTTAGTTCCATAGATGGTGTTATTCATACAAATGTGGAAGTAATCTGCATCCTTAGTAAAGGTTGCGGGGTCAAGCTTCGGGATGTATGAGAAGGTTTTATCCTCGCTGGAGGCAACAACGTTAGCTTCGCCGTAACGAGCGGCTTCCTTATAAGCCTTTTTAGCCCACTGACCAGTTATAACAAAATCAGCCTTGCCGCTTTTATTTAAAAGATTTAAGGGGAGCATTGCAAACTGCGAGGATGCACCGCCCTGTAAGAAAAGTACCTTGTAGTTATCGGGAATACCCATAAGCTTTCTAAGGTCTGCTTCGGTTTCGTCGATAATAGCCTGATACTCCTTAGAGCGGTGGGACATTTCCATTACCGATTGACCGCTTCCCTTATAATCAAGCATTT
>JAGARD010000121.1 GCA_017622415.1 Clostridia bacterium | reverse complement strand
CGGTAACAGTTCCTTGCGAAATTGGTTTTATGTGTGCAAAAAGCTACTACGAGGGCACTGTATCAACAGGTGATATGTTTATCTGCATAGTCCTTGCTCTTTTCCAACCTTTTTAAACAAAGCAGATGCAAAAGCTTTAAAAATAATTCGGCAATTTTAATTTTAGAGAGATATGCGCCCGAACGATGAACCTCGCTTATATCTCTGAATAGCTTTAAAGCGTTTGAAGCTTTTGTTACTGTATTAATTTGAAAATCAAAGTCAGATTCACAATAAAAAGAAATAAAGTAATATGAAAGATCTTCGTTTGAAACGTTTATAAGGCTAACCTTTTGAGAGCTTCGAATAAAAATGGTATCACCTGCACTACAAACACCGTCGTACTCTTTGGTGCGGACCCTCATTTTACCCGATTCAACACAAAAAAACACAGCGTATTCTGTAGCTTGTGTACACTTCCAACCAGCACGGTGCTTATAATATCCTGCATTTTTAAAGGCAGTAATTGGATTGCCCTTAAAATTATCAAAATCGTTTATATTTTTCATAAATTCAACAACCTTTAAATCATATTTATATTTTACAGCAACGAACATCTTGTGTCAATATAAAAATGAGCGAATTGTTATATAAATTGAGCGTATATTATATTGAAATATGTGCGTTATGATTGTATAATTACAATAACAATTATATTTAGGAGTAGTTATGAAAGCGTTAGTTGCAATACAAAAGGATGAAACCTTCGACACATTTTTTACAAAAGATAATATTGCTTTTGCCGAGTCGCTCGGTGAAATTATATGGCATAATACAGCAAAGGAATCTTTAGATAAATTAAAAGAAAAAATAAAGGATTGCGATACCTACATAACCTGTTGGGGTTCGCCAGCACTCACTCCCGAGATACTTGAGTGTGGACCAAAACTAAAATTGCTGACTCACCTTGGCTCTACAGTAGCACCTGTTGTGTGTGACGAGGTTTATGAGCGTGGTATAAAGGTCATAAGCGGATTTGACTATTTTTCAAAATCAACGGCCGAGGGTACAATAGCATATATGTTAGCAGCAATGCGAAACATACCTTTTTATAGTCATAGGTTAAAAGAGCAAAAAATATGGTGCAAAACAGATGACAATACTGACAGCGTTATATATAAAAAGGTAGGTCTTGTTGGCTATGGTGGCGTTGGTCGATATGTTGCAAAAATGCTTAGTAATTTTGATGTTAGCATTAAAGTAAGCGACCGCATTAAACTGCCTGAAGAAGATAAAAAACTTTTTGGCTTTACAGAGTGCAGTATGGAAGAAATTTTCGAAACCTGCGATATTATATCTATTCATCTGGCTTATAACAACAGTACGCACCATATAATTGACGATGCCCTGCTTTCAAAGATAAAAACGGGTGCTCTGCTTGTTAATACTTCCCGCGGTGCTGTAATTGATGAGGCCGCAATGATAAAGCACCTTCAAAACAATGATTTTAATGCAGCTCTTGATGTTTATGAGCAAGAACCTATTAATATGGACAATCCCTTGTTATCGCTTCCCAACGTTTTAATGCTTCCGCATCAGGCAGGCGTTACAGTAAATTTGCGTGCAGTACTTACACATAACCTGCTACAAGAAAGTGCAGACTTTATAGATAAGGGCATACCTGTAAAAAATGAAATCTCAGCCGTGAAAGCTACAAATATGTCTAAATTTTAAGGAGGCAAATATGCTTAACTCACCATATAAAAAGCCTTATATAACTCCACCTAATGAACATCCCCGTGTAATGTTCAGGCAATCGGATAAAAAAAGAATTGTAAACAACTTTTCTCACATAGAAAATCATCGTGCCTATGAACTCTGGCAACGCATTTGTAAAAAAGATTTCCGCCAGTTTTATGATGATATTGCTATCGGTCGCTACAATCTAATGGTCTGCTTTATGATAGAAGCAAAAGCGTTTGAGGCATGGATTCTTGACGACGATAAAAAAGCTCGCGACATTATTGAAAACACAAAAAAAATAGTGGAGCACTACAGTGTTAATCGAAATGTAAATCTTATGCTTTGTCGCCATACAGGTCATATAGTTTTTGTAGTGTCGCTTGTTTACGACTGGCTTTACAAAAATCTTACCGAAGAAGAAAAAGTATTTTTCATTACCAAATGTGAGCAATTTTTAGAGACGGCTATGGAGGTTGGATATCCACCTATAAAACAGCGCGATACACATTCTCACTCGCACGAGGCACAGTATCTTCGCGATATGTTAGCCTTTTCAATCGCAACTTATGATGAACGCCCCGATATTTATAACTTTGTTGCAGGTAGAATTATTGCTGATTTGGTGCCGTTTTATAAGTTCAGCTTTTCTGCAGGCATACATAATCAAGGTGCATCTTACGGTGCCTACCGTCAGGTTTCGGCCCTTTGGGCACAACTGCTTTTTTACCAAATGAGCGGACAAAAAATATTTGACGAATGTGTAGAAAATGCGGATAATTATTATTACCTTACCAGAGCAGACGGTGAAAACCTACGCATAGGTAACGATTGCCACGATGATAAGGGCGGTGGGCACGCAATAAAGCATCCCTTTACCGTTGTTAATTTCTTTGCCGCGGCATTAACAGGTAATGAAAATTATCGTAAATATTATTTTGAAAATTCCCGCGATGAGCTTTTAATGCCAACTCATTACGGAAGAGATTTGTACAAAACAGAGGTGTATGGTGAGGGACTTTATTCTCCCGTAGTGCATCTTATATTCAATCGTCTTACGGAGCCATTCACCCCTGTGCCTTATGAAAAAGCCAGATATTTCCCATATCCTGCCGGTATTACAATCTACAAGGATGAGGATAAAAAAACTACTGTTTATATGAAAATAGGTGAGCTTTGGTGTCAGGGTCACGAGCATTATGATACAGGCGATTTCCAAATATACCATAACGGCATTTTGGCCTCAAGCTCAGGTGCATATTATTGGTACGGCTCAGAGCATTTTTACAATTATGATACTAGAACCTCATCACACAACTGCCTGACCGTTCGTGACCCAAAGGTTAAAACCTTAGGGCAGATAACTGAATGGGGCAAAACCTTTGAACGAATAAATGACGGTGGTACACGTATGCCAAGTCCTACTACCGATTATGATTTTGAGCCTGATTTGGCTGCTGCTTGGCAACGCGACTGCAAAATGGCAAAGGTGTTATCGCACACAGAAACTGATGAAAAGGTTGAAATTGTGGGCGATTTGACTACTGCTTATGCTCATACTTGCGACAATGTAATAAGAAAAATGACCTTCTTGCCAAAGAAGGGTGAAAACGGTATATTTACCGTTGAGGATGAGGTTATCTCAAAAAACGAAAACTTCATTAAGTGTTTCCATATTCATATGATGGAAGAGCCTGAAATTGAAGGCAATGTAATTACCATCAAACATAAGGGCGGTAAATTGCGTTGTACAGTTATAGAGCCCCAAAACGCAAGCATTACTGCAATTGGCGGCGGTGATAATCGCTTTACCATTGTTGGTATACCTGTACCCGTAACAGAGGAATATACAGCAAATCGCGAGTGCGGTTGGGGCAAGGTAATTATTTCGCCAACCAATAAGGCAAAGGCACATAAATTTAAGGTTCAAATGGAAATACTTGATGTTCAGCTTTAATAATCAGTAACGGTGAATTTAAATGGACATTTTACAAATAAAAGAAAAAATTTTATCCACTGTCTGCGAGGGCGAAGCTTGGATAAAAAATATATCAAAAGAACTTCACAAAACCGCCGAGTTGGGATTTTGTGAAGAAAAAAGCTCTGCGATAGTTAGAAAAGCCTTTGATGAGCTCCAAATAGAATATGAATTTCCTCTGGCTATTACAGGTGTTAAAGCAACACTTAAAGGCAAAAACAGTAAATTTAATGTCTGCATAATAGGTGAGTTAGATGCAATTGTATCAAAAGAGCATCCTGACGCCGGAGAAAACGGTGCAGTTCATGCTTGTGGACATTCGGCTCAAATATCTGCAATGCTGGGAGTGGCTTATACCCTTAAAAAAAGCGGGGTTATGAACTATTTAGACGGTGACATAACATTTATGGCTGTTCCCGCTGAGGAGTTCAATGAGCTAGAATACCGTGCTACGCTAAAAAAACAGGGCAAAATTAAATATTTTAGCGGTAAGCAGCAGCTTGTTTATGAGGGTGCCTTTGATAATGTAGATATGGCAATTATGCTTCATGCTATGGGTGATGAGCCAGATGGCAAGCTGTATGTAAGAGGAAATAATTTAGGATTTATTTCAAAAAAACTTATTTTTAAGGGCAAGTCTGCACACGCAACCCAGCCCGATCAAGCGGTTAATGCATTAAATGCAGCTGCGCTTACTATTTTAGGCATACATTCCAACCGTGATACATTTCGTGAGGATGAACGAATAAGAATACATCCCATAATTACCAAGGGCGGTGATGTTGTAAACTCTGTACCCGATAGAGTGGAAATGGAAATGCAGGTACGTGCGGCAACGCCTGAGGCAATCTCTAAAGCAAATGAAATAGTAAATCGTGTAGCAAATGGAGCTTGCCAAATGATAAGTGCAGAGTTTGAGACCGAGGATTTAGTAGGATATTTGCCGCTTAAAGAGGATGAGCAAATCACCTCGGTTATGGAGAAAATTGCAAAAGACCTTATCGGTAAGGATAACATTATTAGTAATTATACTCTTGTGGGCTCTACCGATATGGGTGATATAAGCAATATATTACCTGCTGTTCAACCATCTATCGGTGGGTTTATGGGCGGTCTGCATTCAAAGGATTTTAAAATTGTAAATGAAGATGCGGCAATTATGTTGCCCGCAAAGCTTATGGCATTAACGGCGGCCAGGCTTTTGGCTGATGGGGCAAAATGTGCAAAGCTGGTTAAAGAAAACTTTAAACCTCACATTACTAAGGAAGAATATCTTAAATATTTAGAAGGAGAGCTTTAAAATGCAACGCGAACTTTGGACTGAGGAAAAATTAAATAACCTTTTATCAAATCCAAGCGATGCTTTAATAGAGGATATAAAAAAGATTAAAGGCGATATTATGGTACTGGGAGCAGGCGGAAAAATGGGTCCAAGTCTTTGCTTGCTTGCAAAAAAAGCCATAGATAAAGCAGGAATTTCAAAAAAGGTTTATGCGGTATCTCGCGGTAGTGATAAAATCAGCACCGAGCTTATGCAGACAAATGGAATAGAGGT
>JAGARD010000008.1 GCA_017622415.1 Clostridia bacterium | reverse complement strand
TTCTCATTACTTTTGATTTTATCTCAACTACCAAAAACAAAGACGGTAAAACTGATAATAAATAGAACACCATAAGTGTTTGAGATAAAACAAGAAAATCTTTTAAATACAAACCCAATAGTAAATTATAGATAGATGCAATAATAAAGAAAATCAGTCTGTTTTTTGTCTGCAATGTGATTGCAAATAATTTGGATATCTTCACGATAATTCCTCAATTCATTTGTAAATTCACATTGCAACAGTTCGTTTCCCAAATCTTAAACTAAAATTCAAATGATTTTTGCCCTTAATTTTGCCCTTATAATACTTTTGGACAAGGATAAAACGAAATAATAAGTCATAACAAGTTGAAATGAGTTGTTTGCGAAAAACCCTCTATTTGCAAGACTTTTGGAGGATTTTATTGAAAACCAACAACAAGCGATAATAATTTACGAAATATTAGTTTTCAAATTGAAATTTGACGAACAGATGTACCCATTACATCGTAGGGAATGGGCAAATTCACGCGTTTCAAATTTCAATTTATCGATTGCTTTAGAAAATGGTTTACCACAGACAAAAAATCGTCTTATAATTAACGCAAGTTAGAAACAAGGTCACATACATAAAAACTATTTGCAATAAAAAATCGCCCTGCCCAAAACAAAACGATTTCTTAATAATTTTACACTTGATTATTTTAACATTTTATTGTATTATATAGGGTGTGGATTATTTGAACTTTTCGGCATGGTTTTTTATTGCCGTAAAGGTTTTATCGCTTAAATGATGCTCTATTTTACAGGCATCGTCACTAGCGGTTTTGGGGTCAACACCCAAACGCACAAAAAATTCGGTAAGCATAGTGTGGCGTTCGTAAATTTTCTCGGCTATATCCTTGCCCGAATCGGTAAGCACTAAAAAGCCTTCATCATCTACCGTAATATATCCGCCGTTTTTTAAAAGTCCTACGGCACGGCTTACGCTTGGCTTGGAATATCCCATGTGCTCCGCAACATCAATTGCACGCACTGAACCCTTTTCCTTGGTAAGGTACAGAATAGTTTCTAAATACATTTCTCCCGATTCCTGAATAGGCATTACACAAAAACCTCACTTTCGCTAAAAATATTTTAGCACAAAATAACCTTTTTTTCAAGGCAGAAATACAAAAAGAAATATATTTATTGTTTACTTTAAGTTCATAATTTCATTTAAAGCAGGTAACAATAATACATTATGATATGTTTATAAAATTCAAATTGTAATCACCGAAAGGAGATTTTTTAATATGGATGAAAATAAGAAAAATGAAAATCAAAGCTATTTAAGCGGATTTGACTCGGTTGAGCAAACCACCCCTAAAAAGGAGGGGACCTTTAATCCTACCCCAATGTTTTCGGGATTTAAGCCCCAAGGCGGATACACCGTTACTCCTGAGGGTAATTTCTTTACCGCTTCAAATGATAAGCCTGATGATAACAAAGAAAAACAGGATATTATTCCTGAAAAAAAGTCTGAACCTACACCCGACAAAACACCTATTGCAGTCACTCCGTCGGTAGCTGAGTCAAAGGCAGAAAATACAGCCGCATCTACCCTGCCCGAAGCTCCCAAGTCTGAAACGGCAAGCGAAATACCTGCTACCGAAAAGGCAGAGCAACCTAAGAAAGCCGAGCCCCCTGTTTTCATTCCTAACGGCACATATAGCTATTCTGCCGCTAAGGGTAACCTTAAAAGCAGTGCGTTTGAAATTCCTGATACAAAACAAAATTCTCAAAAAGAAAACAGCACACCCAGTAGTTCTTACACTCCCCCTGCCTACACTCCCAATTCATACAACGCTCCATCTACCCCCACAAATAACAATACTCCAAAGCCTATAAAGGAAAAGAAGCCTAAAAAATACGGTGCAGGCGTTATTATTACCTCTGCTTTGCTTGCTGCCATTTTAGGTGCTGGCGGCGGAATTTTTGGTGTGCTTTTCGCTGAAAAGCATTTAGATACCGCAGCGGTTTCCTCTAAACAGGAAGAAAATAATGAACCGCAAAACGTAACCAACATTACTGTTGATGAAACTGTAAATTCCTCGGTCGAGGCAGTTGCCAAAAAAGCAGGTCCCAGCATTGTAGGTATTCGCACAACAGCCGCTGTTACAAACTTCTTTGGCGGTAGCACCGAAGCCACTGGAGAAGGCTCAGGAATAATTTACTCTAAGGACGGCTACATTATCACCAACTATCACGTTATTGAAAGTGCTGTTGAGTCCACTAATTCCAAGGTTGAGGTATTTTTATCAAACGATACCGAAACAGCTATAAATGCAACAGTAATCGGCTACAACATAGCCTCTGACCTTGCCGTTGTTAAGGTTGAAAAAACCGGTCTCCCCGCTATTCAGTTTGCCGATTCAGATAAGCTTAGTGTTGGTCAATATGCAATTGCTATTGGTAATCCAGGTGGTCTTGAATTTATTGGCTCGGTAAGCTCAGGAGTTATAAGCGGTCTTAACCGTTCGGTAACTATAGGCACAGGAAACACTATGTCATTAATTCAAACCGATGCCGCTATTAACCCAGGAAACTCAGGCGGTGCACTTGTAGATATTAAGGGCGACCTTATTGGTGTTAACAGCGTTAAGCTTGTTAGCACAGGCTATGAGGGTATGGGCTTTGCTATCCCCTCCAACACTGTAAAGGAAATCTGCGATAATATTATTGATAAGCAAAATGACCCCACACCTTATCTTGGTATTCAAATCAGCCAAAGCTACTCTGCTGAACAGCTTATTGCTTTAGGCTATCCCGCAGGTGCAGTCGTTGTAAGTGTTAACGAGGGCGGTCCCGCTTATGAAAGCCAAATTCAGCGTGGCGATATTATTACAGAATTCAATGGAGTTACAATAAAAGATTACAAAGAGCTTGAAAATGCTATTGCTCAGTGCAAGCCAGGTGATTCGGTAACTGTTAAGATATTCCGTGCAGGCCGTTTCTACTCCTCTCACATTAATATAGCGGCTAATAACGCACAGTAGTTTTTTAAAAAAATAAAGGTTCTTCAGTGGCTTTAAGCAGTCACCGAGGAACCTTTTTTTACTTATTTTCTATGCCTTATTTTTTGGGATATTGAATTAAGTGTAGAAAGCAAATACTCCGCTTCCCTTTTGGTATTAAAAACAGCAGTACTTATTCTAACTGTACCGCTTTCTATTGTACCAAGTCTTTTATGTGCAAAGGGGGCACAATGAAGCCCGCCTCGCACCGCGATATTTGCATTATTCAGCAAGTTGGCGGTATCTGAAGCTGAAATTCCTCTTAAATTAAAGGAAATTACAGGAACAAAGCTACCATATTCGGGTGGCGGAGTATAAAGAATACAACCAGATATTTTCTTAAGACCGTTATAAATATATTTTGCAAGCTCAAGCTCGGCCTTATAAATATTTTCACACCCTTTTGAGTTAACAAAATCAATTCCTGCACCTATACCTACAATTCCCGGGAGATTAAGCGTACCGCTTTCAAGCCTTTCGGGATATTCATCAGGTTGAACCGAAAGGGCGGAATTTACACCTGTTCCACCCTCAATAAGAGGCTGTTCAATATTTTTACTCGCTATAAGAATACCCGTACCCATTGGTGCATAAAGCCCTTTGTGAGGCGCTACACACAAAAAGTCTATATTCATCTCACAAACATCAATAGGCAAAACACCTGCAGTTTGTGCCGCATCCACAATAAAAATTACACCTTTTTTGTGGCAAAGCTCACCAATTTGCTTTATAGGCATAATTTCGCCCGTAACGTTTGATGCATGGGTACAAAGCACCGCCTTGGTGTTGGGCTTTATTGCTCTTTCAAAGGACCGTACCGTTGCCTCTTTATCGCCAAAAATAACCTCTGCAACGGTAAGCTCCACTCCTATTTTTCTAAGTGTTTCGGCAGGCCTAGTGACCGAATTATGCTCCAAGGAAGAAATTACAAGTCCATCCTTAGGTTTTAAAATACCCTTTAACACATAATTTATTGCAGCAGTACAGGAGGGTGTGAAAATAACATTTTCTTCACCCTTGGCACCGAACAATGCTGCAGCCTTTTTTCTTACACCATAAACCGCCTCAGACGCTTTGAGTGATGCCCTATGACCACCTCTGCCAGGGTTTGCTGAAAGGTCATAAAAGGCATTTGTTACCGCCTTTATTACACCAAGCGGCTTTTTACCCGTTGTTGCGGCATTATCAAAATAAACCATTTTACTCCCCTTCTCTTTTTATTTGCAAATAACGAATTGCATATTCCGACATAATTTTTTTAATTTCTTCTATATTACATACTGTAACAACACCGTATCCACAACCAACATTACCGCCTGTGTTCACCGTGCGCTTAAGCTCCGCTTTATAGCCGTTAAGCCTTAGTGCATCACGGCATTTTATGGCATAGGTAATTGTTCCTGTTATTATAAAATAACGTTGCATATTTTTACCCGCCTTTCATTTTAAAATATTAGCGGTTAAAAGCAACCGCCAATATTCTATAATATGCCGTCCATTTTATTTTTGTTTAAAAAAGCTTTGAAAGGTTATTAATAATAAAACAAAGTAAAATTCCGCAAATTGTTGGTGTTATAAAGGTTATAAAGCTCCAATAAAGGCTTCCCGTTTCCTTTTTTGCGGTTAAAACAGTTGTAGAACACGGCCAATGCATAAGCGAAAAAACTATAACACAAATTGCGGTTGTTACTGTCCACCCATTACTTATAAGCAGATTTTTAAGTTCAAATAACGAGCTATATTCGGTTAATGTGCCACCGCCAACATACGCCATAATTATTATTGGAATTACAATTTCATTTGCGGGAAAGCCTAAAATGAAACCTAGCAAAATAACTCCGTCCATACCTATTGCCCTGCCAAAAGGGTCTAAAAACTCGCTGATATAGGAAAGTAAGCTCAAATCGTTTATCTTAAGATTAGCAAGCAACCAAATAACAAGGCCCGCAGGAGCTGCTACCGACATTGCTCTCAAAAGCACGAAAACCGTTCTATCAAATATTGAACGCACAATAACACTTCCGATTTGCGGCTTTCTATATGGGGGTAATTCAAGCGTAAATGAGGATGGCGCACCCTTTAAAAGAGTTAGAGCCAATATTTTTGAAACCAAAAAGGTAGTGCCTATTCCCAAAAGAATTACGGCGGTTAAAATCAATGCTGAAACAAATCCGCTTGCCCCACTAGAGATAAAAAACATTGTAATTATTGCTATTAGAGTTGGAAATCGCCCATTACAGGGAACAAATGAATTGGTAATTATTGCAATAAGCCTCTCTCGCCTTGAATCTATTATTCTGCATCCCGTAATGCCTGCCGCATTACAGCCAAATCCCATACACATTGTGAGCGCCTGTTTTCCACAAGCAGAGCAACCTTTAAATCCTCTATCCAAATTAAAGGCAATTCGAGGAAGATACCCAAAATCCTCCAAAAGAGTAAACATAGGAAAGAAAATTGCCATAGGCGGAAGCATTACCGATACAACCCATAAAAGCACCCTTAAAACACCGTGAAAAAGCATATCTGCCAAAACTGTTGGTATTCCTAACGATACTGAAAATTCAAAAAGCTTCGCTTCCAAAAAGCTAAAAAATTCCCAAAGCAAAGCTGACGGATAGTTAGCCGCCGAAATAGTTATCCAAAATATCACCGCCAATAGCATAAGCATACATATTGGCCCCGTTACCCTGCCTGTTACAAACTTATCTATTTTTAAGTCGCGACGTTTATAATCAGAATTTTTAAATTTAACGGTTTTTTCATCGCATATTGCTTCGGCGGTAAGTACCAAGCCCGAAACAAGATATTTTTTAAAGGCTGACTCATCTATTTTTGCTTCTAATAGCTCCTTTTTTACCTTTTCAAGGGTTTTTAAAAGCTCAGGATTTTCCTTTAAGCAAAATCCAAAATGGCTTTCCAATTTAGTTATGAAAGCTATATCATTTTCTAAAAGTCTTATGGCAATCCATCTATTGTTAAAAAATGAAGAGATGCTATTAAGCTTAGCTTCAAGCTCGGATATTGCTTTTTCCATAACCTCGGGATAATCTACCTTTACTCTTTTTGAAGCTAAAAAATCTCCACTTTCGGTTTTGGAAATAACCTCAATTAGATTATCTAGCCCCGCACCCTTTTGTGCACTTGTACCCACAACAGGAAGCCCCAAATTCTTACTTAAAAGTTCTAAATCGACAAAAATGCCTTTCTTCGCTGCTTCATCCAAAAGATTTACACACACAACCACCTTAGGGCAAATTTCTGATACCTGCAAAACCAAATTAAGATTTCTCTCCAAACAAGTTGCATCACACACAACCACTGCTAAATCAGGCTCACCAAATACTAAAAAATCTCTGGCTACCTCCTCCTCGGCGGAATGTGCTATAAGCGAATATGTGCCAGGTATATCCACAAAAGCAAAATGATTTTCTTTGTTCTTATACTCACCTACTGCGTTCGTAACAGTCTTTCCCGGCCAATTACCTGTATGTTGCTTCAGTCCCGTAAGCTTGTTGAAAAGGGTGCTTTTACCTACATTTGGATTGCCCGCTAAAGCAATTACCTTAGCCCCCTTAGGGATTTTTTCTTTAATATCAGCTTCGGCGGCTTTTATGCCTACCGACTGCACCGTAAGACCCATTTTCTTTCACCACCGCTAAAGGAAAATCGGCATCTACCGTTATATTTACGCTATCCTCATTACGCAGAGCTACGACCGCACCTCTTATTAAAAATGCCGAGGGGTCTCCTAATGGACTTTTTAAAACACAATGTACCCTCGTACCAGAAACAATTCCAATATCTAAAAGACGCCTTAAAATATCGGCATTGGCGTTTACCGAAACAACCGTACCGCCTTGCCCGACCTTTAAATCACATAAAGCAGCTTGCATATATTCACCTCAATTATCCAAAATCTATAAACCAAAGTGGGTTTAATGCTTGGATATAATATACTACGACATTTTATGCCGATAAACCATATAAAGTGAATAAAATTAAAAGCCCTTGGTTAATTCCAAGAGCTTAATTACAAGTTATTTATCTTTTAAAAGTAAAATGCGTTTTTTATAGTCGGGCATATAGCTTTCAACCAAATTATAAAATTCCTTTTGATGATTTTTATACTTTATATGGGCAAGCTCATGCACCACAACATAATCAATAGCCTCCATAGGATAAAGCATTAAAAAGGCAGAAAGATTTATACTGTTTTGACTACTGCAACTACCAAATCGCGTTTTTGCAAGATTAATTTTTACTGTTTTAGGATAAAGCTTCATTATATTACTATAATACTCTACCCGTTTTGGTAAAATGTCCTTTGCTTTTTGCTTTAAGGCATTAATTTGTTCGGGGGTGAGGTTGTATTTATCCTTTTTGTTCTTTTGCCGTTTAATAGCCTTTAAAAGCCATTCATAGCGCAGATTTAAAAACTCGGTTATTTTTTGTTCGGATAGGTGTAAAGGACTTCTGATAATCACCTCGCCGCCCCGCTTTACCTCTAAAGATAAGGTTTTCCGCTTTGAGCGAATTATTTCATACTGAATATTTTTATAAATCATTTCAATACTTCCAATTATAAAAGGTTACGGTTAAGTCCTCATCTTCTACCGTTACAGAAAGCGGAAAGCCTTCCTCATTAAATGCTACAACAAAAGAATAATTTGAATTACTGCCTTCAAACAAAAATTTCCCATCCTTGCCCAAAACGGTAGGTCTGCTTGTGGTGAATTTTAAAAAGATTTCATTTAAAATCTCAGCGAAACCCCCATACTCGGGCGAAATAGAGTCTGAATATTCTAATCCATTATACGTTACTTTCATTTCGCTGTTATCAAATTCAAAGGTAAGACCTGAAATATCCTTTGGAGTGTTTATTACAAGCGAAAAAATTCCGCCGCCTACTGCGTTAACCGTAACATTTGACGAAAAATTTTCGCCATATTTAACAAGACCCTCACAAGTATAACCCGCTTCTGCTACGATTATTTGACTTTTTGTATTTCCGCTACAAGCCGTTAATGTGAATATTAGAAAAAACAATAAAACGGTGCTAATTATTTTTTTCATATTAATTTTCTCCGTTATTTAATATAAAAGGTAGGGCTTCAATCATATCGCTGGTAATTGGACCTCGTACGCCCAGATTTTTAGCAACCATATCGCCCGCCGCACCATGCAGGCAAACGGCGGCAACAACCGCCTTTTCAGGTGGGGTTCCGTTCGCCAAAAATGCGGCAATCATTCCGCCCAGCATATCACCGCTACCTGCCGTTGCCATTGATGCATTGCCTGTGGTGTTAATATAAACTTTACCCGACGGGCAGGCTATTATAGTATATGAACCTTTAAGCACTGTTATAACTTGATACTCCTTTGCGAAATCCAAAGCCGTTTCTATTCGGTTATTTTGAATTTCGGATACCAATTTACCCGTAAGGCGTGACATTTCACCAGGATGAGGTGTTACCGCAACTACCGCATCGGATTTTAGGGCATCAGGCTCATAAGAAATTGCGTTAAGACCATCAGCATCAATAACGGTTGGAACCTTTGAAAATGCCACCGCTCTTAAAACTGCAGACGCCGTATCTTCATTATTTCCCATTCCAGGACCGATTAAAACAGAGCTTACATTTTTAAATAAATCGGCATTAATATCATCACCGCATAAAAATCCATTTTTACCGTTCGCAGGTACAAAACCGCTTCGGGAAGCATCGGTGCCGCGGCGGAATAAACCTGATTTGGTATACATACCTTAACAATACCTGCACCCGAACGCATTGCCGCCCTTGCTGAAAGCATAGGTGCCCCCGCCATACCAAACGAGCCACCTATTATAAGTGAAGTACCCTTTGTACCCTTATGTGCATTTGTAGAGATTTTTGAAAGATAGCTTATTGCCTGCTTTACATCAATTACCTCTGCTAAAAAATCGGTGATTTCGCTATCGTCAATTCCTATTGATACGGCTTTAACCTTTCCGCAAAGCTCTAAAGCAGGATATTCAAAATGGCAGGGCTTATATCCAATAAAGGATACCGTTAAATCAGCTTTAACGGCACTACCCAAAACCTCGCCTGTATTGGCAATTACTCCGCTGGGTATGTCAAGTGCAACTCTTTTTGCCTTTGAGTGATTTATTCTTTCTATAATAAGTGATATTTCCCTATCAGCGGCACCGTGAAAGCCTATGCCGAATATAGCATCGACTATAATATCGGCGGTATCAATCAGATTTTTTGAAAGGTCGGTATTATCATAAAAATTTAATACCGAAATTCCTGCATCAATTGCCCTTTTTTGCATTGTGGAACTATCTTTGGTCATAGCAATTCCCATAGCCATTATTACATAAGCTCTGGCTCCGTATTCTTTCA
>JAGARD010000120.1 GCA_017622415.1 Clostridia bacterium | reverse complement strand
TTTAAGCATTGCAGAGCTTCAAGAGAAAGCAAAACTTACCCTCGTTTCTTCAACAAGCATTGTCGAGGGCGGCGCTCACGATGTTATTCAAAAAGAAACCTCCACAGGAATTATAAAATAATAAAAATTAAAGCTCCCGAAAGGGAGCTTTTTTTATTTGTTTTCTGCCATATATTTAATAATTTTTGCAACCTTGTCAATTCCGATTTTGCTGTTAATAGCAATATCATATGAGCGGCGGTCGCCCCACTTAGTATCGGAATAGTAGTTGTGATAGAAACTTCTGCGGCGGTCAACCTTTTTAATTAAACTTGCCGCTTCGCTTCTAGTGCAGTTTTCATATCCGCAAACACGCTCAATTTTGTTTTCGGTATCACCATAAATAAATACGCTAAGCAAATTATCGCGCTCTTTAAGTATACTGTCAGCACATCTGCCGATAATTATACAAGACTCTTTATCGGCTAACTCTTTAATAATATTAGAGCCGATAGCAAACGCCTTATCGCCGACGGGAATGCCGTGTCCGTTTACCATCATAGCCATGTTATGCGTAGCATTCATAGACAAGGTATAAAGCAAACTGTTTGTTGCGGTTTCGTCAATATCACGCAAAACCTCTTCGGAAAATCCGCTATCCTTTGCGATAAGTTTAATTAAATCCTTATCATATAATTTAATTCCCATAATTTCGGAAAGTTCTTCGGCAACTGCTCTGCCTCCGCTTCCATACTCACGGTCTATTGCAATAACTACATTTTTCAACTAAAACACCTCTTTAGATAATTTTACCATACCGTTTTACAATAATCAAGTATTTTGTAAAGCTTCGAAAAGTTCTATCGCCTCGTCAATTCGGTTGAGCTTTGCATACATAAGACTTTGAGCTTTCTCAGAAAACTTTACAACATCGGGAACTCCTATACATTTCATCCCTGCAGCAGACCCCGCAAAAATGCCGTTATCGGCATCCTCAAAAACAAAACAGTTTTTAGGGTCTACACCCATTCTCTCAGCAGTCAGCAAAAATATATCAGGTGCAGGTTTTCCGTTTAAAATTTCATCTCCGCCTACAATGGCGTCGAAATAATCGAAAGCTCCAACCTCATTTAGATGGTGCATAACCGATTTCATCGACGAGCCTGACGCCAAACCTATTTTAATATTATTCTTCTTTAAATACTCTATGAGTTCTTTAGCGCCAGGCATAAATTTAACCACAAGATTATCTATTATGTACTGCCTCATTTCGGCAATAAACTTTTCAATATCAAGCATACCATAGTTTTCTTTTAAATAATTGCTCCAACCCGTTTGATTCATTCCGCAAACATGGTATATAGCCTCTCCCACACCTTTGACACCTTGATTTTGTCCAGCAAATTCCCAAGCAGGAATACAAATCCTTTGGGTGTCAAGAAGTGTGCCGTCCATATCAAAAATTACGCTAAACACAGTCTTTTCTCCTTTATTGGGGTCTACTTTTGAATTTTATCATAATAATCACAAACGAGCAAGTATTTTTACTTTAACAAAAGTATTTTTTGTGTTAAAATAATTTAAAAGGAGGGTGGTTGTATGCCTATCACATTAAACGAGCATTTAAAAAACGAATTTGGCTTTAAGGTATATAAACTAGCCCTTTCTGCGGTAACAACCTGTCCCAACCGTGACGGCACAATAGGATTTGGCGGTTGTATTTTTTGTAGTGAAGAAGGCTCGGGCAGTTTTGCTTCTCCCATTAATCTAAGTATTTCCGAGCAAATTGAAACAGCTAAAGCCAAAATCAAAAGCAAAACCAATGCCGACAAATTCATTGCCTATTTTCAAAGTTTCACAAACACTTATGCCCCGATAGAATATTTAGAAAAGGTGTTTTTTGAGGCAATTTCACACCCTCAGGTTGTGATTTTATCTATAGCAACAAGACCCGACTGTCTGCCCGACGAAGTTTTAAAACTGCTCGAAAAACTCAATAAAATCAAACCCGTTTGGGTCGAGCTTGGACTCCAGACAATGCACGAAAAAACCGCGCAGTATATACGGCGCGGCTACTCCCTGTCATGTTATGACAATGCAGTTGAAAAACTCAAAAGCATTGGCGTTACAATAATCACTCATATGATTATCGGCCTACCTTCTGAAAATGAGGAAATGATGGTAAAAACCGCAGATTATATCGGTCGCTCGGGTGCTGACGGAATAAAACTTCAGCTTTTACACATCTTAAAAGGCACCGACCTTGAAAAGGATTATTTGGCAGGTAAATTTGAGACTCTCTCTTTAGAAAAATATACCGAAATACTCAAAAAATGCCTAGCCGTATTACCGCCCGATATGGTAGTTCACCGAATGACGGGCGACGGCGACAAAAAGAAACTTATAGCCCCCTTGTGGAGTGCAAATAAAAAGAAAGTTTTGAATTATATTAATAAAGAACTGTATAAATAGAAAATTCCCAAACCAACCTCGAAGGTCTGATTTGAGAATTTGGTGCGAAGTAGCGATATAATAATCAGGTGAAAACCCGAATAAGTATTAGGTTTTTCGCAGCCAAAAATAGTACATATCCCGTGATTATTATATATGTTGTTGTTTTGAAAATCAAAAAAGCATTTAAATAATTCCAAAGTTAATTACTTCAAAAGTAGTTATTTGTATCGCCTGATAGGAATTTAAAAACAGCCCAATCGGTCAGATTTCCTATTTTCATTCGGTCTGATTTTCAAAATTCATTCCGTAAGATTTTCAAATTATTCATTATTCATTAGCGAAGCGACTTACATATTCATTATTCATTACGGAAATCCGTTTTTAATGAATGATGAATATTGAATAATGAAAAATGAATAATACAAAATCAAAAATCCGCCGATTTTCATCAGCGGATTTCCGATTTTGGTGCGAGTGACGGGACTTGAACCCGTACGTCGTGGACACACGCCCCTCAAACGTGCCTGTCTGCCTATTCCAGCACACTCGCAAATTTATAAATGCTTTTTATCAAGCCTAAATATTATATCAAAGTGGCACTTAATTGTCAACACCTAATTTAGGAAATTTTTAAAAAATAAAACAGCCTTGGCTTTTCAAGGCTGTTTTTAGATTAATGGTTAGCTAACCACTCTTCTGCCTTTTCTTTTGAAAGGCGTTTTATGTTTTCTTGGCTGTAAGGAGATTCCTCGCCGCCATTAACATAAAGGAAAAATAAACCGCCCTCGGTTTGGTAAAGAGTTTCCTCATATCCGTTAGGGTCGCCGAAACATCCAACGCTTACCTTTTTAATTAAGTT
>JAGARD010000119.1 GCA_017622415.1 Clostridia bacterium | reverse complement strand
TTCCGACGATGAAGCCTTTAGACTAATAAAAATATTTATAGCGAAAAACACTCTGCTGTTAAGGCAGAGTGTTTTTACATATATATTAATCTTCTTCCAATAATTTAGAGGGTGTTGTTTTTAACACCTGAGCAATTTTGAATAAGGTTTCAAGCGAAACACCACGAACTGTACCCGGTCCCTCAACTTGACCTACAAAGTTTACGCTTTTATCAATAAGCTCCGCAAATACTTCTTGTGTGTAGCCAGCTTTTTTGCGGTAATACGCAATTTTTAGACCTAAAGTAATATATTTATCAGGAAACTCTGTTTTCATTATTATGCCCCCTTATAATAATAGTTTACATTGTGAGGGAACAAATTATAACTTTTGACAAGTAAATAATTGTTTACTTTAAGTAAATAATGTTCTATAATAAATGCAGAATTATTTACTTGGAGTGAAAGAAAGTGAAAAATAATATATGTTCCTTTATAGGGCACAGAACTATAAACGAAAACGAAGAATTAAAATCAAAGCTTAATAAAATTATCGAAAAACTGATAGTATGCGAAAATGTTGATACATTCCTTTTTGGGAGCAAAAGCCGATTTAATAGTTTATGCCTTGAACTTGTAACCGAGTTAAAAGAAAAATACCCGCATATAAAGCGAGTTTATGTGCGAGCAGAATATCCATATATAAGTGAGCATTATAAGAACTATTTGCTGAAAAACTACGAGGACACTTATTACCCCGAAAAGATAATAAACTCAGGCAGAGCCACTTATGTCGAGCGTAATTATGAGATGATAGATAATAGTCAATTTTGTATTGTCTACTACGATAAAGAAAATGTCCCAATCACTCGCAAAAGTGGAACGAAAATCGCCCTTGATTATGCCATTAAAAAGCAAAAGCACATTATTGTATTACCAACTGAAATGACAAATTTACAGCTCTTATATTAAAAACATTTACATTAAATGTATAATATGGTAAAATAATGAAAAAGGGGTGTTTTGTATTGAAAAAAATCGAAAAAATATCTAAAGAAAATTTTCCAAAAGCAGTTAAATATGCCTACTCTTTAAGCAAGAAAAGGCACGCCGATTTCCTTGCACAAAATATTGTTTTACCGCTTGGCAGTATACTGTTTGGAGTTCACGCATTAATTCTTATTTTAGGTGTGGCTTATGAAGTTGTTACCGATAACAACACCAATCTCGCCTTTTTTGATACCTTTAGTTTTATTCCTGATTATTGCCATAAGATTTGGGGATTTTTCGGTGAAATAACTGACGTTATGTTTTTAAAAATTGTTATGTTTTTTGCTCTGTTATACCTTGTTCCTTTTGTTGTTTGCGGTATTATATCGTTTATTATTCGCATTTTTACAAAGGGGCAAAAGCCTGTAATTGAGGGCAGTGATGCCAAAAGAGCAAAACAGCTTTACTCGTATATAGATAATGCCCCCGCAAATAAAACAGATGCCTATGATGCCCAGATAATTTGGTGCAGAATTACAGGTATATCTTTTTGTGCATTACTTTCCGCATTTATTATACATTCAGTTATTTCTACAGCTTCGGTTTTCACCCAAAAGGATACTGAATGGTGGTGGTATGCCATTTTTGTTGCTATGGTGCTGATTGGATGTGCTCTATTATATATTACATACTTTCAGATGTATTTTGTGCTTAACGTTATAATCAAGCCTTTCTATAGCAGTGAGAAAAAATGGGAAGAATTTAAGGCTGAGGCAGACCGTTATTGGGTATCACTTGACCTTGATGAGCGTAAAAAACGCATAAAAGAAGAGCTTAGGAAAAAAGATGAAGAATACGACGGTTGGAAATATAGCAGTATTAGAAAAACTGAATACTATAAAAGCAAGTTTAATGAAAATTACGCGAAATATACCGGAACAGATTATGAAACCGACGAGGAATGGGCAAAAAGAATTGTCAGAGATGTTGAAGACGACCTTTCGGGAAAAGGATACGGAGATTATTAGAATAAAACAGCCGACGAGGAAAATTAATCCTCATCGGCTGTTTTTATTCTATCTAAAATCTAGCATCCAGCATCGAGCATCTAAAACGCCACGCGTTAAAATCGCCTTATAAATGCGAATGGAGTGGACGCGGAACGAGATTTTTTTGACGATTAAAACCTATTCGTATTTGGATGAAACGCCAC